>NZ_QWFB01000026.1:0-491461 GCF_003576205.1 Achromobacter sp. K91 | reverse complement strand
CGCATCAAGCTCAAGCTAAAAGGCCTGAGCCCGGTGCAGTACCGAGCTCAGGCCTTCGGCCTTTAGCTTCTGACCATCCAACTTCTGGGGGTCAGTTCAAGCGGGCTCGTTTTTTCATGCGCGGCCTTTGAGGCCAGGCCGCTTTCAGGCGCGTTCAACCGAGGCCGGCGGCGACGGCGGCGCGGCGGCGGGTTCGCGGTCGCGGCCCACCATGCGTTTCAAGCCCAGCCACTGCTGCGACCAGAAGCCGCGGCCGTAATCGCGCCCGCCCAGTTCCGCCTGCTGGTCATGAATGCCCGTGGGGCCGTAGCCCACGCCGAAGCGGGCGGTGCGGAACAGTACGTCCCAGATGGGAAACAGCGCCGCAAAGTTGTAGCCGCCCACCGGACCCGGCGTGGAGGCGTCGTAGGCGATGGAATGGTGGTGGCGGTGAAAGCGCGGACTGACCAGCAGGCGCTCGCCGATGGCGCCGAAATGCATGCGCAGATTGGCGTGCGAGAAACTCTGCGCCAGCTGAGTGATGGCCACCACCATGACGAACTGCGCCGGCGGCACGCCCACCAGTTGCGACACGAACACCACCAGCACGTCGCGCAGCATATCGTCCAGCAGGTGGTTGCGGTCGTCGCTCCAGATGGTCATCTGGCGCTGGCTGTGATGCACGGCGTGCAAAGCCCAAAGCCAGCCGAAACGGTGCTGGGCACGGTGGTAGATGTAGTCCACCGCGTCGAACAGCAACAGGTAGATGATCAGGCTGACCCAGGCCTTGTCCGTCACGCCGGGCCAGTACTGGTCCAGCTGGAAAGGCGCGAAACCCCAGACGTGCAGCTGACCAAACACGCTGTCCCACAACGGGTCGATGGTGAAGAACAGCAGCAGGCGGAAAGCGCCCAGTCGGTGGATCAGCGTGTACAGCACGTCGATGCCGATCTGGCGACGGTCGGTAACCGCCTCCACGGGGCGCAGGCGCTGCAGGGGACCGAACACCAAAACCAGCACGACAATCTGCAGCAGGCCGACCAGCAGCCACATGGTGGCGTCGTAGCCGTCCTCGATGAAGTTGCTCATGCCCAGGTGGAACAGCGCGGGCTGAATCGCCGTTTCGAAGAGCCATTGCTGGCACTCTCCGAACAATTGACTAAGCGTATCCATGATCAGTGATGATTAGCGATCCAATCGCGATAGGACGGGTGCGTGTCCAAGGTAGCAAAACAATAGCCCTTGCGCTGCAAACCTTCAATCAGCGGCTCCAGCACGGCTGGCGCCCACGGATCCTGGCGCGACCAGATGCCCAGGTGGGCCAGCAGGATGTCGCCGGGCTTGATGGTGCGCAGCGCCTGGTCCAGCAGGCGGGCGTTGGGGTATTTGTCACTGGGCAGTTCATCGCCCAGGAAACCGGCGGGCGCCCAGCCCACGTGCTCGAAGCCGCAGGCCTTGGCCGCCTTCAGCAGCGCAGGCGAGGTCTTGCCGCCCGGCGCGCGGTAGATCGGCAGCATGTTCTTGCCCGTCATCTGATGGAAACGGGTGACGGACCGCTTGATCTCGGCGCAATACTGCTCGGGCGTCCATTCGGCGCGCTTGCCCGCGTCCGGGCCGGCGCTGGGCTTGACGCGGAACTTGCCGCCAGGAAGATCCGCCTGCCAATAGACGTGGTCATAGGTGTGCGAGCCGAAGACATGGCCTTCCGCCGCGCGCGCCTTCCACCAGGGCGCCCACACGTCATCCAGGCTGGAGCCGTCGGTCAGCGTGCGCTCGTTGGCCAGGAAAAAAGTGACCTTGACGTTGTGGCGGGCCAATACGTCCGCGATCAGCGGGGCCACGCCCATGTGGCCGGTATCGAACGTCAGGTAGACAGGCTTGTCGCAGGTCGCTGGCGCTGCCATTCCCATGCTGGGAAAGGCCAGCGCAAGCATCACCGCGGCGTGGACGCGCTTATCTCGTAGGAGCATGGTTCAGCGTCCAGACGCCGTGAGGCGACTTGCCCACCGGCACCTGATTGACCACCTTCTTCTGCTCCAGGTCCACCACGGTGAGCTTGCGGGCCCAGCGCGAGGTGACCAGCAGGGTCTTGCCATCGGCCAGCACGTCCATGCAGTCGGGACCGCCGGGCACCGGGAAGGTGTCGGTGACGGCCAGCGTCTGCAGGTCGATGCGGCTGATGGAGTTGGCGGTGCGGTTGCTGACGAACAGGTGGCGGTGGTCGCCCTGCGCGCGGAAGGCGTGGGCGCCCGCGGCGGTCTTGATGCGCGTCACCAGCTTGGCCGGGCCGTTGCTGACGTCGTAGGCCTCGACGTAGGAGTCGCCGGTCAGCGCCACCAGCAGGGTTTTCTGGTCGGGCGTCAGGAATACGTCCGCAGGCGTCTTGCCCACCGACACCGTCCATTTCGGCGTCTGCGTGGCCAGGTCGATGGCGATGAGCTGATCGCTGTCCTGCAGCGTCACGTAGGCCGTGGTGCTGGCCTTGTCGATCATGATGTGGCTGGGCGTCTTGCCGGCCTGGATGCGCTTGACCAGTTTGAGGTCGAAGCCTTTTTCCAGCGGATGCCAGGAATAGATGTCGATGTGGTCCAGGCGGTTGGCCGCGGTCACGAACCACTTCATGTCCGGCGAGAACTGCAACTGGTAGGGATCGACGATGCCGGTCAGCGTGCGCTGCACTTCACCGGTCTTGGGATCCATCAGCGTGATCGAATCGCTGGTGGCGTTGGCCACCATGAGCGACTTTTCGTCGGGAGTCAGGTACAGGTGATGCGGCTCCTTGCCCGTGGGCACGCGCCGCAATTCCTTGTAGGTGGCCGGATCGACGATGCTGACGTTGGCGTCCAGGGAGTTCAGGACGAAGATCGGGGCCGAGGCCGCCGCGGCGCTAAGCGCCATCCCTACGCCGAAGAGGGCGTAGCGGACAAAATGCATGGGGTTCAATTTCTAGGTCCGGCAAAGGGGTATCGGGCAGGGTCCCGGTGCTCGCCATTTTAGGCACAGCGGGCTGACAAAAGGGCGTCGCGCTACCCGATGCGGACAAACGGACACGCCTGTTGCGACCCAGCAACAGGCGTGTCCCGATTACTCATCGGAAGCCGGAAAAATCATTTGCTGCCAACGGGTTGCGCGTCGGCGTCGGTCCAGGTTCCGGCACTGATATCGCGTTCCCGCAAGGCCGCGGCGCGTGCCGCGGACGCGGGTCCCAGGTCGGCTTCCAACACGCGCCCGTCGGGACCGACGACGAAGGAGTCGATGCCCGTCTGCCCGTAGCGCGCCGGCCAGGCCACGATTCGGTACGAGCCTGCGTCCGCGCCCGGTATCACCTTGTACCGGTAGCCGTAGTAAGCGTCGTCCAGCGGCACCTCCGGCCCCATGCTGAGCGCGTCCAACCCGTAGGCCTGCTGCGGTGCGCCCGGCACCTCGGGCCAGTACAGCCCGTCGCGTTGTCCCGGACGGCTGACCAGGCGGCTCGCGTAGCGTCCCTGGCCCACGCTGTCCTTGTATCGCCCCTGCGCGGCCTGCAGCTCGCGCAGCGTTTCGATGGCGGTCAGTTCGTTGCGGCCGATGGCGCGGCGGCGGATTTCCGCCGTGCCCGCCGCCGGGTCGAAACGCCAGCCCTGCCCGGCGCGCACGATGGGTACGGGCAGCGTCCAGCCCGAATCCCCGACCGCCAGCCAGGAACGGCCGCCATCGGCCACGATCTCGTGCTTGCGCGACCAGGCCGCCAGGAAACGGTAGATGTCGTCCTGCGCCACGCCGCCCGGCACGATCTTGCGATGATTCGGCCCCAACACCTTGGCCAGTTTGTCGAGGTCACTGGTGGCCATGGCGTCGACGAAGGCGTCGGCGGCGGCCTGCGGACTCGGATAAAGGCTTTGCGCCGCGGCGGGAGCCGCGAGGCCCAGCGCCAGCAGCGACGCGGCGCCCAGCGCGCGCAAACGAGCAATGGTCATGAGAGTTCCCTTGTCCATGATGCTTATCTCCGGCCGCCGAAATGTCCGCCGCCGCCACCGCCGCGTCCGCCGCCCCCATGTCCGCCGCCGCGCGGGCCGCCACCGCCGCCGCGGCTCATCTCGCTGCGCGTGTGCTGCTGCCGCATCTGGTCGCCGTTGCCGGCGCCGCTCAGCGCGTTGGCGCTATTGGAAGCGCGGCCGCGGTCGCGTGCGGCCGCTTCGTCGGCGCGCTGGCGCTGGGCCGCGGCCTGGCGGTCCTGCGTGGACACGCTGGAGGCAGGCCGGCTGTGCTGCGCCTGCCCGCCGCCCTGCGCCCGGTCGCGGGCGCCTTGTCCGCCCTGCCCGCCTTGTCCGGCCCGCTGCCCTTGTCCCTGCCCGCGATTGGCCGCGGCGTCTCCCCTGCCCGCCCCCTGGCCGCGCCCCGCGCCCGGTTCGGAATGGCCGGGTATGGACTGCCCGGTACGGCCTTCGAACGACTGCGCCGCGCGCTGGCGCGCGGCATCGCGGGAGTTCGGCGCTGCCGCTGCGCCCGGCGCGCGGCCCCCCTGCGCCCGGTTCTGCACGCCGGCCTGACGCTGGCTGTCGAAGCGCTGGCGGCTGGCCTGGTCGGCATACGGCGTATTGCCGCGGTTGGCCGGGTTGTGCTGCCAGGTCGTTCTATTGTTGTTGATGTTGTTGCGGTCGATGCGCTGGTTGACGTTGATGTTGTTGTAGCGGTTGACGTCGATGTCGACGTCGTTATGCCCCCAGTCGAACCCGCCCCACATGGAGTTGACCGCAGCCACGCCCAGGCCGAAGCCGATGCCGGCCACCAGCGAGGTGGCGAACACCGAGCCCGGAGGCGGCGGATAGTAGTAAGGCGGATAGGAGGGATAGGCCCAGGTGCCGTACACCACCGTCGGGTTGTAGCTGGGCACGTACACCACCTGCGGATCGGCCGGCTCGATCACCACGACGGTCTTGTCGTTGGTGGTGCTGGAGGTGACCTTCTGCTGCGGCGTGCTCTTCAGGTTGCCGGCCTTCTGCGCCTGGACGCGCAGCCGCTGGACCGAATCCATGACGGCGTCGGGCTGCGCCAGGAAGGCGTCGCCCACGGATTTCACCCAGTCAGGCTGGCGGCCCATCATGTCCATGACCGAGGGGAAGGCCACCAGGGATTTGACGCTGGGATCCCAGGACTCGCCCTCGACCGCCTTGACGGCCTGGTCTCCGGATTCCGAGGTGTGGGCGGCCGACCATTTGGCGGCCGCCGCGACATCGTCGGGGTAGGTCGCACCCATGAGGATTTGCGAGAGCAGCGAATCCGGATACAGCGCCACGGGCGCCATCAACTGATCCAGTTGCGCGTTGTCCAGCTTGGTCTGCGCCGTGGCGGGAAGGCAGACCGCCAACCCCAGGCATAACCAGCCGATGAACCATTGTTGCAGTCGACGCATTTTCCGTTCTCCGTGTATCGCCAAGCGTAAAGCCACAAGCCAGGAGGAACTGCCGGATATCGCGCTGACAATATATGCCTAACCCCGGCGCAGGGGAAGCGCCGGCGTGGGTCTGCCTCGGTTCACAGTTTGGCGACGGAAACCTCGGTCGCCTTGACGAAAGCCAGCACCTCGGTGCCGACCTCCAGGCCCAACTCCTTGACCGACCGGGTGGTGATCACCGAGGTCACGATGCCGGCCGGCGTATCCACGTCCACCTCGGACACCACCGGACCCAGGATGATCTCCTTGATCTTGCCGCGGAACTGGTTGCGGGCGTTGATGGATTGAATGCTCATGGTCTTGCTCCTGGGGTAAAGGGCGGCGTCATGCCGCCCATGGGGGAATCGCCGGGCGCGGTCTCAGACCGCCAGCCTCAGGTGCCGGATCTGGATGACGGGCGCCAAGGGACGGCCAGCGTCCGGCGTGTCTTGTTGACGCAAGGCGGCGCGCAGCACGCGGGCCTCCAGGGCGGCGACAGCGGCCGAACCGCGCACGCGGGGACGCGCCAGGCCGACGCGCTCGTCCAGCGCCACGCCGCCTTCGTCCAGCACCAGGATGCGGTCCGCCACCGCCACGGCCTCGGCCGCGTCGTCGGTCGCCAGCACGGCGGTAAAGCCCTGCTGGCGCCAGAGATCCTCCAGCAGCCGCTGCGCCTCGATGCGGCTCAGCGAATCCAGCTCCTGGAAAGGCTCGTCCAGCAACAACAAGCCGGGACGGCGCGCCAGGGCCCGGGCCAGCGCCACGCGCTGGCGCTGCGGTTCGGATAGTTGCGCGGGCCACTCGCCGCCGCGGCCGTCCAGTCCGACCTGCCGCAACGCTTCGGCCGCCGGCCCCGTGTCGGGCAATCCCAGGGCGACGTTGTGCAGCACGGTCTTCCAGGGCAAAAGGCGTGAGTCCGACAGCAAGAGACGCACGCGGGCGTCGGGCTCCCAGACGGGAAAGTTGTCGAACAGCAGCGGCGGACGGCCCGGCTCGCCACCTTGCTCGCCGCTGGGCGCAAGCTTGCCGGCCAGCAGATGCAGCAAGGTGCTCTTGCCGCTGCCGGCGCGCCCGACCACGGCCACGAACTCGCCGGCCGCGATCTCCAGGTCCAGCGGCTGCAAGGCAATGCGGTCGCCGTGGCGCTTGGCGAGCTTGCGCAAGGTCACGCGCAGCGCAGCCTGCGGCTCGGCCTCGGGCGCTTCGTCCGGCTCCGTCGGCTGGCGCACGTCCAGGTGCTGCAATAGCTCGAATTCGTTGGGATTGATGAACATCATCGCGGCCTCCAGCGCAGCAGCCAGCGCTCCAGCGCGCTTACCAGCGCCCCCGAGCCCACGCTGAGAGCCGCGTAGAGCGCAATCGCCAGCAACAGCGTCGTCGCACCCGGCGGACCGCTGCCCAGCCATTGCGGAATTCCCAATCGCGTCGGCGTCGCGAACAGTTCCAATGCGATCAGGGTCAGCCATAGAAGTCCCAGCCCCTGCCTCAGGCCCGTCAGGATGAACGGCAATGCGCCCGGCAGCAGCACATGCCAATAGAGCGCCCAGCCGTTCAAGCCATGAGACCGACCGGTTTCGACCAGCGCCGGATCCGCCGCGCGTATGCCGCGCACCGTCTGGTACAGGAGCGGCGCAAGCAGGCTCAACGCCGGCAGCGCCGGCCTGGCCGTCTCGCTGCCGCCCAGCCAAAGTGCGGCGAGCAGCGCGCCTCCCAGCCAGCGCAGAGCCGGGGCGTCGGGAGCGTTGCGGGCGTGGGCGCGGCGCATCGGTCAGACGCTGAAGGCGCCCGCCAACGCGAGCCGGCCCAGATCGTAGGATGGGCTGGAAACGGCGACGCGCGGCAAGACCAGCTCGGACAGACGCTCCACCGAGTCATCCAGCCGCCGGCTGACCTCCCCGTCTATCTCGCGCGCGCCGAATTCGTCCAGGCGAACCTGCGTATCGGTGGCGTAGACGCCCGCCAGGATGTGGCGCGCGCCCAGCGCTGACAGCACGGGCTTCAAGCCATACTCCAGCGCCAACAGATGCGCCGGGCTGCCCCCCGTGGCGATGGGCAACACCACCTTGCCGGCCAACGCCTTGGGATCCAGCAGGTCCAACACCGCCTTCAACCCGCCGGAAAAGGAAGCCTGGTAGACCGGCGAGGAAATCACCACCGCGTCTGCCGCCGCCACGCGTGCGCGCAGCGCGTTGGCCGCGGGGCCGGCGTAGTTGCCTTCTATCAGGTCTTCGGCGGGGATATCGCGCAAGCCCAGTTCTCCCACGCTCAAGCCCCGCCGCTGCAGGATCCCGGCGGCGTGCCGCAGCAGCACCGAGGAACGGGAGCGCTGCGATGGACTGCCGGCGATGGCAAGGACGCGGGCGTGAGCCTGGTGACGTGGCGATGACATGAAGGGTCGTTTCCGGCGGTGGGTTCAAGAAGTCGAACCGATTCTGTCATCGCCGCGCGGCGCCGAAAAATACTTAGTCGATATGAGGTTATGTTGAAGCGCGGGTTCGGCCGCTTTGGGAAATATGCGAAGACTGCCGCCCGGACGCCTCGTCCGTATGCAGGACTGGCTTGCACCTGGCGGCGAGCCTATACTGGATTGGCTAGTTGCTCCCGATTCCTTTTCCTAAAGGAGAGGCAACATGTATAAGCACCTGCTCGTCGCCGTGGACGGCTCCCTTCTGTCTGAATCGGCTTTCAAGCGCGCTCTTGTTTTCGCCAAGGAAATGGGAGCCACCGTCACGCTCATCCGCGCCATTCCGGAGGACCATCTGCTGGTCTACCAGGCCGAAATGCTGGGCACCACGCAGGCGCACCACACCGACCAGGCGCGCAAGAATGCGCAAACCTACCTGGACAACCTGGAAATGGAAGCGCGCCACGCGCTGGTGCCGTGCAATGCCGTGGTCACGGTCAACGACCATCCGCACGAAGCCATCGTCGAGGCCGCGCAGAACCAGGGCTGCGACCTGATCGTCATGGGTTCGCACGGCCGCCACGGCATGACGGGCTTCCTGCTGGGCAGCGAAACCCAGCGCGTGCTGGCGCGCACCAAGCTGCCGGTGCTGGTGTACCGCTAGGCGCCGGCGCGGCCGCTCAGGCCGCGGCCAGCGCGTGCTGGAAGGTGAAGCTGTCGGAGTACATGTGATCCAGGCTGGCGCCGCGCGCGGCCAGCAGGCTCTTGGCTTCGTGGATCATGTCTGGCGCGCCGCACAGGTAGAAGGCGTGCTCGGACAGATCCTGGTGGTCCTCCAGGACCGCCTGCTGCACATGGCCGCGGCGGCCCTGCCAATCGGCGCCCGCGCGCGACAGCACCGGCACGAAGTTGAATTCGTACAGCCGCCCCGCCCAGCTTTCGATCTCGTCGCGCAGATACAGGTCTGCTTCGGTGCGCATGCCCCAGTAGAGCGTGACGGGCGGGCAGTCCTCGTTGTCCAGCAGCGATTCCATGATGGCCTTGATCGGCGCGATGCCGGTCCCCGTGGCCATCATGATGAGCGGCCGCCAGTCTTCCTCGTGGTAGCTGAATACGCCCAGCGGCGCTTCGATCTCCACGCCGGCGCCGGCTTGCGCCTGGCCCAGCCACTGATCGGTGTAACGGCCGCCGGGAATGCGACGCACATGGAAATCCACCAGGTTGCCGGCGGGCGCCGAAGCCATGGAAAAGCTGCGCGTCTCGCCGTCGGGCAGCACCACGTTCATGTACTGGCCCGGCACGTACTCCAGGCCCGCTTCTGGCAGCGCCAGCGTCAGGTGGATGACGTCATCGCAGAAGCGCTCGATGCGGTGGATGGTGGCGGGCAGGCGGCGCGGTTCGGGAAACGACTGCCGGCTGCTGGCCACGCTGATGCAAAGATCGCCCAGGGGCCGGGCCTGGCAGGCCAGCGCGTAGCCTTCGGCCGCTTCTTCGGGTGTCAGGGCCATGGGGAACTCTTCGTACTCCACGGCGCCGGATTCCAGCTTGATGCGGCAGGTGCCGCAGCCACCGAAGGTGCACTCGTGCGGCAGCTTCACCGCCGAGCGTTCGGCGGCCTGCAGCACGGATTCGCCTTCTTCGACCTGGAACGACTCGTCGGTTTGCAGGATATGCACGCGGTATGCCATGGCCGGCCTCGCTTATTTCTTGATGTCAGCCTCGACCAGCACTTTCATGCCGCGCGGCTCCAGCAGCGTCGCCAGTGCCGCAAGCGCGGCCAGACCAGCCTTGGTGTCCTGTTCGCCGTTGCCGCCGCTCAGGCCCACGCCGCCGATCACTTCGTTGTTGACCACAATGGGAAAGCCGCCGACAAACACGGCGAACTTGCCGTCAAAGCTCCACTGGATGCCGAACGCTTCGTTGCCGGGCAGCGCGGGACCGTTGGGCGGCGTGTTGAACAGATGCGTGGAACGCTTGTGCCCGGCCGCTGTGAATGCCTTGTTCCAGGCAATCTGCGGGCCGGTGATGCGGGCGCCGTCCATGCGTTCCAGCGCGATGGGATAGCCGCCGTCGTCGACGATGCAAATCGTCTCCAGCACGCCGATCTCTTCCGATTTGGCGATGGCCGCGCGCACCATCATGCGCGCTTCTTCAAGTTCCAGACGATAGACCTGCTTCATGGGGATGACCTCCTTTGCTTGCGTGTAGGGACCGCAGCCTCAGCCGGCGCGGTAGACAGTCTTGATCTGCGTGTAGAACTCCAGTCCCACGCGCCCCGATTCGCGGAACGTGGAAGTGCTGGAGTGCTTGAGTCCGCCGAACGGCGCGTTGATCAGGTTGCCGGTGGTGGTCCGATTGATCTTCACGGTGCCGGCCTGGATGTCGCGGGCGAAACGGTGGGCATAGCGCGCATCGGTGGTGGCGATGGCGGCCGACAGGCCGTATTCGGTGTCGTTGGCGCGGGCAATGGCGTCTTCGTAGCCGTCCACTTCAATCAGCGCGATCACCGGGCCGAAAATCTCTTCACGGGCGATGCGCATCTGCTGCGTGACGTCGGTGAACAGCGCGGGCGACACGTAATAGCCGCGCTCGAACCCGGCACCCGTCAGGCGGTCGCCGCCGTACAGGTGCGTGGCCTCCTGCTTGCCGACCGCCACGTAGCCCAGCACGTTGTCCAGCTGCTTGGCGGTGGCCAGCGGCCCCAGGTCGAAGTTGCCGTCCAGGCCGTTGCCTATGGTCAGCGTCTTGATGCGGGCCAGCAGCCTGTCGGTGTAGGCCTGGCGCACGCGCTTGTCCACCAGCACCCGGCTGGTGCCGGTGCAGGCCTGGCCGCTGAGCGAAAAGCCGCCCTTCACAGTCAGGTCCACGGCGCGGTCCAGGTCGGCGTCCGCCAGCACGATCAAGGGATTCTTGCCGCCCAGTTCCATCTGCGTGCGGGTGGTCAGGCCGGCGGTCCGGTGTATCTGCTCGCCCGCGGCGGTGGAGCCTGTAAAGGAAATCGCCCGTACCGCGCGCGCACCGGTGATGGCCTCGCCCACGGCGCCGGCCGGGCCGGTCAGGAAGTTCAGCACCCCGGCCGGCAGGCCTGCCTGCACGAAGGCTTCGGTCAGCCGGTAGCCCGACATGGGTGCGTCGGACGAGGGCTTGAACACCACGGTATTGCCCGTGATGAGCGCCGGGGCAATCTTGCGGGCGGGGATGGATATAGGGAAGTTCCAGGGGGAAATCACCGTCACCACGCCCAGCGGTTCGCGCTGGCTGTAGACCACCATGTCCGGATCGTCGTTGGGATAGGTTTCGCCCGTGAATGACTGCCCTTCCACTGCGTAGAAGCGGATCGTCTGCGCCGAACGCAGCACCTCGTCCCGGGCCAGGTTCAGGCTCTTGCCCTCTTCGCGGGTCAATTCGCGCGCGATGTCGTTGGCGTGATCTTCCAGATACTGGGCCGCGCGGAACAGGATGGCGGCGCGCTTGGAGATCGGCGTATCGCGCCAGCCGGCGAAGGCGGCCTCGGCGGATGCCACCGCCTGGCGGGCGTCTTCGGCGTCCGACACCTGGAAACGACCCACGATGTCGCTGGTGTCGGCCGGGTTGATGTTGGGCGCCGTCTTGCCGGTGCCGCTGGGCACCCAGCTGCCGCCGATGTGGTTCAGGAATGTTTGCTGCGAGAGATCGTCCACGGAAGCTCTTCCTTAGTCTGCGCCCGTCTGGCCGCGAGTGCCTGGGCGGGTTGGCTTATGAACATTGTATACTTTAATCAATATGGATCGATACGTGTAAACCCCTGCTCCGGACAGGTCGCCACCTGGAAAAAAGGGTCCCCGCAGGGACCCCAAAGCAGCGCCACAAACAGGTATCAGCTCCAGATCAGCACGGCGCAGATCGTGGAGACGAACAGCGCCAGCAGCACCGGCACCAGCAAGGCGCGCACCAGCGACAACACGTTCACCCGCGCAAAGCCCGCCACCGCGATCAGCGAGGACCAGGCGATCAGCGTGCCGCCGCCCGTCCAGACCGCGCCCATCTGGCCCACTGCCGCCAGCGTCGCCGGGTCCACGCCCACTACAGGGCCCAGGGCGCCGGACAGGGTGCCGGTCAGGGGCAGGCCGGCGAAGCCCGATCCGTCGATGCCGGTGATCATCCCGACCAGCAGCACGCCGAACGCCACGAGGAAATGGTTTTCGGGGATCAGGTGCTGGCCGGCGGAGATCACCTCGAACAGCAGGCCCGGCGCCTGCGCTTGCGGCACGCCCAAGATCTGCGCGGCGGTTTCATTGGCGCCCACGAAGAAGAAACCCGCGATCGGCAGCACCGAGCCCATGGCCTTGAAGGCGAACACGAAGCCGTCGGTGACGTGTTCCGGACAGACGTCCAGCATCTTGCGCGGGCCTTCCGCGGCCAGGGTCACCAGCATCATCACGACAAAGGCCACGCCGCCCACCAGCGCCGCCGCATCGCCGCCGCGCAGCTCGGGCAGGGACGGGAACAGGCGCGGCAGCACCATGACCGCGATCACCGCGAGAAAGGCCAACGGCGTCACCACGGCAAAGGTCTTGGACCAGCGCACGCGACGGCGCTCTTCGTCGCTCAGGGCCGGGCCGCTGGGCAAGGCAGGGTCCGCGCCCATGGTGCCCCGTGCCAGCTCGGCCTTGTCGAAGGAGCCGGACTGTTCGATGCGCGCCAGGCTGCCGTCCTGCGCGCGGGCCTGCCAGGCGGACAGGAGCCCCGCATCGGCCGGCACGATGTGCTTGCGGATCAGCAGGTAAGCGGCCACCAGCGCGACCCCGCCGGTGATGAGCGATAGCACCAGCGCGCGGTCCGCGACCACGGCGGCGCTGACCGCCGCCCCGGCAGCCTTGGCGCTGATGCTGGGCGCCACGCCGATCACGTAGTCCGAGGACAGCGCCATGCCCTGGCCGGCGATGGCGATGGCCATGGCGCCCGCCAAGGGCGGCAGGCCCGCCGCGATGGCCGCGGGCAGCAGGATGGCGGACACCAGCGGCACCGCCGGCGTCGGCCAGAAGAACAGCGAGATCACATAAGTACAGAGGGCGATGATCAGGAAGGACGAATGCCCGCCCCGCATGACGCGGCGAAACGGCTGCACCATGCGCACGTCCGCCTGCAGGGTTTTCAGCGCATTGAGCAGCGCCGTCATGAAGGTGATCACCAGGAAGATGTTGAACAGCTCCTTGGCCGCCACGAAGCTGGCCGAGAAGATGCCTATCAGGGCGCTGATCGGATTGCCCGTGATGGCCAGCACCACCAGAAAGGTGCCGATGACCGACGGCACCACCACGTTGGCCCGCAGAATCATCGTCAGGATGATGGCGGCCACGCTGATCAGGTACATCCAGTGAGCAGCGTTGAGCACTACGTCCGCTTGCATGTGCTATTCCCCTTGTATGCGTGGCAGTTATGTCGCCACGTTCGGTATACTATATTTCGTTTGTAGTCATACCAATCAAAATATGCAGCGCCTAGGGAAAGCGATAATTCTGAAAAATCCATGAATAGCGCCGAAAAATCAGGGGATTACCCTAGTTTTTGAAGCACTTCATGAAATTCGGAAAAATCCTGGATAGACTATCGTATACATAGTAAAGACTACTCCAGGCATGCCATCCTCCCTGCCGTATCCCGATCTTCTGCAGTACGCCACCATGGCCGCCGTGGTGTTCGGCGCCGCGATCGCGCAGGGCGTGGGCGGCGTGGGCTTCGCGATGTTCGCCGCGCCGGTGGCGGCCATGTTCTTTCCGCAGTTGGCGCCGGGGCCGCTCTTGACGCTGGGCGGCTTCATTTCGCTGCTGACCGCATTGCGCGAGCGGGCCGCCATCGACTGGCCTTCGGTGTCCTACGCGCTGGCGGGACGCGCCGTCGGTACGCTGATCGCGATCTACGCCATGACGCGCTTCGCGCCGCAGGCGCTGGGGGTGCTGTTCGCCGCCCTGATCCTGGTGGCCGTGGCGCTGAGCGCGGCCGGCCTGCACTTTTCCGCCACGCCCGGACGCGTGTCCGGCGCGGGCGTGGCCTCGGGCATCATGGGCACCATGACCTCGGTGGGCGCGCCGCCCATCGCCATCGTGATGCAGCACGCGGCGCCGCCGCGCCTGCGCGCCACGCTCGGCATGGTGCTGTTCCTGGGATCGATCTTCTCGCTGGCCATGCTGGCATGGGCCAAGCGGTATACGGGCTATCACGCCGGACTGGCGCTCAGCCTGGCGCCTTTCCTGCTGGCCGGTTTTGCGGTCTCCAACCGGCTGCGCCACCGTCTGCCGCCGCGCGCAGTGCGCGGCGTGCTGCTGGCGGTATGCGCCTTGGGCGCGCTGGGCGTACTGGCCAAGGCTTTTTGGGGACACTGATGCGGTGCGCCCCCCAAGCCATGCAGCTACACCCGGTAATACAATGGAGACTGTATCCATTAAGCCAAACCTGCTCGCCATGACAACCTCACCCGTCAGCCCGCAAGCCGCAGCAACGCAGCATTCCGCCTCGCTGAAGATCGGCGAGCAGCATCCGCAGTTGTTTGCCGTCATCCGCGACAAGCTGCGCGAGCGCATCCTCAGCGGCGAGTTCACGCCCGGCGACCGCCTGGTCGAGGGCCGCCTGTCCGAGGAAATGGGCGTCTCGCGCATCCCCGTGCGCGAAGCGCTGCGCGCATTGGCCGCCGAAGGCCTGGTGACCATCGAGCCGCGCCGCGGCGCGTCCGTGTCGGTGCTGTCCGACGCCGTCGCCTACGACATGGTGGAGGTGCGCGCCACGCTGGAAGGCCTGAACGCCAAGCTCGCGGCGCAGCGCCGCGATGAGAAAACCGTGGAACGCCTGCAGGCCTTCCTGCGCGAAGGCACGGAAGCGGCGCGCGGCGAACAGCTGGACAAGTTCCTGGCGCTGAATTCCCAGTTCCACGAAATGCTGGCCACCATCGGCGGCAACGTGGTGCTGACCGACCTGATGCGTTCGTTGCGCGACCGTACGGCGCTGCTGTTCGCGCCCAGCAATATGCTGCGCGCCAAGCAGAACTGGGATGAGCATTCCCAGATCCTCAACGCCGTCATCGCCGGCAACGGCGACCTGGCCGCGCTGCTGGCCAGCCAGCACGTGCATAACGCCGCCAAGGCCTATACGGAAGCCCAGCAGCAGCCGCACGCGTCGGTGGCCTGAACGGGCCTACCGCGCCTGAAACTCATCACACCGAGCCGGCCGCGCGGCCAGGAGCCAGCGCCGGTCGGCCAGGGCCTTGCAGCCCTCAGGTCGCCGCTTCCACGGGATCGGACGCCGCGCCGACCACCACGCCCTTGCCGTTCTGGATCACCCACGACACCTTCACATCGCCATTGACGAAGGTCTGGCAGGCCATGCGGTAGCCGGCCTCGAAGTCTTCGGGACGCAGATGCTTGCGCTCCTTCGGCTTGATGGCGTCGGTGTTTTCCAGCCCTTCCTCGATGCGGCACTTGCAGGTGCCGCACAGGCCGCCGCCGCACTTGAAGGGAATGCCGCCCTTTTCCTTGAGCGACACGCGCAGCAGATTGCTGTTCTCGGGCGCCGTGGCGACCTTGCCGCCATTGGAGATGAATGTGATCTGGACCATGTTGTTCAGTGCTCCGCGGCGACCGCGCCGGAGCGCAGCGTCAAGGTCGATTCCATGCTGCCAAAGCGCGTCAGGTGGGCCAGTTCCTTGCGGGCGGCTTCCACCGACGCGAACTTCTCCAGGAATTTGGAGGGCACGCGGTTCACCACGTAGGGCGGCGTTTCCTCGGTGACGATGAGCTTGGTGTCGCCATGCAGGCGGGCGATGCGGTAGACGGCCAGCGCGCGGCCGTAGAACGCGTAATCGTAGGTTTCAAGGATATCCACCGCGCCATCGTCCGCTTCCGTGCGGAATACGCCGGGCTTGGTGGTCAATATGACGTATACCGGGTCCATTGCCGCTATGCCTCCACGTCCTGGACCAGCTCGATGTCACTGGTAAGCCAGAGCTGGCACGCCAGCCGGTAACCCTGGTCGATGCGTTCGCCCAGCTGCTTTTTTTCCTTCCAGTTCACCGGCGGCAGATGCTCGGCCCCGGCCAGCACGCGGCAGGCGCATTTGGCGCACTTGCCCATGCCGCATTCGTAGCGCAGATGCGGATACGGAAACTGCTTGATGCCGGCCCGCACCACCAGGTTGGTGTTGTCCTTCACCACGTCGGTGTAGGTCTGGCCGCCCTTATGAAACACGATGGTAGGCATGGATACTCTGCTCTGGGTTCTGCGGGGCCGCGGCCGTCCGGCACGAAAGCGCCAGACGGCCTTGCGGTGTGCTCAGGCGGCAAGGCCCAGTTCGGGCAGCGTGATTTCCTGCTGCACGTAGTCGGTGTAGAGCGCGGTCGTGTACAGCAGCCGCATCTGCGCGCCGATCTCGCAGATCTTCAGGCAGCGCTGCTGCAGGTCCACCGTGTTGGCGTGCTCCAGCACGATCTGGTAGCCGCGTTCGCCGTGGATTTCGTCGGACACGATGTGCAGGTCGAAGAACTCCACTTCCTCGTCGGTGAAACCGTACTTCTCGCGCAGGGTCGGGGTCTGCTTGCGGTAGATGGACGGCACTTGCGATTCCAGGCCCACCACCAGCCCGGCCACCGCCACGATGGGGTCCTCGCGCATGGCCACGGCGTAGCACCAGCTTTGCAGGGCGCGCGTGGTGGGCGACATGTTGTCGGGGTTGGTGACGCGTTCGCGGGTGGTGCCGCAGGCTTCGGCAAAGCGGATCAGCAGGTCCGTGTGGCGGTCGCCCCCGATTTCCTCTTCATACATATTGGCCAGCAGGAAGTCCTTGGCCTCGGTGTAGGAGTCGGGCGTGCGGGCGTACAGATAGCCCAGGTAGTCGGCGAACGGGCCCACGTAGTGGTAGTGGTTCTCGGCCCAGCGCTGCAGATGCTGGCGGCTGAGCTTGCCTTCTGCCCAGGCGATGGAAAAGGGCGAAGCGTTGGCGCTCTTGCCCTTGATCGCGTTTTCCAACGCGGTACGGAATTCATCTCGGTTCATCAGTTCAGCCATGACTCGCTCCAGGTCCATTGGTGAGGATTCCAGGCTGGTCTAAGCCCGGGCATGTTGAACATTGTATACCGTCTACTATTTTGAACTGCTAGGGCAATCCCGGAGATCGGTCAAACGCTGCCCCATAAACAGGGACAGTCTTTATGGATCAATGACTTGGCGTGCGCACGCGGGGGCTGGCCGGAATGCGCACGCACTGGTACAATGAATACACTTTCAATGCAATACGGAAATACCATGAATACCCGCCATCCCCTGGGAGACGCCCCGATCGGCCAACAATTGCTGACGCATTACGCCCGCCGCGACGCCGTGCGCCACGCCACCCCGCTGTTTCCTTCGTCCTGGGCCGAGCTCTTCGCGCCGTTCCGCAACGCCCGCCTGCAGCCGCTGCGCGCAGCCAAGCCCGCCGCGCACGCGCACGACGACGCGCCGGTCTGCCAGGCAGGCTGATTCCCTGATGGAAGCCCGGCTGATTCGGCCGGGCAGAAAGACGAAAAGCGCCTAGGCGCCGCGCAACGCGGCGCCCCGCCGCCGGTTCCAGGCGGCCAGCGCCAGCACCAGGAAGAACCCCAGCGTATAGGCCAGCATGTCCCACCAGTCGGGCACGCTGCCCAGGATCACGCGCAATACCGGCTGCTCCAGCCGCCAGCCGAAATACCGGGCCAGGTACTGCCCCAGTTCCACCGCGTAGCCGGTGAACAGCGCGGCCAGCGCCAGCGGCAGCACGCCCGCGCCGATGAAGCTGCGATACACCAGATAGGCCCAGCCCACCGCCACCACGTCGCCCACGAAGCCCCGCAACAGGGGATAGGGCGCGCCCAGGGTGGCGATCAGCGCTTCCAGCGCGGTTACGGCCAGCAGCGCGGCAAAGGCGCGCTTGTTGAAGGTCAGGGTCATCGGTGCGAAAAACGCGGAAATTGAAACGGGCAGCGCGGACGTTAACGCATTTGTCAGGCCGCCGCGCGTAGGCTCGTCTGAACGCGCCGGGGCAGGGCGCTGACAAGAACGAGGAGACACCAAGATGAGCACATCCGACCCGAATGGGCGCCGGCGCTTCCTGCGCCAGGCCTGTACGCTGGGCGCCACCGGCACGCTGGCCGGCCATGCGCTGACCAGCCTGGCGGCGCCGGCCACCGTCACGCTGCCGTTCGCCAACGGCGAGCGCGACCTGATCGCCTATCCGCAAAAGCGGCCCCTGATCCGCCAGACCTCGCGCCCGCCGCAGCTGGAAACGCCGTTCGCGGTCTTCAATGAGAACATCATCACGCCCAACGACGCGTTCTTCGTGCGCTACCACCTGGGCAACATCCCCACCGCCATCGACCTGAACACCTACCGCATCAAGGTCAGCGGGCTGGTGGACAAACCCCTGGAGCTGTCGCTGGCCGACCTGAAGCAGCAGTTCGGCAAGCCCGTGGAACTGGTGGCTGTCACCCAGTGCTCGGGCAACAGCCGCGGCTTCTTCGCGCCACGCGTGGGCGGGGGGCAACTGGGCAACGGCGCCATGGGCAATGCCCGCTGGCTGGGCATCCCGCTCAAGCGCGTGCTGGAAAAAGCCGGCATCCGCGCCGGCGCGCGCCAGGTGACATTCGAGGGCATGGACCGCCCGGTGCTGCCCGGCACGCCGGAGTTCATCAAGGCGCTGGACGCCGCCCATGCGCTGGACGGCGAAGTCATGCTGGCCTACGCCATGAACGGCGCTGACCTGCCCATGCTCAACGGCTATCCCGTGCGCCTGGTGGTGCCGGGGTACTACGGCACCTACTGGGTCAAGCACCTGGCCGACATCAAGGTGCTGGACAAGGAGTTCGACGGCTTCTGGATGCAGAAGGCCTACCGCATTCCCGACAATGATTGCGCCTGCACGCCGCCGGGCAAGGCGCCGGAGAAGACGCGCCCCATCGGCCGCTACAACGTGCGCAGCTTCATCACCAGCCTTGCCGAAGGCGCCCGCGTCGCCCGCGGCAAGCCGGTACAGGTGCGCGGCATCGCCTTCGATGGCGGCAAGGGCATACGCGAGGTCCAGTTCTCGTCGGACGACGGCAAGACCTGGCAGGCCGCCAAGCTCGGCCGCGACCTGGGCCGTTATTCCTTCCGCGAATGGCACGCCGATTTCACGCCCAAGACCGCCGGCGACTACACGCTGAAGGTCCGCGCCACCAACACGGCCGGCGAAACCCAGCCGCTGGACCCGCTGTGGAACCCGGCCGGCTACATGCGCAACGTGGTCGAAGCCGTCCGCGTCACCGCCGCCTGAGGAGAGCGCCATGAACCGCCTTATCCGTCGCTGCCTGCCGGCGCTCGCGCTGGCCTGCGCCTGTCTCTCCCCGGCCGCCCAGGCCCTGGAAATCAAGCTGCCCCAGGAAACCGCCACACTGCATTCCGGCACCGGCGCGGGGGCCCAGCATGCGGCCCTGTGCCTGATGTGCCATTCGGTGGACTACGTATCGTCGCAGCCGCCCATGCCCCTGGGCTTCTGGGACGCCGAGGTCAAGAAGATGGTGGGCACCTACGGCGCCCCCATACCCGCCGACCAGGTGCCGTTGATCGTGGAATACCTGAACCAGGCCTATCCGCCGGCCCCTGCGCCGGCCCCGGCCGCCAAGCAATAGGCGGCCTCCCTGCAGCAGCCCCGGGGCGGCGCGCGACCGCCCCGCAGCGCCGCGCGCGCTCCCTTCGATCGCTGGCTTAGGCGTACCATTACCCGACCCAGACCACGTCCGAAAGGAGCGCCCGCCCGGCGCCCCGGAAGAACCCCATGCTGCAACCCGTTTCGGCCAACACCGATCTGCCCGCGGACGCGCCAGCCGCCCCCGCCCCCGTGCTGCAGGTCAGCACGCTATCCCCCTTCGCGTTTCCGGCGTTCCGCATCATCTGGATCGCCAACCTGTTTGCCAACCTGGGCACCTGGGCGCAATCCGTCGCTGCCGCGTGGATCATCACCACCGAGCAAAGCAGCCCGCTGATGGTCGCCATGATCCAGGTGGCCGCCGCCTTCCCGCTGGTGGCGCTGTCCATCCTGACCGGCGTGCTGGCGGACAACTACGACCGCCGCAAGGTCATGCTGACCGGCATGCTGCTGGAGCTGACGGGCGGCGTCTTCATCACCATCCTGGCCTTTGCCGGCCTGCTGCATCCCATCACGCTGATCGCGTCGGTGTTCTGCATCGCCATCGGCAGCGCCATCGTCACGCCAGCCTGGCAGGCCGCCGTAGGCGAACAGGTGCCGCGCGCGCACGTCGGCAGCGCGGTACTGCTGAACAGCGTCAACTTCAACGTGGCGCGCGCGGTAGGCCCGGCCATCGGCGGCCTGCTGCTGGGCGCCATGGGCGCGCCCTGGGTGTTCCTGCTGAACTGCTTTTGCTACGGCGGCCTGATCTGGGCGATCTGGCGCTGGAAACGCGACCTGCCCGTGCGCCGCCTGCCGCCCGAAGGCATCCTGGAAGGCGTGGTCGCCGCGCTGCGCTACACCCAGCATTCAACCGTCACCCGCGTCGTGATGCTGCGCTCGTTCGCCTTTGGCCTGTCGGCCAGCGCGCTATGGGCCTTGCTGCCGCTGCTGGCGCACGAACACGAAGGCGGCAGCGCCCTGCTGTACGGCTACATGCTGGGCGCGCTGGGCCTGGGCGCGATCCTCGGCAGCGCCGTGGTGCGGCGGGTCCAGGCGACCTTGGGCGCGAGCGGCCTGATCAGCGTGGCGGCGGCCCTCCTGGCCGCGTGCCTGCTGGCGCTGGGCCTGGCCGGCACCCTGTGGGTGGCTTTTCCCGCGCTGCTGCTGTCCGGCAGCTGCTGGATCGGCGTGCTGGCCACCTACAACACCACCGTCCAGATGCTGGTGCCGGACTGGGTCAAGGCGCGCGCGCTGGCGCTGTACCAGACGGCCATCTTCGGTGGCCTGGCGGCTGGCTCCTTCATGTGGGGCCATTTCGCCGGCACCATGGGCGTTTCCGGCGCCCTGGCCACCGCCGGCATCATGCTGGGCATCACCGTCGCGCTGATGTACCGCTCGCGGCTGCCCGAACATCTGGACACCACGTCGCTGGCGCGCGCGGACGCCACCGAGCCGGCGATGGCCGCGGTCGGCTTCAACACGCAGCACGGCGCGGTGCTGGTCGCCGTGGAGTACCTGATCGAAAAGGAAAAGCTGTCCGCGCTGATCGGCGCGGCGCATCCGCTGCGCCTGATGCGGTTGCGCAACGGCGCGCAGCAATGGCAGCTGTTCCGCGACCTGGAGCGCGAGGGCGTCTGGCGCGAAGTCTTCCTGGTGGAAAGCTGGATGCAGTACCTGCGCATGATCGACCGCATGACGCTGGAGGACAAGATGGTGCTGGACAAGGTGCGCGCGCTGCACGCCGGCGACAAGCCGCCTGTGGTGTCGCGCAACGTCAGCTATCTGGCCATGAACGAGGCGCAGGGTTTCTCGCTGCGCCGCGATCCGGAGTCCCTGTAGGCGCCGCGCTGGCGGGCCTGCCGGGCTTCAGGCGGCCGTTTCGGGCGCCCAGCCCGCGGCCGTGCGGCGCATGCGCGGCGACTCGAACGCACAGGCCACCGGAATCGGCGCGCCATCCGCGTCCACCAGCCGCTCGCGCCAGCGCTCGCCCTGGCACATGGCCACGACGATGCCCGCCACTTCCGCGCCGCAGCGCGCCAGCAGTTCCAGCGCGGACAGCATCGTCTGCCCCGTGCTGACGGCGTCGTCCACCACCAGCACGCGGCGCCCCGCCAGGCTGCCCGCCAGATTCGGATCCACGTACAGCAGCTTTCCGGCATCCGGCGTGGTCAGCGACTGTACCGGCACGGCCAGGCGTTCGTCGTACCAATACTTGCGCGAATAACCGAAGGGCACGTAGCGCGTGAACCCCAGGCCGCGCGCCACCATGGGCGCGAAAGCGAGGCCCAGCGTCGGTAGGCCCACGACGACCTCGGCCTTGAAGGCGCGCGCGCGCTCGGCCATGAAGCCGGCCAGGGCATCGACCACCTCCAGGCTGGCATGGTTGGCGATCAGCGAGGCCACGCAGCGATCAGGGTCGCCGGGCACGCCGCGCAGCGGCAGCACCAGATAGCGGCCGTCAGGCAGCCGTGCTGGATAGCCGCGGGAATAGGGCGGACCCACCGGCAGCGCCAGCGCATCGGCGCTGACGATCTCCTGCCAGTAGTCGGTGGTGGCGTCGAAGGCCGGCGCGCCGGCGGCAATCGGGTCGTGTGAGGCAGTCATGCGTCGCGGAAAAGTAGCGGCTGCCGGTCAGCGCGCGCCGGCGGCCAGATAGGCTTCCGCCAGCGTCACCCAGTAGCTGGCCGTGACCGGCAGGATGTCGTCGTTGAAATCGTAATCGGGGTTGTGCACCATGCAGCCGCCTTCGCCCTCGCCATTGCCGACGATGAAATAGCTGCCGGGCACCTGCTCCAGCATGAAGGCGAAATCATCGCTGGCCTGCAACGGCTCCAGGTCGGGGATCAGCAGGTGTTCGCCCAGCCAGCCGCGCGCGACCTCGGCCGCGAACTGCGTGGCGGCGCGGTCATTGACCACCGGCGGATAGCGCCAGCGGTAGTCCACGTCGACGCTGGCGCGGTGCACCGCGGCCTGCGCCGTAGCGATCGCCGTGATGCGCTCGCGCAGCAGCGCGCGCGTTTCAGGGCGGCGTGCGCGCACCGTCAGGCGCAGCTCCACCGACTTGGGAATCACGTTGGGCGCGTCACCGCCGTGGATGGCGCCTATGGTCACCACCGCCATGTCGTTGGGATCGATCTCGCGCGAGACGATGGTCTGCAAGGCCAGCACGATGCTGGCCGCCGCCACGATGGGGTCCACCGCCACGTGCGGCATGGCCCCATGGCCGCCCACGCCGCTGACGGTCAGGATCACCGTGTCGGACGAGCTGTACATCACGCCGGAGCGGAAGCCGAAATGGCCGGCCGGATAGCCCGGCTCGTTGTGGAAGCTGTAGACGGCGTCGCAAGGAAAGCGTTCGAACAGGCCGTCGGCAATCATCTTCTGCGCGCCGCCATGGCCTTCCTCGGCGGGCTGGAAGATCAGGTGCACGGTGCCGTCGAAACGGCTGCGTTCGGCCAGCGCGCGGGCCGCGGCCAGCAACGTGGCCGTGTGGCCGTCGTGGCCGCAGGCGTGCATCTTGCCGGGATTCTGGCTGGCGTAGGGCAGGCCGGTGGTCTCATGGATGGGCAGGGCGTCCATATCGGCGCGCAGGCCCAGCCGGCGCGCGCCGCTGCCCCGGCGCAAGGTGCCCACCACCCCGGTCACGCCCAGGCCGCGATGCACTTCGTAGCCCCAGGCCGCCAGCCTTTCGGCCACCAGTTCGGCCGTGGCGACCTCCTGATAGGCCAGTTCGGGATTGGCGTGGATGCGATGGCGCAGCGCCACCATCTCTTCCTGGATGGCCTGGATCTCGGGCAGCACGGGGGGGGTATTCATGGCATGGCTTCCTGCAAAGGGGCAGGCCTATTCCTGCTGGATGTTGGCGCTCTTCACGATGTGCGCGTACAAGGCTTTTTCCTTCTTCAGGAAAGCGGCGAAATCCTGCGGCGTGCCCTGTCCGGGCATGGCGCCGCCTTCGGCCAGGCGCTTTTGCACCTCGTCCATGCGCAGCACCGCATTCAGCTCCAGGTTCAGCCGCTCGACCACGGCGGGGTCGGTGCCAACCGGCACGAACACGCCGGTCCAGGTGTTGAGTTCAAAGCCCTTGAGCGCCGGCGTCTCGCCAAACGCCTGCACCTGCGGCAACGTGTCCACGCGCGCGGCGGACGTCACGCCCAGCGCGTGCAGCTTCTTCTGCTGCACCAGCGGCGTGGCGCTCGTGGTCACCAGCAGGCCCAGGTCCACCTGGCCGCCCATGACGTCGTTGGTGATCTGCGCGCCGCCGCGGTAGGGCACATGCACCAGCTTGACCTTTGCCTGGTCCTGCATCACCTCCATCGCCAGATGCAGCACGGTGCCCACGCCCGACGAAGCGTAGGTCAGCGTGTCGGGTTTCTCGCGCGCCAGCGCGATCAGCTCGTCCATGTTCTGCACCGGCAGGCCCGGACGCGCCAACAACACCACGGGCGCGGTGGTCACCAGCGCCACCGGCGCGAGATCGGCTTCGGCGTCGTACTTCACGGCCGAGTTGATCAGCCGGGCCACGCTGATCGGGCCGTCAAAGCCCATCACCAGCGTGTAGCCGTCCGGCTTGGCATGCACGGCCTTGGCCACGCCCAGCACGCCGCCCGCGCCCGCCACGTTGTCGACGATGACGGACTGCTTGAGGCGGTCCGACAGCTTTTGCGCCACCAGGCGCGCCGTGGTGTCGACGTTGCCGCCCGGACTGAACGGCACGATCAGGGTCAGGGGCCGGGCGTCGGGCCAGGTGTCGGCGCCGGCCGCGGGGGCAAGGCACAGCGCGGCGGCCAGCGCGGACACGGACAGGAACAGGCGTTTGAACATGGAAGGAGCGGGGTCGGAGCGAGGAACGCGCGTGGAACCGGCAGCGCGGAGGAGGGCGACGGCGCCATCCTAACCAGATCCCGGTGATAACTGAAATGCTATATTTTTATAGATTCATCAGGCAAATCTATGACCAAGCGCCCTGCTTCCGATAGCCACGCTGCCCCCGCCCGCCAGCCCACGCTACGCCAGCTGCGCGGTTTCAAGGAAGTGGCCCGCCACGCCAGCTTCAGCCGCGCCGCCGAGGCCCTGGCGCTGAGCCAGCCGGCCCTGTCCGCCGCCATCCGCGAGCTGGAAACGCTGATGGGCGTGGCCCTGTTCGAGCGCAGCACCCACCATGTGCGCCTGACGCCCGCCGGACAAGCGGCGCGCGCGCAGATCGAATGGCTGCTTAACAGCTATACGCAGGGCGCCGAAGACCTGCAGCGCCTGCTGGACACGCAGGCCGCCACGGTGCGCATCGGCTGCATTCCGTCCACCATGCACCTGCTGGCGCCGGTGGTGGCGCAATGGCGCCTGCGCCATCCCGAAATCGTGCTGATCCTCAGCGACCACCTCAACGACGAACTCATGGCCGCGCTGGGCAATGGCGAACTGGATATTGGCCTGGGCCTGGACTTCGGCCTCACGCCCGGCGTGGCCGCGGCTTTCGTGGCCGAGGACGACCTGGTCGCGGTGCTGGCCGATACGCACCGGCTGGCGCGGCGCCAGGCGGTGACCTGGCAGGATTTGAAGGCGGAGCCATTGGCCGTGCTGTCGCGCGGCAGCACCTACGAAATGATCGTGGCCACGCTGCGCCAGCTGGGCTCGGACCTGGCCGCGACCGACACCCTGAATTACACCGACACGCTTTACAGCCTGGTGCGCGCGGGATTGCGCGTGGGCCTGATCTCGCGCCTGTACACGCAGGGGCAGCGGCAGGACGGCCTGGCCATCGTGCCATTGCAGCGTCCGCGGCTCACGCGGCGCATCTGCCTGATGATGCGCGCGCCCGAACAGCAGGCCCGCGCCGCGGTGCGGCTTTGTCACGCCGAACTGGCCCAATTGCTGCGCGAACGCGCGGCCATCCGGACACCCTAGAAAGCCGGACGCGGGCGCTCAGCCGCCCGTCCGCGCACGCCAGGCCACGGCGCGTTCGGCCCAGGCCTGATGGATCGCGTTCATGTTGCGCGCCAGCGTGGCGGCATCGCCGAAATTCACACGCGACCCCTGCAAGTGCAGCTGCATGCGGACTTCCTCCGATTCGAGGGCCCGCGCCACCTGCTGCTGCAGTTGCTCGACGCGGGCCGGCGCCACGCCGCGCGGCGCGAACAAGCCGGCCACACCGCCGCGCTCCAGTCCCGCGAAGCCCTGCTCGGCAAAGGTGGGAACATCGCCCAGATCGGCATGGCGGCCTGGACCCGAAATCGCCAGCAGGCGCAGCCGCCCGGCGCTTGCCGGCTCCCGCAATTCGGCCAGGGATGTCAGGCCCAGCGCCAGATAGCCGGCCTGCAGGTCGGTCACCAATGGCGCGCCGCCGCGATAGCACACTGCCGTGGCCGCCACGCCGAAACGCTCGGCCAGCAGCTCCACGGCCAGCTCCGGCACGCTGCCGGGCGCCGGCACGCCCACCGGCAGCGGCCCCTCGTGTCCGCGCAGATCCTGCAGCTTCAACCAAGGCGAATCCGCCCTGACCGCCAGCGCAATGGCGCTCTGGTCGGTCGTCTGTGCCACCGCCGCGAAATCATCCGGCGACGCAAAGCCGGCCTGCGCCATGATATGCGGCAAGATGGCCAAGGTGTGCTCGTTGGTGAACAGCAGGGTATGCCCATCCGGGCGCGCGGCCAGCAGCTCCTGCGCCGCCAGCAAGCCCCCCGCGCCGGGCCGATTCTCGACCAGCACCACCTCGCCCAGGCCGGCCTCCAACTGCCGCGCCAACAAACGGGCGATCACATCCACCCCGCCCCCCGGCGGAAAGCCGACCAGGATGCGAGTCAGAGGCACGGCCCCAAGACGCCCTGCCGCCGCAGCGCCCAGAACGCCCAGCGCGAGCGCCGGCAAGAGCCGGCGACGGCGCTGGGATACGCCAAATTGCATGGTCGACCACTCCTTGGAAACGCGGCCGGGTGCCGCGCAGGCGGCAGGATAAGGAGAAACGCCCTGCAAGGAAAGCCTGCTCTCCACCCGGTCCGCGGGCCGGATCCCTTAACACGTTCTAGAATCAGTGATCGCAGCTTCCGGCCCTCTGTCCGGACGCGTTGCCCCCCGTGGTCCCGTACATGCTCTCGTTCTCCCGCAATACCGTCTATCCGGCCGGCGTCGGCCTGCCGGCAGCCGAACGCCCGGGCGCGCTCCTGGCCGTCATGCTGGCCCTGTGCATGGCCAGCCTGGACACCGCCATCGCCAACACGGCGCTACCCACCATTGCGCGCGACCTGCAGGCCAGCGATGCCGGGTCCATCTGGATCGTCAGCGGCTATCAGCTGGCCATGGTGGCGGGCCTGCTGCCGGCCGCGGCGCTGGGCGAAATCCTGGGCCACCGGCGAGTCTATATCGTGGGGCTCGCCATCTTCATCCTGTCTTCGCTGGCCAGCGGCCTGGCGCCGTCCTTGCCCACGCTGGTGATCGCGCGCGTGCTGCAAGGCCTGGGCGCGGCCGGCGTCATGAGCGTCAATGGCGCGCTGCTGCGCTTCATCTACCCCTCGCACCTGTTGGGCCGCGGCCTGGGCCTGAACGCCATGGTGGTGGGCATCTCCTTCGCGGCAGGGCCGACCGTGGCTTCGGCCATCCTGCTGCTGGGATCCTGGCACTGGCTGTTTCTGATCAACGTGCCCATCGGCCTGCTGGCGTTCGCGCTGGGCCTGCGCAAGCTGCCCGGGACCGCGCGCGCGCCGCATCGCTTCGACGGCCTGGCCGCAGTGCTGTGCGCCCTGACGCTGGGCCTGTTCGTGCTGGGGTCCAACGAATTGGCGCACGCCGCCCCCTGGCCGCGCGTGGCGCTGGAATGGGGCATCGCCGCAGCCAGCCTGTGGCTGCTGATGCGCCGGCAGGCCGGCCACCCCGCGCCCATCCTGGCGGTGGACCTGTTGCGCCGTCCCTTGTTCGCACTGTCCGCAGCCACAGCCGTGTGCGCGTTCGCGGCGCAGGCGCTGGCCTTCGTGTCGCTGCCGTTCCTGCTGCAAGCCACGCTCGGCTACAGCCAGGTGCAGACCGGCTTTCTAATCACGCCCTGGCCGGTAGTGGTGGCGATCATGGCGCCGATAGCGGGACGGCTGTCGGACCGCTATGCGGCCGGCGCCCTGGGCGGCGTGGGTTTAGCCCTGCTGGCGCTGGGCCTGGCCTCAATGGCACTGATGCCGGCCTCGCCATCAGTCTGGGACCTCTGCTGGCGCATGGCGCTGTGCGGCGCCGGCTTCGGCTTTTTCCAGTCGCCCAACCTGCGCGCCATCATGATGTCGGCGCCCGCCTCGCGCGCCGGCGGCGCCAGCGGCATGATAGGCACGGTGCGGCTGCTGGGCCAGGCCTCGGGCGCGGCCCTGGTGGCCGCCTGCTTCAACATTTCCAGCACGCACGGCGCCATTGCCGCGCTGTGGCTGGGTTGCGTGTGCGCCGCGCTGGCCTGCGTCGCCAGCTTTTCGCGGCTGCGCTTTGACGCGAGCGAGCCGGCGCAGGCCGGCTCGACGCGCTAGCGCCGCGCTATTCCCGCACGTAGCACGGGTACTGTGACTGCTGCGCGCGCGCACGCGCCGGATCCACCTCGATCACCACGATGGATTCGGTATCGCTGGTTTGCGCCAGGGGTTCGCCATCCGGCTGGAACGCGAATGCCGTCCCCCCGAATACCTGCCCCGCCGCCGTGCGCCCCGCTCGGTTCGAGCTGACCACATAACAGCCCGACACCAGCGCCGCCATGGCGCCCGCCGTCAGCCAGCGGCGCGTCGACGCGCTGCTGGCTCGCGGCGCCACGATCAGCTCGGCGCCCGCGCGTCCGTAGGCGCGCGAGCGCTCGTTGAACATCAATTCGGTGCATAGCTGCACGCCCAGGCGTATGCCGCCCACCTCGAATACCTCGAAGCCGTCCATGGCGGCATGGAACCAGGTCGCTTCGAAATAGCCCGGTTCCTCCGGGAAATATTGCTTGTGGTGCAGCCGTGTATAGCGGCCGTCCTGCAAGGCGAACGCCTCGTTGGCCAGCCGTCCACCCGCATGCACCGGCCGCGACGACACGACGGCCGGCACTCCCAGCGCCGCCAGCGCAGCCAGGCCCGCCTCGTGGATGCGCACCGACGCTGCCGCGCGATCCGCGTCGTATTGTGGGTCCGCGGCCACCCAGGGGCCGAACGGCATTTCACTGGTCACCAACAGATCCGGGGCCAGCTCGCCGATGCGTTCGGCGATGCCTTCCCAGGTCGCGCCCTTGGGCTCCAGATCGGCCGGCCCTTCCATCATGCATATCCGCATACCCACATCCAATCTGATCGCGCGCTCCGGGATGAACGCGTCATCCACGGATGGTAGACCGCCTGCGGCGACTGCGGACGCGCGCGGGTCCAAGCCGTCCGTTGCGGGCGCGATCCTGTCCGGATCTGCCCGTTTCAGGCAAGCGTTGCGGCGTCGACCAGCGCGCCATGCCGGACCACCCGCTTGGGCAGATCGCCGCCTATCCAGTAGGCCAGTTCGGCGGGATGCCGCACCTCCCAGGCGACGAAGTCCGCATACTTGCCGGCTTCCAGCGTGCCATGCGTGGCCTGCAGGCCCAGCGCTTTGGCCGCATGCGCCGTCGCCCCCGCCAACGATTCTTCGGGCGTCAGGCGGAACAGCGTGCAGGCCATGCTCAACATCAGCCGCAGCGACAGAGCGGGCGAGGTGCCGGGATTCAGGTCGCTGGAGATGGCGATGGGTACGCCATGGCGGCGCAACAGGTCGATGGGAGGCAGCTTGGTCTCGCGCAGGGCGTAGAACGCCCCAGGCAGCAGCACCGCCACCGTGCCGGCCTGCGCCATTGCCAGCACATCGCTTTCGGTCAGGTATTCCAGATGGTCCGCCGACCAGGCGCCATAACGTGCGGCCAGCGTCGCGCCGTGCAACAAAGACAGTTGCTCCGCATGCAGCTTCACGGGCAGCCCCAGTTCACCCGCGGCCTGGAACACCCGTTCGACCTGCGCCGGCGTGAATGCCAGATGCTCGCAGAAGGCATCCACCGCGTCGATCAGGCCCTCGGCCGCCAGCACCGGCAACATGCGGCGCGCAACTTCATCGACGTAGTCGTCGGCCCGCCCGGCATACTCGGGCGGCAGCGCGTGCGCGGCCAGGCAGGTCGCGCTGACGGTCAGCGGCAAAGTCTGGCCCAGGCGCCGCGCCACCCTGAGCATCTTGCGCTCGTTGGGCAGGTCCAGCCCATAGCCCGATTTCACTTCCAGCGTGGTCACGCCGTCGCGCATCAGATGCAGGGCGCGCCTGCGCGCGCTGGCGTAGAGTTCGTCCTCGCTGGCGGCGCGGGTGGCGCGCACGGTGCTGGCGATGCCGCCGCCTTGCGCGGCAATGGTGGCGTAGTCCACGCCTTGCAGGCGCTGCTCGAACTCCAGGCTGCGATCGCCGCCAAACACCAGATGGGTGTGGCAATCGATCAATCCGGGCGTGACCCATGCGCCGCCCAGGTCATGCTCGCCCGCAACGTCCGCTGGCGGCAGCGTTGCCTCGGGACCGATCCATTCGATACGGTTCTCGCGCGTGACGATGGCGGCCCGTTCGATCACGGAGTATTTGCCTTGCGCCATCGTGGCTGCGTGGCAATTGCGCCAGACCTGTCTCATGCGTAGGCTCCTGTTGCGCGCCGGCGTTAAAGACTGGGCAACAGGCCCGCCGGCACCAGCGCCGTCAGACCCTGGCCCGCGATGAGCAGACTCGCCGCCTCGATGTCGGGTGCGAAGAAGCGGTCCCGCTCATAATGCGCCACTTTCTCGCGCAACAGGCCGCGCGCACGCTCCAGCTTGGGCGCGGTCTTCAGGCCCTGGCGGAAATCCAGGCCCTGGCAGGCGCCCAGCCATTCGATCGCGAGGATGTCGCGCACGTTCTCGGCCATGGGCCAGAGCCGCTTGCCCGCATTCGGCGCCATGGACACGTGGTCCTCCTGGTTGGCCGAAGTCGGCAGGCTGTCCACGCTAGCCGGGTGCGCCAGCGCCTTGTTGTCGCTGGCCAGCGCCGCCGCGGTCACCTGGGCAATCATGAAGCCGGAGTTCACGCCGCCGTTGCTCACCAGGAACGGCGGCAGCTGCGACATGTGCTTGTCCATCATCAGCGAAATACGGCGTTCGGACAGCGCGCCGATCTCGGCCAGCGCCAACGCCAGGTTGTCCGCCGCCATGGCCACGGGCTCGGCATGGAAGTTGCCGCCCGACACCACGTCGCCCTGCTCGGCAAACACCAGCGGATTGTCCGAGACCGCGTTGGACTCGATCTCCAGCACCTGGGCCGCATGGCGTATCTGCGTCAGGCAGGCGCCCATGACCTGCGGCTGGCAGCGCAGCGAATAGGGGTCCTGCACCTTGTCGCAGTTTGCGTGTGAATGCCCGACCTCGCTGTCCTCGGTCAGCAGATTGCGGTACACGGCCGCCACGTCGATCTGGCCAGGCTGACCACGCGCGGCGTGGATGCGGGGATCGAACGGTGCGCGCGATGCCAGCATGGCTTCCACGCTGAGGCTGCCGCAGACCAGCGCGGCAGCCAGCAGATCCTCGGCCTCGAACAGGCCGCGCAGCGCATAGGCCGTCGAAACCTGCGTACCGTTCAAGAGCGCCAGGCCTTCCTTGGCCGCCAGCGTCAGGGGTTCCAGCCCCGCCTGGGCCAGCGCTTCGCGCGCGGGCAGCCAGGCGCCGCGATGGCGCGCCTTGCTCTCGCCCAGCAGCAGCAGGGACATGTGCGCCAGCGGCGCAAGGTCGCCCGACGCGCCCACCGATCCCTTCAGCGGAATATGCGGATAGACCTCGGCGTTCACCAGCGCGATCAACGCGTCGATGACCTTGCGGCGGATGCCCGAATAACCCCGCGCCAGGCTGTTGATCTTCAGCACCATGATCAGCCGCACCATCGCGTCGTCCAGCGCCTCGCCCACTCCGGCCGCGTGCGACAGCACCAGCGAACTCTGCAGGGCTTCCAGGTCCTCGCGCGCGATCCGCGTCGTGGCGAGCAACCCGAATCCGGTGTTGATGCCGTAGGCCGTGCGGCCTTCATCGATGATGCGTTCGACGCAGGCCACGCTGGCCTCGATCGGCCCGGCGGCAGCCGGGTCCAGCGTCACGTGCGCGGGCTGCTGATAGACGCGCCGCAGGTCCGCCAAGGTCATGTGGCCGGGTGTCAGATGCAATTCCATTGTTGTTCTCCTAGGCGAGTGCCGGCGTCAAAGCGTATGGGTGGCGCGGGCGGCGCCGCGAGGTTGCGGTACGGCATCCCGGCGCGCGAACAGGTAATACAGGATGCTGGGCACGACCAGGCCGATGATCCACGAGATATCCACCCCGCCCAGGCGCTCGACCATCGGACCCGTGTAGAGCTTGGTCGAAATGAAGGGCATCTGCACCAGCACCCCGAACAGATATATCAGGATCCCTGGCCAGTTCCAACGGCCATAGCGCCCATTCGGATCCGACAGCGCTTCCACGTCGTATTGCTCGCGGCTCACGAAGTAGTAGTCGACCAGATTAACCGCGCTCCACGGCACGAAAAACGCCAGCAGAAACAGGATGAAGGACTTGAACGCGTTCAGGAAGGAATGCTGCCCGATCAGCGCCACCGCCGTGGCCGCCGCGACGATCACCAGCACCAACAGCGCGCGCTGCCGGCGGGAAATCTCCACATGTCCGCGAAAGCCGCTGGCGATGGTCGCGATGCACATGAAGCTGCCGTAGGAGTTCAGCGTCGAAATCGTGACCTTGCCGAACGCGATGGTGAAGTACAGCAGCGCGGCCATGGCTCCCGTGCCGCCCAGCCCGACGATGTAGGCGACCTCGCGCCCGGCAAACTGGCCGGCCGCCATGGCCGCGGCCAGCACGCCCAGCACCATTGCAATCTGCGCGCCCAGCACCGAACCCAGCCCTACCGCCAGGAAGGTCTTGAACGACGAGGTCCGGCTCGGCAGATAGCGCGAGTAGTCCGCGACGTAAGGCCCATAGGCGATCTGCCACGATGCCGCCAGCGACACCGACAGCAGGAAGGAACTCCACGTGAAGTGGCGGATCTGCAGCAACTGGCCCACGTCGCCCAGCGCGATCACGCGGCTGAACAGGTAGAAGAAGGCAATGATGCCCAGCACCGTCGCGATCCGCCCGATGATGTGGATCATGCGGTAGCCGAACAACGTCACCCCGGCGATCACGGCGGCGAATATCAGGATGCCGGCCGTATCGCTCACGCCGAACAACTGGCCCAGGGCCTGCCCCGACAGCACCGTGCCCGTGGCCGTGAATCCCAGGTACATCAGGCACACCAGCACGATGGGGATCGCCGCGCCATAGACGCCGAACTGCACCCGGCTGGAGATCATTTGGGGCAATCCCAGCTTGGGTCCCTGGGCAGCATGCAGCGCCATCACCGCGCCGCCAAAAACCTGGCCGACGAACAGCCCGATCAGCGACCAGAAAACGTCTCCGCCCAGCACCACCGCCAAGGCTCCGGTGATGATGGCGGTGATCTGCAGATTGGCGCCCATCCACAGCGTGAACTGGCTGTAGAGCTTGCCGTGGCGCTCCGTTTCGGGAATGAAATCGATCGAGCGCCGCTCGATGAGCGGCCCTCTTGCTGCCTGGCTGTCCTGAGTCATTGCGTAGTCTCGGTCATGGCGTATGGACGGGCGCGGTCGCGGCCCGCGGGTATGGGCGGCGCGGTATCAGCGCTTGCCCGCAAGCATGGGCAGATTCAGGCCCTGCTCCTGCGCGCATTCAATGGCGGCTGCGTAGCCCGCGTCGGCATGCCGCATGACGCCCGTGCCCGGATCGTTGGTCAGCACGCGGGCGATGCGCTCGGCCGCCTCGTCCGTGCCGTCGCAGACGATGACCATGCCGGCATGCTGCGAAAAACCCATGCCCACGCCGCCGCCATGGTGCAGCGACACCCAGGTCGCGCCGCTGGCCGTGTTCAGCAGTGCGTTCAGCAGCGGCCAGTCGGATACCGCATCCGAACCGTCGCGCATCGATTCCGTTTCACGGTTGGGGCTGGCGACAGAGCCGGAATCCAGATGGTCGCGGCCGATGACGATGGGCGCCGACAGCTCGCCCGTGCGGACCATTTCATTGAACGCCAGGCCCAGCTTGGCGCGCTGGCCCAGGCCCACCCAGCAGATGCGCGCCGGCAGGCCCTGGAAGCTGATGCGTTCGCGCGCCATGTCCAGCCAGCGGTGCAGGTGTGCGTCGTCCGGGATCAGTTCCTTGACCTTGGCGTCGGTCTTGTAGATGTCTTGCGGATCGCCCGACAGCGCGGCCCAGCGGAACGGGCCCACGCCGCGGCAGAACAATGGCCGGATGTAGGCGGGCACGAAACCCGGAAAATCGAACGCGTCCGCCACGCCTTCTTCCTTGGCCATCTGGCGGATGTTGTTGCCATAATCGAAGGTCGGAACGCCCTGGCGCTGGAAGGCCAGCATGGCCTGCACGTGCACCGCCATGGACTGCTTGGCCGCCTTGATGACCGCGGCCGGTTCGCGCTTGGCGCGCGCGCGATAGTCCTGCCAGGTCCAGCCGGCCGGCAGATAGCCGTTCAGCGGATCGTGCGCGCTGGTCTGGTCCGTCACCATGTCCGGGCGCACGCCGCGGCGCACCAGTTCCGGCAGGATCTCGGCGGCGTTGCCGCACAGGGCGATGGAAACGGCGCGGCCTTCCTGCGTGTACTTGGCGATGCGCGCCAACGCGTCATCCAGGTCGCGCGCCTGTTCGTCCACATAGCGGGTGCGCAGGCGGAAATCGATGCTGGTCTGCTGGCATTCGATGTTCAGCGAGCAGGCGCCAGCCAGCGTGGCCGCCAGCGGTTGCGCGCCGCCCATGCCGCCCAGGCCGGCGGTCAGCACCCAGCGCCCTTTGAGGTTGCCGCCATAGTGCTGGCGGCCCGCCTCGACGAAGGTCTCGTACGTACCCTGCACGATGCCCTGGCTGCCGATGTAGATCCAGCTGCCCGCCGTCATCTGGCCGTACATGGCCAGGCCCTTGGCATCCAGTTCGTTGAAGTGTTCCCAGGTGGCCCAGTGCGGCACCAGGTTGGAGTTGGCAATCAGCACGCGCGGCGCGTTGGCATGGGTCTTGAAAACGCCTACCGGCTTGCCGGATTGCACCAGCAGGGTTTCGTCTTCGTTCAGGTTCTTGAGCGATTCGACGATCTTGTCATAGCAATCCCAGTCCCGGGCGGCGCGGCCGATGCCGCCGTAAACCACCAGTTCCTTCGGGTTCTCGGCCACGTCGGGATCCAGGTTGTTCATCAGCATGCGCAAGGGGGCTTCGGTCAGCCAGCTCTTGGCGTTCAGTTGCTTGCCGCGCGGTGCGCGGATGACCACGTCGCGGTATCGGTTCGAGTTGTCCAAGAGGCTCTCCTTGATCGGTTCGGTTGCGCGCCTGCGTGGCGCTGCGCTTGTCTGGATCATAGGATGCCTATGCTTGTATATACAAGTCAATATGGGTCGATTTTTCTCAGGGATTACCCGAATAAAAAGCCGAGGCGACAGCACCCCGGCTTTCATCGGCAACAACGGAATACGGCCGCTCCAGGCGGCCGCGCAATCAGACGCTACGCGGCAACAGTTCGATCACGCAGGCGTCCAGCGGCGCTTCGGCCTCCAGCCGGTACTCGGCCAGGCAGTCCATGGACTCGGCATGCAGGCAGTCGTAACGCGACGGCAGCACTTGCGGCTTGCCGTCGATGCGCACCGTAAGCGCGCCGCCCGCCGTCAGCACCAGCACATCGCGCGCGGCGCTGTGGAATGTCCATGGCCCTGCGCCCGCCACCCACTGCAGCCGGGCATGCCAGCGCGCCGGCGCGTAGATCAGGTTGAAGTCGCGTATCGGCCCATCCAGCAGACGGCACTGCACTTGGGCCTCGCCTGCGAAGGCATAGGCCTGGCGCGGCGTGAGCGGCGTCTGCAGGCTGCCGTCCACCGTCAGCTGGATGCCCGAGCCCTCCAGTACCGTGATGATGCGCTGATAGCCCGTGAACGCGGAAAAGCCGCCGTCCTGTGCCACATCGGCGATGGACAGGCGCCAGTCGAACCCGGCCGCGCTGCCGCCGGGATTGCAGACGACTTCCTGCGTGGTGCCGCCGCCGTTGCGCCAGGGCATGCGCGGATAGTCGGCGGCGCGATACAGATGGACTTCGGGTTGCTTCATGAGGTGAACTTGCCTTCCAGGCGGTGCCGGGAACCAGGGTGAATCAAACGGGCCAGGGTGACGGCGCGATCGCCCGACCAGGTGCGGCGGCTGATCAACAGACAGGGCTCGTCGCGCTCGATCTGCAACAGCTGGCATTCGCGCGGCTTGGCGAGGATGGCCTCGACCACGTGCTCGCCTTCGCTCAGCGGCGCGACGCGCGTCAGGTATTCGTACGGCGTGCTATGCGTAAAGTCCTGCTTCAGGTAGTCCGGCGCCAGGCCCACATTGACGTAGCGGTCCTCCAGCTGGATCGGCAGGTCGTCTTCGTAGTGCACGATGATCGAGTGGTACACCGGCTGCCCGGCGCGGATATCCAGCGCCAGCGCCTGTTCGGCGCCTGCAGGCTCTTCGGCCAGACGCACCACGCGGCTGTGGTGGCGATGATTGCGCGCCGCGATCTCGTCGGCGATGTTATTGACGGCGAACAGCGCCGAGCGCGCCTTGGGCTGGGCCACGAAGGTGCCCACGCCCTGCATGCGCACCAGCAGTCCCTCGGCCGTCAACTCGCGCAAGGCGCGATTGATGGTCATGCGGCTGAACCCGAGCTCATCGACCAGTTCGCTTTCCGACGGCACTCGGTAGTGTTCCGGCCACGCGCCACTGCGGATCTGCTGCGCGATCATTTGCTTGACCTGCGCATAGAGTGGCGCAGGCGGCGCATTGGCCTGGATGGGCAATTTGGGGGGATTGGAAGCCATGGGAGATCCTGTAATGCGGCGCCAGGCGACGGATGGCGGTCAGCGCCTAGTATAGACAGGTACAGACGGCTCGCGGATCCGCAGACCCCGCGCGGCCCCGGCTTGTCGCCCGCGCCGCGCCTAGGCATGGTCCCCGGCGCGGGAGTACCGTAGTGGACGTGGGCAGCCAGATTTTCTATACTCCCCCCCTGTATTCATCGGAGCCTGCCGTGCCGCACTCCCCGGAAGAGAAAAAACGCGTCGTCACCCGCTTGCGCCGCATCCAGGGCCAGGCGCTGGCGCTGGAGCGGGCCGTGAACGAAGGCACGGAATGCGGCGCGCTGCTGCAGCAGCTGGCCGCCTTGCGCGGCGCCGCCACCGGCCTGATGGCCGAGGTGCTGGAAAGCCATCTGCGCGAAACCTTCCTCCAAACCGCCCAAGGCGGCCGCCAGGACGCCACGATCGAACCCGAAGCCGAGATCGATCTCTTGATGCGCCTGGTCCGTTCCTATCTGAAATAACGCCATCTGACATACGTGGAGCCCTAACTATGAAATCACGCGCAGCAGTCGCATTCGGACCCGGCAAGCCGCTGGAAATCGTTGAAATCGACGTCGCCCCGCCGCAGCACGGCGAAGTGCTGGTGAAGATCACCCACACCGGCGTCTGCCACACCGACGCCTTCACCCTCAGCGGCGACGATCCGGAAGGCCTGTTCCCCGCCGTGCTGGGCCACGAAGGCGCGGGCGTGGTGGTCGAAGTCGGCGAAGGCGTGACTTCGCTGAAGCCCGGCGACCACGTCATCCCGCTCTACACGGCCGAATGCCGCGAATGCAAGTTCTGCCTGTCCGGCAAGACCAACCTGTGCCAGAAAGTGCGCGCCACGCAGGGCAAGGGCGTCATGCCCGACGGCACCTCGCGCTTCAGCTATGAAGGCAAGCCGCTCTACCACTACATGGGCTGCTCGACCTTCAGCGAATACACCGTGGTCAACGAGATCTCGCTGGCCAAGATCAATCCTGCCGCTCCGCATGAAAAGGTCTGCCTGCTGGGTTGCGGCGTCACCACCGGCCTGGGCGCCGTGCACAACACCGCCAAGGTCAAGGAAGGCGACACCGTCGCCGTGTTCGGCCTGGGCGGCATCGGCCTGGCCGTGATCCAGGGCGCGGTGCAGGCCAAGGCCGGCCGCATCATCGCCGTGGACACCAACCCCAACAAGTTCGTGCTGGCCAGCGCCATGGGCGCCACCGACTGCGTCAACCCCAAGGACCACGACAAGCCTATCCAGGACGTGATCGTCGAAATGACCGACGGCGGCGTGGACTTCTCGTTCGAGTGCATCGGCAACGTGCACGTCATGCGCGCCGCGCTGGAATGCTGCCACAAGGGCTGGGGCGAGAGCATCATCATCGGCGTGGCTGGCGCCGGCCAGGAAATCAGCACGCGTCCGTTCCAGCTGGTCACGGGCCGCGTCTGGCGCGGTTCGGCCTTCGGCGGCGTCAAGGGCCGCACACAGCTGCCGGGCATGGTGGAAGACGCCATGAGCGGCAAGATCGACCTGGACCCGTTCGTGACCCACACGCTGCCGCTGGAACGCATCAACGAAGCCTTCGACCTGATGCATGAAGGCAAGTCGATCCGCACGGTGATCCACTACTAAACCCGCGTCTTGCGGCAACGACGGGCCCGGCGCGACATGCGCCGGGCCCGTTGCTTTTGGATGACAGGCTTGCGACATGTCGTCGCGCAACATGACAGCACTGTCATTCATTTCGGCGTCATCTTGACCCGCGACCATTCGCCCTCCGATGACAGAGGGGTACACGCGAATGAACACGTGGAAGAGGAACGCAGGCGCGGCCATGCTGAGCGCACTGGCGCTGCTGGCCGGCTGCGGCGGCGATGACGATGACGACAAGCCCGTCGAACAACCCGAGCAGCCGGCTCCCGGCCGGCCGATGGAACTGACGATCCTGCACATCAACGATCATCATTCCAACCTGGATAGCAAGAAGAAGGACCTCAAGCTCAAGAACGCTGCCGGCGGGCGCGTCGCCGTGAACGCCGATACGGGCGGCTTTCCGCGAGTGACGGGCGCGATCAACGCCCTGGCTGCGCAATCCGCCAACGTGCTCAAGCTGCACGCGGGCGACGCCACCACCGGCACGCTGTACTTCAACCGAGCGGGCGAACCGGGCGAGGCCGACGCGGCCATGATGAACACCGTCTGCTTCGACGCCATGACCCTGGGCAACCATGAGTTCGACAAGGGCGACAGCGGCCTGAAGCGCTTCATCGAACTGCTGCACGCGGGCGCCTGCCAGACGCCCGTGCTGAGCGCCAACGTCACGTTCGCCGCCGGCTCGGCGCTGAATCCCTCGCGCGCCCCCGGCATGGTCAAGCCCGCCGTGGTCCTCAAGCGCGACGGCCAGGATATCGGCCTGGTGGGCCTGACCATCGCCGCCAAGACCCAGCAGTCCTCCAGCCCGGACGCCGGCACCGTGTTCTCGGACGAGACCATCGCCGCGCAGCAGCAGATCGACGCGCTGCGCGCGCAGGGCGTCAATAAGATCGTGGTGATGAGCCACATCGGCTACAGCTATGACAAGCAGGTGATCGCGCAGCTGAGCGGCGTGGACGTGGTGGTGGGCGGCGACTCGCACACGTTGCTGGGTCCCGCCTCCATGGCGGACTATGGCGTGGGCTCGCCCGCGGGCGCCTATCCCACCGTGCTCCAGGACAAGGACGGCAAGCGCGTCTGCCTGGTGCAAGCGTGGGAATACTCGCAGGTGGTCGGCGAGCTGAAGGTGAGCTTCGACGCCAACGGCGACGTCACCGCCTGCGCCGGCACGCCGCATGTGCTGATGGACGGTCCGCTGAAGGTCGCCGGCGCCGCACCCTCGGCAGCCGACGAGGCGGCGATCCAGACCGACATCCAGGCCAGTGGCTTCCTGCGCATGCAGACGCCGGACGCGCAGGCCGCGGGCGTGCTGCAGCCGTTCAAGGCCAAGGTCGACCAGTTCAGCCGCAGCCTCGTCGCTTCGGTGCCGCAGGAACTATGCTCGCGGCGCGTGCCGGGCGGCCCCGGTTCGCGCGACTACAGCCGCTCCAGCGCCGCCTGCAACACGCTGGGTAGCGTCAGCCTGCGCGGCGGCGACATCCAGCAGCTGGTGGCCCAAGCCTACCTGGACGTGGCCAACGCCAGTTATGGCGGCGCCGACATCTCGCTGCAAAGCGGCGGCGGCGTGCGCGTGCCGCTACTGGGCAACGTAACGGCGGCCAACGTGATCGAAGTGGTGCCTTTCGGCAATATGCTCTGGCGCCTGGATGTGACCGGCGCCGAGGTCAAGAGCATGCTGGAAGACGGCATGCAGGCAGTCTACGGCGCGGGCGGCTCCACCGGCCCCTATCCTTATGCCGGTGGCCTGCGCTGGGACGTGAATGCGGCCCAGGCCCAGGGCAGCCGCGTGTCCAACATCGAAGTCCGGGATCAGGCCAGCGGCAACTGGCTGCCGCTGGACGCGGGCCGCAGCTACAAGCTGTTCGTGCTGAGCTTCAACGCCACCGGCGGCGACGGCTACAAGACCCTGGCCAACGTGCCGGCCTCGCGCCGGCAGGACATCGGCGTGCTGGATGCCGACGTGCTGCAGGCCTACATCGACAAGCAGGCCAAGGACCCGGTCAGCGGCCTGCCGGTGCTGAATCTGCTGCCCGTGAGCCTGTACAGCACCAAGACGTACAGCGAGTAGCGGCAGACCCGGGCGCGGCCATCAGGCCGGCTGCGCCCGGCTTTCGCGGTAGACGCGCTCGGTATTGCCGACGAACGTCGTCAACGAGAACTCCCGCAGCGCGGTGCTGCGGGCCTCGGCGCCCATCACGCCCAGGACCTCGCGGTTTTCCAGGATCTTCGACAGCGCTTCGACGATGCTGTCCACCGAGGCCGGCGGCACCACCCAGCCATCGCGGCCATCGGTGACGTTCTCGGGCAGCCCGCCCACGGCGCTGACGATCACGGGCTTGCCTGCGGCCATCATCTCGCGGCAGGCAAAGGAAATCGTCTCCAGCTTGGACGACAGCACAAAGCCCACGTCCAGCGCCGACAGGAAGGGGCTGACGTCCTCCATCAAGCCCGTAAACACCACCTGCTCCGACATGCCCAGTTCGGCCACGCGGCGCATCTGCTCCGCATCGGGCAGCTTGCCCGCAATCAGCACCACCACCTGCCGCCGCTTGTTGTCGGGCAGCATGGACACGGCGGTCACCATGTCCAGCCAGTTCTTGTAGACCGCGGTGCCGGCATTGCTGCCGATGACCAGCCGACCCTGCATGCCGTCGGGCAACAGGCTGCCGCGCGCCTGCGCCGCCTCCCGGCGCGAGGCCGGACTGCACTTTTCCGTATCCACCCCGTTGTGCACCACCCGCAGGTCCTCGTTGCGGAAGACCGACTGCTTCATGCGGCGAAACGTATGAGTGCACACGCAGATGACGCGGTTGGTGCCCCATTTGGCGCGCACCCGCGCACCCAGGCTGTTGGCGCTGCGGTCGGTGTGCTGCGTGTAGACCATGAAGGGACGCCGCGCCCCCATGCCCACGGTCGCCAGCATGCACAGGCGGTGGTCGGCCGAGCCGTTGACGTGGACCACGTCGAACTGTTCGTCGCGCAGCAGGGCGCGCAGACGGCGCAGCGCGCGCAGCTGCTGCAGCGGACGGCCCTTGAATTCCAGGGCCAGCGTGCGAACGCCGGGCAGGGCCGCGGCCTCGGCCAGCAGGCGGCTGCTGGCGGGCGCGGCCACGGTCACCTGCGACTTCTCGCACAGGATGCGCGCCAGCGACATCACGTAGGTGGTGTGGCCGCCGCCATCGCCTTGGTGGAAATTGGTGTACAGAATCTTCATGGGGTCATACTCGAAAACGGCTGCTCGGGCAGCAGGCAGCTCCAGTCGCGCTTCTCGAACACGTCATCCCCCAGCCGGCTGGCGGGCGACAGGTTGTAGACCTTGATGCCGCGTTCGCCGAGCAGCCGGCTGGCTTGCCGGAAGGCGGGTTCGATGTGTCCGGAGAATTGCCGGTCCAGCGCGGTGGACAGCTGCGTTGCCGCGCTTTCATAGAATCGGGGTCCCGCCGCAGCCGTCAGGTCCAGGCCGTGCAGGTATATGGTTTTCGCGCCCAACCACGCCAGCAGCTGCAAGCCCGTATAGGCCACGGTGCCGCCGCCGAACAGGCCGCGCGGCGGGTCCAGGCTGAAGCCGTGCGCATGCACCGGGTTGCGCGCGTCGAACAGCACCAGTCCGGGGTCGTCGGCCAAGCGCGCTTCCAGCTGCTCGGGGCGCGCGCGCGGCTGCAGCGCGCGCTGGTGCACTTCTTCGAACAGCGCGATGCGGCAGCGCACGTCCTTGCGGTCGAACAGGAAGCCTATCCAACGGTAGACCTCGGGCGTGACGAACAACGTCAGATCCTGCGCCAGCACTTGCGCCACCAGATCGCGCCTGCGGTTGACGAAACCGGCATCGAGCATGGCGTAGTAGTCAAAGCGCAGGGTAGGGTGCTGACGCCGCAGCGCGATCGAGCCGTTGACGCCCATCGTCACATCCAGCCGGCAACGCGCGTAGTCGATCTGAGCCACCGAGGGGCCGCTCAATATCAGATGGGCGTCGGCTGCGATGTCGCGCGGCAGTTGATCCAGCGGGGTGGTGGCAGGGCCTTGCACGCCGCGCAGTTCACATCCTGTCAGCCGCTCCTGCCCACCGCGCTGAACCGTCACAAAGGGCCACAAGGTTTCGTTGTGCCGGTATGCGGCGGGCCGGGTGTGGCGATAGAAGTAACGCAGGCCCTTGGTCAGCGGACGCGAACACAGCAAACGTGGAATGAGCCCGGGACTAGGCATGAGCAATGTTGCGCGGAAGCCGCGAAATAACCTTGTAAGCGGCGAATTCTACGCAGGCAGACCTGTCGAAAAAGCGAGTGAACCCTTGAAGATGTAACGCTTTTATGGAAACTCCAAAACGTCCCTAAATTTGTTGCCGACGCTTTCCACAGAGCACGGCATCGCGGCGCCCCAAAACTTTCGATTACGTTTTGCCGCAAAGATTAGCCTGCTGGGCACAGCCATGCGCTAGCTGCGGGGCCGCGCCTGCGGCCTTCCGCTACGATGCGGGTATCGCAATGTCCCGATTCAAGCAATCAACCCTGGATAGGAAGAATTTCGATGTCTACGACCGCCACCCTGAACACGGCTGCCGCCCACGCACCCCGCCTGAGCGTGCCCGCGTTCCGCGCGCGCAAGCGCCAGGAGCCGCTGGTGATGCTGACGGCCTACACGGCGCGCATGGCCGAACTGCTGGACCCGCATTGCGACGCCCTGCTGGTGGGCGACAGCCTGGCCCAGACGATCTACGGACTGCCTTCCACCGTGCCCGTCACGCTGGACATGATGATTGCGCACGGCGCCGCCGTGGTGCGCGGCTCGCGCCGGGCGCTGATCGTCGTCGACATGCCTTTCGGCAGTTATGAGGAAAGCCCCGAGCAGGCCTTCCGCTCCGCCGCGCGCATCATGAAGGAAACCGGCGCGGGCGCGGTCAAGCTCGAAGGCGGCCAGAGCATGGCGCCGACCGTCGCCTATCTGTCCGCGCGCGGCATCCCGGTCATGGGCCATGTCGGCCTGACGCCGCAAGCCGTGAATATCCTGGGCGGCTACGGCGCGCGCGGCCGCGGCGAAGCCGAATACGCCCGCATCGCCGCCGACGCCGCCGCCGTCGCGGACGCCGGCGCCTTCTCGCTGGTGATCGAAGGCGTGGTCGAGCCGCTGGCGGCGTCGATCACCGAGGCCGTCGCCTGCCCGACCATAGGCATAGGCGCATCCGCGCGCTGCGACGGCCAGGTGCTGGTGGTGGACGACATGCTGGGCATGTTCGAGCGCACCGCGCGCTTCGTGAAGCGCTACGACGACCTGGCCGGCCGCATTCAGCAGGCGGCGCAGACCTATGCCACCGAAGTCCGCGCGCGGACCTTCCCCGAATCGGCCCATCTCTACGGCGCAGCGGGCGGCGCCTGATGGCGGCGCGCGTTTCTCGCTAGAATCTTTCCCATGCCTTTCTACGCACACACCTCATGAGCACGCCCCGCATGGACACGCCCCAGCTGCAGGACGCCATCGCGGACGCCATCAGCACCGCCACGCGCGGCGCCGGGCGCGTGAACATCCTGGTCGCGGGCAAGACCGGCGTGGGCAAGAGCACGCTGATCAATGCCGTATTCCGCGGCGACCTGGCCAAGACCGGCGCGGGCAAGCCCGTCACCCAGTCGACCCAGGAATTCACCCGGGCCGGCCATCCGCTCACCATCATCGACACGCGCGGCCTGGAGGTCGGCGACTACGAGCGCTCGCGCCAGCAGCTGGCGGACCTGATCCAGGAACGCTCCGCCGCCGACGATCAGGACCGGCACCTGCACGTGGCCTGGCTCTGCATCCAGGACAGCAGCCACCGCGTCGAAGACGCGGAAATCGAACTGTGCAACATGCTGTCCGATGCCGGCATCCCCGTCGTGGCGGTGCTGACCAAGGCGCGCAAGAACAGCCCCTTCGTCGACGAAGCGCGCAAGCTGCTGCCGCGCGCCAAGCAGGTGGTGGCGGTGCGCGCGCTGCCGGAATGGATCGAGGAGCTGGACGCGGAACTGCCGCCCATGGGCCTGGACAACCTGATCGAGGCCACCGCCCTGCACATCCCCGAGGCGCAGCAGCGGGCCTATGCCAACGCGCTGTCCACCCGCAACAAGAAGGCCCTGGAAGTAAAAAAAAAGCGGGCTGAGATAGAGGTCAACGTGGCCGCGGGGCTGGCCGCGTCGGCCGCCGCCGCGCCCATCCCGTTCTCGGACGCCGTTGCGCTGGTGCCCATCCAGGTCGGCATGATCGCCAAGATCGGCATCACTTTCGGCATGGAACTGAATACCGCCGCCATCACCACGCTGGTCACCTCCACGCTGGGCGCGTCCGCGGCCACACTGATCGGGCGCTCGGTGGTCTCCGGGCTGCTGAAATTCATCCCCGGCGCGGGCAGCGCAGTGGGCGGCACCATTGCCGCCACCACCGCCGGCGCCATCACCAAGCTGCTGGGCAATGCCTACGTGGCCGTGCTGTACGACTTCTGCCTGAAGCATCCGGGCAAGGACATCGACATCGCGATGATCGCCCAGGCCTTGAAGCAGCGCGTCAGCTTCTGAAGCCCGCTGCGGCCGCACTGGTATCCGTGCACTAGTGTCAAGCGGCACCTGGCGAATTGCGCCGCAGCTGTAGCGCCAGATCTATACTTTTCAGACCGCCCCCGCCGCTGCGACGCGCCAGCGGCCCGGACGTCCCGCGCCGCGCGCCGGATGCTCTTGCGCAGGCCCAGGCAGCCTGCGCGCAGGGAGACGTTCATGACCCGCAAATACATCGATTGCCGCGAATACCCCAGCGCAATGAACTGCACGGTGGCGCTGGCGGCGGATTCCGAAGGCGAATTGCTGGAAGCCGCCGTGCAGCATGCAACCACGGTGCACAAGCATGCCGACACCCCCGAGTTGCGTACGCAGCTGAAGTCGCTGTTCCACGACGGAACGCCGCCGGTTGAAATACCCAGCCGCACATGAGGCGGCCGCCATTGGCGCCGGCGTGGTTCGCCACGCCGGCGCTTGCGCCCATCAAAGCGTCACGGAAGCGTCCCGGTTTGCGCGGACGGCTCCGCGCGCGCCGGCATCAGGCCCGGGCCGCAACAGGTTGAGCGGCCCGTACCGCTTCGAACAGATTCTTCGGATCGGGCAGTTGCGGCGCAACCTCGATGCGGGCGCCCACGCCATGGCGCACGGCGGCGTCGCGCAGCCAGCGCAAGGCCGAGAAGTCTTCCAGCGCAAAGCCCACCGAATCGAAGATGGTCACGTCGGCTGCGTTCTTGCGTCCGGCGGATTGGCCCGTCAGCACCCGCCACAATTCCGTCACCGCGAAGTCGGCAGGCATCTGCTGCAGGTCACCCTCGATGCGTGTCTGCGGCTCGTATTCCACGAACACCGGGCCCGCGCGCAGCACGTGCGCATGCAGTTCCGTCTTGCCCGGGCAGTCGCCGCCGACAGCGTTGATGTGCATGCCAGGCTCGACCATGTCCGCGGTCAGGATGGTGGCGTAGGCCTTGTCCGCTGTCACCGTGGTGACGATGTCCGTGCCCTTGACCGCCTCTGCCGCACTATCGAAGCGCACCACGCGCAAGCCGGGCACTGAAGCCAGATTGCTTTCAAGCTTGCGTGTGGCGCCTGCGTCCACGTCATAGACGTGCAGCGTGTCGACGCCGAGGATGTAGTGGAAGGCCAATGCCTGGAACTCGCTCTGCGCGCCGTTGCCGATCAGCGCCATCCTGCGCGACTCCGGCCGGGCCAGCGCGCGCGCCGCCAAGGCGGAGGTCACGGCCGTGCGCAGCGCGGTGGTCAAGGTCAGCTCGCTGATCAGCAGCGGCTCGCCCGTGCTGACCTGCGCCAGCGCGCCGAATGCCATCACGGTGGACAGGCCGGCCTGCGGATTGCCCGGGTGGCCGTTCACGTATTTGAAGGTGTAGTACTCGCTGTCGGCGGTGGGCATCAGTTCGATCACGCCGGTTGCCGAATGGCTGGCCACCCGCGCGCTCTTGTCGAATTCCTGCCATCGAAGAAAGTCCGACAGCAGGTAGTCCAGCAGACCGGAAAAGACCTGTTGCGGGCCTTGCAGGGCCACGATTTTGGCCACGTCGGAAGTTGAAAGCAGCGTCGTCAATTTGTTCTCCCCGAGTTATGGAACAGAAATTCTGGGGGATGGGCAAACCAATTAATAGTGACAACAATCAACACAAAACGCTAAGATTCTGCCACTCTGACAGCAATAATTAGCACTTTTCACAATGGACACGCTAGATCAGAACCTGCTCGGCCTGCTGCGCGCCGATGCCCGCATGTCGGTCGCCACGCTCGCGAAGAAGCTGGACGTCTCGCGCGGCACCATCGACAACCGCATCCGCAAACTGGAAGAGCGCGGCATCATCCGCGGCTACACCGTGCGCCTGCGGCCAGAGGTGGAAACCGAAGATATCGTCGCCTGGATGAGCATTGCCGTCGAAGGCCACGAAACCCGCAAGATCGTGAGTCTGCTGATGGGCGAACCCGCCGTGGCGGGCCTGCACGACACCAACGGCCGCTGGGATCTGCTGGCCGAGCTGCGCGTGCCCACCATCGACCAGCTGTCCGAAGTGCTGGACCGCCTGCGCACGCTCAAGGGCATCGCCGCCACCGAAACCAGCATCCACCTCAAGACCTTCAAGGCGCTTTGAGCGCCGGCATACGGGGAAACCCGATATAAAAGTTTGCATGGGCCCCATGACGCCGCGTTATGCATAAGGTCGCGGCGGCTTGTGTCCGCCCGACCGAATTCCCCGCCAGATCATCGTCTTAGCGTAGCGCCCGGCGTAATTTCCCTGGCTCGCCGCCAGTCGCCACAGCGGTTCCGGATTTCCGCCCGTGCATGCATGCTTGCGCCTTCAGCCTGGAGATCCACATCGTGAGTAATGCATACCCCGCCCGCAAGATGGGCCTGGCGGTCGCCCAGATGGGCGCTGTGAACCTTGCCGATTCCCGCGCGGCCGTGGTCCGCCGCCTGGTCGAAATGATGCGCGAGGCCGCCGCCCGCCGCGCGGAGTTTGTCGTTTTTCCCGAGCTGGCGCTGACCACTTTCTTTCCGCGCTACTGGATGGAAGACGCCGAGGCCGTCGAGCGCTACTTTGAAAAAAGCATGCCCAACGCCGACGTGCAGCCGCTGTTCGACACCGCGCGCGAGCTGGGCATAGGCTTCTACCTGGGCTACGCCGAACTGACGCCCGAAGGCCGCCAGTTCAACACCGCCATCCTGGTGGACCGCAGCGCCAGAATCATCGGCAAGTACCGCAAGATCCACCTGCCGGGCCACTCCGACCACAAGATCGGCGCGCCGTTCCAGCACCTGGAGAAGAAATTCTTCGAGGTCGGCGACCTGGGCTTCGGCGTTTGGGAAACCAACGACGTGAAGATCGGCATGTGCCTGTGCAACGACCGCCGCTGGCCCGAGACTTATCGCGTCATGTCGCTGCAAAGCGCCGAGCTGATCGTGCTGGGCTACAACACGCCGTCCCTCAACATCCACTGGAACGAGCCCGCGCACCTGCGCACCACCACGCATGAGATCGTGCTGCAGGCCAGCGCCTACCAGAACGCGGTGTGGGTCGGCGCGGCCGCCAAATGCGGCCATGAAGACGGCCACCACATGATAGGTAGCTCCATGATCGTTGCGCCTTCCGGCGAGATCGTGGCGCGTTCCAGCGGCGAAGAAGACGAGGTGATCACCGCCCGCATCGACCTGGCCATGGGCCAGGCCTTCCGCGACCATGTGTTCAACTTCGCCAAGCACCGCAATCCGCAGCATTACAAGCTGATCGTCGAGCGCACCGGCGCGGGCGATCCGCTGCCCACGGCGGCCATCGACTGAAGGCGACGCCTGCCCGCGGCGCGGGCGGGCGCCTTCCGCGCTGCTAGACTGCCTGCTGGCCCACAGACCGACCCGCAGCAGGCAACAACCATGCGCTTCATCGACACCGAACAAACCCGCAACGCCCTGTCCTTCGACGCCGTCATTCCCGCCTTGCGGGAGGCCTTCCGCGGCAGCGCCACCGTGCCGCCGCGGCATGTCCACGCCATCCAGTCGGGCAATGCGCACGGCACCTCGCTGATCATGCCCGCCTGGAGCGACCGCGGCTACTTCGGCGTGAAGATCATCAACATCTTCCCCGAGAACACCCACCAGGGCCTGCCCGGCCTGCACGCCACCTACAACCTGTACAGCGCCACCACCGGCGTGCCAATAGCCCAGGTCGACGGCGACATCGTCACTGTGTACCGCACGGCGGGCGCGGCCGCGTTGGGCGCGGATTACCTGGCGTGCGCCGACGCCAGCACGCTGCTCATCGTGGGCTCCGGCCGCATCGCCGGCCTGGTGGCGCAGGCCATGCGCACCGTGCGCCCGATCCAGCGCGTGCTGGTGTGGAACGTGCGTGCGGCCGGCGCCGAGAAGCTGGCGGGCGAGCTGCGCGCGCAGGGCTTCGATGCCGCGGCCGCCGCCGACCTGGAAAGCGCCGCACGCCAGGCCGACATCATCAGCTGCGCCACGCTGTCCACCGTACCGCTGATCCACGGCGCCTGGCTGCGTCCCGGCGTGCACCTGGACCTGATCGGCAGCTTCAAGCCCGAAATGCGCGAGACGGACGCGGCCTGCTTCGACGGCACCTCGGTCTACGTGGACACCGGCGAAGCGCCCACCAAGTCCGGCGACCTGCTGGCCGCCTTCGAGGCCGGCGCGCTCAAGCGCGAGGACATCCGCGGCGACCTGCACCAACTGGCTGCCGGTGAGCTGCCAGGCCGCCGCGACGATCAGGAAATCACCGTGTTCAAGGCCGTGGGCAGCGCGCTGGAAGACCTGACGCTGGCGACACTGGTGTACGAATCGGTCAGCGGCGAACGCGCCTGAACGCGCAGCGTCCGCGCCCCTATTCGAAACCGCGCGGGCCCAGCGCCTGGACCATGTAGTCGATGAAGGATTTGATGCGCGAAGAGATCGCGGTGTTGCGGTAGTACACCGCGTTGATCGGCTGGCGCACGTCCTGCGTCTGCTTCACCAGCAGCTGCTGCAAGGCGCCGCTGGCGCGGTCTCCGCGCGTCATGAAATCCGACAGGCAGACGACGCCGCCGTCGTTCAAGGCCAGTTGCCGCAGGGTTTCGCCGCTGAACGCGCGCACGTGCGGCTTGATGTGCAGGGCCTGGCCGTCGGCCTCCAGCAGGGGCCATTCGTTCAGCGCTTCCAGCTGGCTGAAGCCCAGCAAAATGTGCGAAGCCAGATCGGCCACGCGCCGCGGCGTGCCATGCGCGTCCAGATAACCGGGACTGGCCAGCACGCGCACGCGGCTGTGGCCCAGTGGCACCGCATGCAGCGATGAATCCTTCAGGCGTCCGATGCGGATGGCCAGGTCGGTGCGGCGCTCCAGCAGGTCGATGTTGCCTTCGTTGCTGTTCAGTTCCAGCTCCACCTGCGGATAGCGCTTGCGATAGCCCGGAACCAGCGGCGCGATCACATGCAGCATGAAAGGCGAGGCTGCGTCCACCCGCAAGCGCCCGGCCGGCTGGTTGCGGCGCAGGCTCATCAGTTCCTCGCTTTCTTCCACCGCGGCCACGATCTTGCGCGCCTGCTCCAGATAGGCGCGGCCTTCCTCGGTCAATTCCAGCCGCCGCGTGGTCCGGCGCATCAGCGTGGTCTGCAACTTCTCTTCCAGCCGGCTCATGGTCCGGCTGGCGGCGGAAACGGTCTGTCCCAGCACGTCTGCGGCAGCGGTGATGGAGCCGCTGTCCACGATGGCGATAAAGACCTGCATTTCATCGAGGGTCGTCTTCATTCTTGCATTTATATCAAAAGTCTTTCGTGCATACCGGACTTTTTCCGCAAGTATCCGACGGGCACACTGCAGGCATTCCCGGGTATCTGCGCCCGGATCCGCGAACCCATCAGGAGTTACCCATGAACATTCCCGCCTTTGGCGTCGGCACCTTCCGCTTGCAAGGTCAAGCCGTCATCGATTCCGTGCGCAACGCGCTGGATCTTGGCTACCGCGCCATCGACACCGCGCAAATCTACGAAAACGAAGCCGAGGTCGGCCAGGCCATCGCCGAATCCGGCGTGCCGCGCGAGGCACTATTCGTCACGACCAAGATCTGGGTGCCCAACTACGCCCGCGACAAGCTCATCCCCAGCCTGAAGGACAGCCTGGCCAAGCTGCGCAGCGACTACGCGGACCTGACCCTGATCCATTGGCCCGCGCCTGGCAACGGCGTGTCCATCGAGGAATTCATGAGCGCGCTGGCCGAGGCCAAGACGCAAGGGCTGACCCGCCAGATCGGCATCTCCAACTTCCCCATCGCCGAAACCCGCGCCGCCATCGCCGCCGTGGGCCGCGAGCAGATTGCCACCAACCAGATCGAACTCAGCCCCTACCTGCAAAACCGCAAGCTCGCCGCCTTCCTGCAGGAACAAGGCATCCCGGTCACGTCGTACATGACGCTGGCCTATGGCAAGGTGCTGAAGGATCCGGTCATCGGCCAGATCGCCCAGCGCCACGACGCGACGACCGCGCAGGTCGCGCTGGCCTGGGCGCTGCAATTGGGCTATGCCGTCATTCCTTCGTCGACCAAGCGCGAGAACCTGGCCAGCAACCTGCTCGCCCAGGACCTGCGGCTGACGGACGAGGACATGGCGCAGATCGCGGCGCTGGAGCGCAATGGGCGCGAAGTGAGTCCGGAAGGCTTGAAGGCGCAGTGGGACTGAACGGCCCGTCTCGACTTTCCGCCTGACGATGCGGGACCTGCCGCCCGGACTACCCACGCCCATCAGATAAGATGTCGCCCGTTGGCGCCGCGACGGCCTGTAGCCGATATCCTGCAGCGTACTAAACGGGGAAGGGCGGAAGGATGGACCAGAAGTCGTTGGCATATGCTCACTATTGGCGCAACTCATTGGCTGATGCCGAATTGGGGCGCGGCGCCTTGTCGAAAGGCGACATAGCCAACTTCCTGCCGCTACGCTGGGCAGGCCGCCACGGCGTAGCGGACGAGGAGATCGTCAAGCAGTGCTTTGCCAACGAGGCCGACGACGTCAAGCATGTGGACGTCATGATCCGCCCCAGGGTGTATGCGTCCCGGCTCGAGCATGGCAAGGAAAAGCGCACCGGCGCACCGCAATTCACCACGCCGCTCGTCACTTCGGCGCTCCTCGCCCGCGATGGCCGCTTGTATCCTCAGGCAGGCACGGTCATCCCGCGCGATCTGCTCGATCCTCTTGAACGCGGCATGTACACCGTGGGCGCGTTGGAAGAACTGGATCGCTTTCTCGGCAAGGATGCCGTGCCCCAAGTCGAAGTACCAATGGCCTGCGATGAGGGCTCCGCCGAGCACGATCGCAAGTTCGATACGCAATGGCTGGACTATCAATCCGGCTGCCAGAAACTGCTCGACGCGGTCTGCCCCGGCTGGCCTGCCGCCCACGAGGGCTTCGATCTGATGGACTACGGCTATCTGGTGAAGAAGCAGTCCGTTACCGGCGCGAGCCAGCACATCCTGAAGCTGTACGACCATATCGTCCACTCGAACGCGGACGCACCTCTATTCGATCGGTATGCGGGCGAACAGGTCGACGCGCCCGAACCTTGCCTCGATTCCCTGGAGAAATTCTCCGCCCGCCTTGGCCATGCGAACGACAGCTACCCGCTGGCCGCTGCGCAACGCGATGCGCTGACGCATCTGATGGCAAGCGGGGCTGGCGAGATCCTCGCCGTCAACGGGCCGCCTGGCACTGGCAAGACCACCCTGCTGCTCAGCGTCGTGGCTTCGCTATGGGCAAGATCGGCGTTGGCGGGCGAAGCCCCGCCGGTCATCGTGGCGGCGTCGACCAACAACCAGGCCGTCACCAACATCATCGACGCATTCGGCAAGGATTTCGCGCCTGGAAGCGGACCGTTCTCCGGGAGATGGCTGCCGGACATCCACAGCTACGGCGCCTACTTCCCGTCCGCTTCCCGCCTGGCCGAAGCGGCCAAATACCAGACCCAGCTCTTCTTCAACAGCGTCGAAAACGCCAGCTACGTCGCGCAGGCCAAAGACCACTACCTGGCCGCGGCACGGCTCGCGTTTCCCGGGAGCAGCGTCGACTGCGTCCAGACGGCCGTCGACACAGTGCAACAATGCCTGCTCGCCGAGGCCGCCAAGCTGAGGGGCATGGAAAGCAGCTGGCGCCAACTGGTCCAGGCCCGCAAGCTGGCGGCGGACGAGCTGGGCGAGGACCCTGAAAAATGTCAGGCCGATCGCGAGGCGCGAGCAAGACAGCTGGATGAAGCCTGCAAGCGCAGCCAGCAACTGGCCGATGACTGGGAAGCCTACCTGGCCAATGAGTCACTGCTCTACACCCTGTTCGCATGGCTGCCGCCTGTGGCGAAAAAGCGCATGCAACGAGCGGCGCTCTTCATCAAGAAGGCGGCCGTTCCCCAATTGCAACTGCAGGACTGGCAATCCATCGCGCAGATCGAAACCGCCCTCCGCACGCTGACCAGCGCCAGCCGCGCGGCCCTGCAAAAGCAGCAAGCACGGGTCGAACATGGCGCACAACTGCTGCGTGGTCTCCAGGCAGGCCGCACGGCCTGGAAAGACATCCTGGCGCCCCTTGGCCTCCATGGCCCGAGCGCGGAAGATACCGCGTTGAACGAGGCCGACAAACTGGCGGATACGCGTATCCGATTTCCCATTTTTCATCTGGCCGCGCACTATTGGGAAGGCCGCTGGCTGTTGGAAATGGAGAAGCTGCTGCCTGACCTGGAGCAGGAGCCGAAGAAGCGGGGCGCCAGCGCTCTGAAAAGCCGCTGGCAACGGCGCATGATGCTCACTCCTTGCATCGTCTCCACATTCCATATGCTGCCTTCGCTCATGAAGGTCCGACGCAAAGACGGATCGAATTTCGTTGACGACTATCTGTACGGCTTCGCCGACCTCCTGATCGTCGACGAGGCGGGCCAGGTTCTTCCGGAAGTGGCTGGCGCGTCGTTCGCGCTGGCGAAGACCGCCCTCGTGATCGGCGACACGCTGCAGATCGAGCCGATCTGGTCCGTGCCCCGGCAAGTCGACGTCGGCAATCTCGCCAGCGCCGGACTTCTGCAGCCGCGGGAGGGCAGGCAAGCGAACTATGACGAGCTTTCCGAAGGCGGCAAGATGGCCGCCTCTGGCAGCGTCATGCGCATCGCCCAGAACGCCAGCCGGTGGCACTACGATGCCGATCTCTCGCGTGGACTCTACCTCTATGAGCATCGGCGCTGCTTCGACGAGATCATTGGCTACTGCAATGCTCTCAGTTACCACGGCAAACTGTTGCCTATGCGCGGCGGCAAGCTCACCGCCAGCCCGAAAATGCAGGACGGCTTGCCCCCGCTAGGCTACCTGCATGTGGACGGGATATGCGAATCGGGCGCCGGAGGCAGCAAGCGCAACATGCTTGAAGCCGAGGTCATCGCCGCATGGCTGACCGAGCAGCGCCCGCGACTGGAAACGCACTATGGCATGCCTCTGGCCGACATTGTGGCGGTGGTCACGCCATTCAGCGGTCAGGTGCGCGCGATCAGCGCGGCCTGCCAGGCTGCCGGCATACGGATCGGCAAGCAGAACGGAGAGATGACCGTTGGAACCGTCCATGCGCTGCAAGGCGCAGAGCGCCCGGTCGTAATCTTCTCCTCCGTGTACTCCAAGCATGCCGACGGGCCCTTCATCGACAAATCGAGCAGCATGCTCAACGTAGCCGTTTCGCGGGCAAAGAATGCCTTCCTGGTATTTGGCGACATGGATACCTACTCTCAGGCGCACAAAGGCAGCCCGCGCGGACAGCTCGCACACCTGTTGTTCGCCGCGGCGTCCAACGCGCTGGAATTCCCGCATCGCCCGCGCCAGGACCTGGTCACTCCACGGCAGGCATTGCGGCAACTGCTCGATGCCGACGAACACGACACGTTCCTGCGCGAGACCCTGGCCAACGCCCAACGCCAAGTCCACATCGTGACGCCCTGGATACGGCCAGGCTGCATGGAAGAAACCGGCATGCTGGACGCGATGTCTGCCGCGGTACAGCGCGGCGTAGCCGTGCGCGTCTATACGGACAAGGGATCGAATCTGGCCTCGCAGGACCCCGCCGAACGCAGCAGGAAGGAACTCCATTTCGAATCGTCCCTGGCGAGCCTGCGGCGTTGCGGCATTGAATCCGTCGTCGTGCGCATGGTGCATAGCAAGATCGTAATCGGGGACGAGGACGTATATTGCGTCGGTTCGTTCAACTGGTTCAGCGCGCGCCGCAACGAAGCCGCAGCCCGCCACGAAACGTCCCTGGTCTACCACGGCCCGAACATCAGGAACGAGATTCTCGTCATGCAGCAGAGCCTGGAGAAGCGGCGCACAAAAAGCTGACCACGCAGAAGAACAGCGTTGCGGGCCTCGCCCCGTCGGCGGCAATCGCTGTCGCGCATGGTGCAAATGAACCATTGCAAATCCAGGGACTAATACTTTCAGATACTAGCGAACCGGCTTAGGCGCGCCTATATATCGCACCTACGGGCGCAATCTTCACTGTCGTCATGTCGTCTTGCCTCAAAACGCCGCCCTCGCGCTGAAAGCCTGTCTCCACTGGAGTACGCCATGGCTGCAAAGAAGCAAGCGGGGCGCGCCGCCCCGGCACGCAAGACGGCGGACAAAAAACGGCAGGCCGCCACAGTCAGCACGGCGGCGGCCAAGACGCCCCGGCCCGCACCGAAGCGCAAAAGCCGCAAGCCGCCGCCAGCGCTGCCGTTTCGCCGCACCGCCAAGCCCGACGCCTTCGACGTCCGCGACCTGCCGTTCCGCCCCAACATCTCGGTCACGCCCAAGACCGAGATGATTCCCGCAATGGGGTTGACGGTGAAGCACCAGGAAGACACCTCGGCCTGCACCGGCTTCGCCTTGTCCACCGTGGTCGAATACCTGCTGCGCAAGTCGGAGCGCGAACCGCGCCCGGCCATTTCGCCATTCATGCTGTACTCCATGGCCAGGCGCTATGACGAGTTCCCGGGGTCGGTCGACGACACGGGATCGAGCCTGCGCGGCGCACTCAAGGGCTGGTTCAAGCACGGCGCGTGTTCCCAGGAATTGTTTCCGGCCCTGGCCATGCCAGCGGCGGCCAACGAGACCGCCGACGACTGGTGGCTGGACGCCGTCAAGCGCCCGCTGGGCGCCTACTACCGCATTGACACGCGCAACATCGTCGAAATGCACGCGGCGCTCAACGAGGTCGGCATCCTGTACGCCAGCGCGGGCTGCCACGCCGGCTGGGACGATGGCCATGGCGTCACCCCGCAGAAGGCGCCGTCCACGCCGGGAGCCCAGCCGTTCTGGATCATCCCGCCCGACAAGCAGGACGCCGCCACCGACGGCCATGCCTTCGTCATTGTTGGCTATACCCAGGACGGCTTCCTGATCCAGAACTCCTGGGGCGAGGAATGGGGAACCCATGGCATGGCGGTGCTGACCTACGACGACTGGATGCGCAACGCCATGGATTGCTGGGTGGTGCAACTGGGCGTGGTCACGCACGAGCACACCAAGATATCGAACAGCATCACGCTGCGCACCGACGGCAAGAAGGTCACGCTGGCGGCGGGAACCGTGTTGCGCAACCGCGAGATCTCGCCCTTCATCGTCAACGTGGGCAACAACGGCAAGCTCAGCAACAGCGGCACGTTCCGCACCACACCCGACGATCTGCGCGCCATTGTCGACGTCCATATGAACGCCGCGCGCGAGAAGTGGGGCTTGAAGGACAGGCCCATGGACGTCTGCGTCTATGCGCATGGCGGCCTGGTGGGTGAAGAAGATGCGGCGGAAGCCGCCGCCGAATGGATACCGCTGCTTTACGAGAAGCAGATTTTTCCAGTCTTCCTGATGTGGGAAACGGACTTCATCACCACCGTGAAGAACATCATCCAGGACGCCGCCCACAGCGTGCCGCGCACCACGGGCGGCCTGGGCGAGCGGCTGGAGCGCTGGTGGAACCAGCGCCTGGAACGCTGGCTGGCCAGGCCTGGCACCGTGATCTGGGGCGAGATGAAGCAGAATGCCCAGGCCATGAGCGAACCGGCGCCCAAGGGCATGACGCAGGAAGAAGCCGCGATGATCATGCTGTACAAGCACTTCAAATCGCATGTCAGCGAGGGCCGTGTGCGCCTGCACATCGTCGGCCATTCGGCCGGCGCCATCGTCGCCAGCCACTTCGTGCACCGCTTGACGGCGGACGGCGGCAAACTGGAGTCGCTCAACCTGATGGCCCCGGCAGTCACGCTGGACACCTTCCAGAAACTGGTCGTGCCGCACCTGAAGACGCGGGTAAAGCGCTATCAGCAGTTCCATCTTTCCGACCGTGCCGAGGAAGACGATCCCACCTGCGGCCCGTACCGCCGTTCGCTGCTCTATCTGGTGAGCGAATCCTTCGAAGGCGGCACCACCACGCCGCTGCTGGGCATGGAGCGCTATTTCCGCGGCGCCGGCATTCCTTGCGACGCCGTGCATATATCACCCGCGGGCAGCCCCGCGCCCGGCTCGGCCAATCCGCCCGTGGCGGCCAGCACGCACGGCGGCTTTGACAATGACAAGGGCACTCAGCAGCAGATCATTGCGTTCATCAAGCGTTGAGGGCAGGGACCAGCCGGTCGCTATCTCAACTCCAGCGTCGCACCTATGACCTTCATCGTCGGCATCAGCTGGCGCCACGCATCCTTGGACATGGACGATGGCCGTCTGAGTTCGGCCGCGGCGGGATCGTCCAGCAGGTCGCCCTTGCAGGCGAACACGATGCTGTTGGTCATGTCGTCATCCACCACCTCGAACATGGACGAACCGAACGAGGCCCGCACCCGGTCCATGTAGTCATGATGGTCCGGGTGATTGACGTGGAAATTGATCACCAGGATGCCGTCCTCGCGCAAAGCGCGGAAACAATCGGCGTAGAACTCCGCCGAGCACAGCGGGCCCGGAATCCCGCCGATGCCGAACCCGTCCAGCAGGATCACGTCGGCATGGTCCGACAGGCCGCGCATATGGTCGGCCGCGTCGGCCTGCAGCACGCGGAAGCGGTCGTCGTCGCGCGGCACCATGAAGGCTTCGCGCAGGGCAATGACTGCCGGATCGATTTCCACCACGTCGATAGCGCTGTCCGCCAGATAGCGATGGCAGAACTTGGGCAGCGAGCCGCCGCCCAGCCCCACCATCAGGATGCGGGCGGGAGCCGGATTGAAAAGCACGAAGCCCATCATCATCCGCGTGTACTCCAGTTCGAGCGCATCGGGGTTGAGGGTGGACATGCTGCTCTGGATTTCCTGCTGCGTGAAATGCAGGGTGCGGCGGGTGCCCGAGTTCTGGATAAAGGGCCGGGGAGCGGCCGCTTGCGGCTCTGCAGGCGGGAAATCTGAGGAGGTTTGGGCGTCGTCGGGCATGAAACGGAGTGGCGTGCAGGAAAATGGGAAAAGATACCACTGCGCCGCGCACCCACCCAGCGATGTAGTCTCTTTGGCTGATACCGACGTCCATGATTGCAGCGTAAGCTCGCCGTGCAGGAAGCTGAGCGCCCGGCTTCGGAACGCGGACCCATGGCAATGGCTGGCATACATACCCATTACGACACGCTCCAAGTTTCGGAAAATGCCAGCGATGAAGTCATCCGCGGCGCATACCGCTATCTCTCGCAGAAATGGCATCCGGACAAGAATCCTGACAATCCCGAGGAAGCCAAGCGCGTCATGGCGCGCCTGAACGAGGCCTACGCGGTGCTTTCCGATCCGAAACGCCGCCAAGAGCATGACGCGTGGATCGCCGAGCAACGCGCCGCCGGCGCGCCCGGCGGCAACGGTGGCGGGACGAACGGGAAAGCGCCGCCGGATTCCGGATCCACCGATACGCTGCGCGACTATTACGCCACCGAAATCGCCAAGGGACGCAATTTCTGGATATGGCCGCTGGCCTTCATCGGCTGCGCCATGGCGTTGGGCCTGGCCGCCAACCTCGTTCCATCGCTGGCCAGCCTGCTGATGAAATACCGCTACCTCACCCTGCTGCTGCTGCTGGCCGGGGCATCCGCGGTGACGACCTCGGCCAGGAAAAAACACCGCGATCAACTGCTGCAACAGCACGAGACCCGGATTCTGGAGCAACGGTACACGGAACACATGCGGCAAAAGACCGTACGGCAGGTGGTCATCGGCGTCTCGGCCGTATTGGCAATCAGCGGCCTGCTTGCCTATTACGGCATGGGCTGGAATGAACGGCAAGACCAGCTCCAGGCCGCCAAGCCGGACAGCAAGAAGCCTGCGCCGGCCAAGCCTGCGTCCCTCCAGATCGAGAACGCCTGCGGCCGGGACTTGAGATTCGCGGTGCACTATCTGCCCGACGGAGGCGAATGGCGCACCGAAGGCTGGTGGAACGTGGAAGCCAACAGTTCCACCGGCCTGCGCGGCGACCTGGGATTGATCGAATCCACCAACGCCATCTTCTACTACTACGCCGAATCGCTGGATCGGAAAATAGTCTGGCAAGGCCGCGACGACGACGAGACTGACGCGACCTATGCGTTCAAGGGGCGCAACTATCGCTTCGACCGGGTTCGCCTGGCCCGCGACGCCGATGGCAGCTATCAGCTCAAGCTCACCTGCTAGCGCATCAGCCGCGGACGTTCAGATCAGCAGCACCGGACAAGGCGCGTGGGCAATGACCCGCGAACACACCGACCCCAACAATGCGTCCAGGAACGGCGCCCGATGGTGCGACCCCATCACGATGGCCGTGGCCCCCACCTTGACCGCATGCGCCACGATCTTGTCCGGCGTGTGGCCCGTAAGCTCGTGGCACTCGAAGCCGACCTGGCCCGCGCGCAGGATCTCGACCACGGACTTCATTGCCTTGTCGCTCTCTTCGTGGTGCCAGGCGTCGATGTCGGCCTGGCCGATGAAGGCTTTGACGTCGCCCGTCACGTCGGGCTCGCAATGCAGTACATGCACCGTGAAATCCCGGTTCAGCAAAGGGCCGTCAACCAGATAGCGCGCCGCGGCATCGCTGTGGCTGGACCCATCGGTGGCAAGAATGATCGTGTTCATGACAGATCTCCGGTTCGTGGGACTCATCCCTTATGGCGCGCAGCCCTGGCCGCGGCCCGTCTGGGCAGGATCAGGCTGGCGCCCACGGATGCCAGCAGGATAAGGCCTACCGCCCCTAGCGACCACTGCACCGGCACATGGAACCATGGCGCGGCCAGCATCTTGCCGCCGATGATGATGAGCACCGCGGCAAGTCCGTGCTTGAGGTAGCGGAAACGTTCGCGCATGTCGGCCAGCAGGAAGTACAGCGCCCGCAGGCCCATGATGGCGAAGATGTTGGAAGTAAAGACCAGGAACGGGTCGGTGGTGACGGCGAAGATGGCGGGAATGCTGTCGACCGCGAACACCACGTCGCTCGCCTCTATCATCAGCAGCACGACGAACATGGGCGTGGCATGCCGCAGGCCGCCGATGCGCACAAAGAACGACTCGCCGTGATAATCCTTGGTGATGCGCATCGACGAGCGCAACAGGCGCACCAGCGGATTGCGGGCAATGTCAGGCTGATGGTCCGCCCGGGCCAGCATCTTCGCTCCCGTCGCCACCAGCAGCACGCCGAACACATAGAACAGCCAGTCGAATTTCGACAGCAGCCAGACGCCCGCCAGGATCATGCCGACCCGCATCACGATGGCGCCCAGCACGCCGTACAGCAGTACCCGGCGCTGCAATTCCAGCGGCACCACGAAATAGCCGAAGATCAGCGAGAACACGAACATGTTGTCCACGGACAGGGACAGTTCGATCAGGTAGCCGGTATAGAACTCCAGCGTTTTCCGGTGCGCAATGTCGCGCCCCAGGGTGGCATCCAGATACCACCACATCAGGGCGCCGAACAACGCGGCCAGCGCCATCCATACGCCCACCCAGAACAACGCTTCGCGGGGCCGCACGCGGTGCGCATGGCGGCCTCCCAGCACGTAGAGATCCAGCGCCAGCACGACCAGCACAAAGCCTACGAACCCCGCCCACATCGGCAGGGTGGCAAAGGTCTCGACCCGATTCATCAGGACCTCCCGCCGTCGCTGCAAAACCGCTATGCGACAGCCAGCGGTACACAATGCATGTACGAATCCAGTCTAGAACTTCGGGAGGCGTCGAACAATTCGCCTGGATCGAACTGACGCTCAGGTTTTTCGGAACCTTCGCGGCACGCGGGGCGCCGACATCGGCAACTCAGCCCAGGTATTCCACGTTGCCGCAGACGGAAATGCTCTGGCCGCTGATGATGGCGCCTTCGTCTGAACACAGATACGCCACCTGATTGGCCACGTCCTGCGGGCTGGTCATGCGGCGCAACGACACCTTGTCCACAAGCTGCTCGCGCATGGCGTCGTTGGTCACGCCGCCGGCCGCGGCGCGGGCCGCGATGACCCGCTCAACCCGGTCGCCCGACACCACGCCCGGCAGCACGGAATTGACGCGGATGTTCGACGGCCCCAGCTCCATGGCCCAGGTCTGCGTCAGGCCAGCCAACCCGAACTTGCTGGCGCTATAGGGCGTGCGCAGCGAAAAGCCCAGCCTGCCCGCGACGGACGAGATGTTGACGATGGACCCGCCGCCTGCCGCCCGCAGCAGCGGCACGGCGCTGCGCGCGCACAGGAAGGTTCCGGTCAGGTTGACATCCAGCGTGCGCTGCCACGCGTCCAGCGCGGTTTCCTCCAGCCGGTTGGTCGGGCCGGCCACGCCAGCATTGTTGACCAAGGCATCGAGCTTGCCCCATTTCCGGGCCAGTTCGCCGAACATGGCTTGGACCTGCGCTTCGCTGGATACGTCCGTCACGCTGACGCCCAGGCTTGGATGCGCTGCGGCAGCGGCCTTGCAAGCCGCTTCGTCCACGTCGCAGACGTGCACCTCGGCGCCCGCCTCCAGAAACTTGCGTGCGATCGCCAAACCTATGCCTTGCGCGCCCGCGGTGACGAGGACGTGTTTTCCTTGCAGTGAATTGCTCATGGCTTTTCCTGGTCAGAGCGCGAACTCGGGCCGGATTCCGCTCTTGAGCGGCAGTCCCAGGATCTCGCGCGCTTCGGCTGGCGTGGCGGGTTCCATGTCCATTTCACGGATGATGCGCACGATGCGCTCGGTCAATTGGACGTTGGTGGCCAGTTCGCCGTGGCGGTAGTACAGGTTGTCTTCCAGGCCGACCCGCGCGTGGCCGCCCAGCAGCAGGGCGGCCATGTTGGCCTCCAGCTGCGCGGGGCCGATGCCGCTGACGCAGAAGATGCTGTTCCTGGGCAGCAGATCCACCATCATCTGCAAATGCCGCACCGAGAACGGCATGGCATTCTGGAAGTTGCGGTGCACGTTCATGACCAGGTTGATGAAGTGCGGCCCTTCGTCCAGCCCTTCTTCGATCAGCGTCGTGGCGTCCTGCAGGATGTGCGTGGGGCTGAAGACTTCCCATTCTGGCTTGATGCCGCGCGCCTGCATGCCGGCGGCCAGTTCGCGGGCCTTGGTGAGCGGCGTGTTCATCAGGTATTCGCGGTCGCCGAACGCAAGGTTCAAGGTCGTGGCGTCCAGCGTGCACATCTCGGCGCCGGCGTCCATGCCCTTGAGCCGCTCTTCCCACAGGATCTCCCACGTGCCGGGAGAGGTTTCCTTGACCATGTCGCCATGCACGCCGCCGCCGGTGGAGTTGTTCAGCACGATGTCGCAGCGGTCGCGGATGAGCCGGTTCATTTCCCGGTACACCGAAGCGTCGCAGGTCGCCTGGTCGTCGGGACGGCGCGCATGCAGCGCCACCACGCTGGCGCCCGCGTTATAGCAGCGGTACACGTCCTCCGCGATTTCCAGCGGCTGCGTGGGCAGGTGCGGATTCTGGCTTTTGAATGCCATGCCCCCGGTCGGGGCGATGGTCACGATGACTTTACGTTTGCTCATGAGGGTCACTTCCAGAGCGCGCAGCGGCTCTCTTCCTTGGTGGTGAATGCCTGGTTGCCGTCGATGGTCTGCACGACGTTGAAGTAGTCCCAGGGCTCCTTGGACTGTTCCGGCGTCTTGACCTGCAGCAAGTACATGTCGTGCACGACGCGACCATCCGGCCGCACCACGCCGTTCTTGATGTAGACGTCGTTCAGCTTGTTTTCGCGCAGATAGGCCAGCACGCGGTCGGCATCGTCCGTGCCCGTGGCCTTGACCGCGCGCAGGTATTGCAGCGCCGCCGAGTAGTCGGCCGCCTGCAACGAGGAGGGCATGGCCTTGCGCTTTTCAAAGAAGGCGCGGGCCCAGGCGCGGGTCTCGTCCGACGCATTCCAGTACCAGCTGTCCGTCAGGTACATGCCTTGCGAGGCGGGCAGCCCCATGGCGTGGATATCGTTGATGAACATGATCAGGCCGGCCAGGCGCATGGTCTTGGTGATGCCGAATTCGTTGGCGGCCTTGATCGAGTTGGTGGCATCCGCGCCTGCGTTCGCCAGGGCCAGGATCTCCGCCTTGCTGCTTTGCGCCTGCAGCAGGAACGAAGAAAAGTCGCTGGCCGATAGCGGATGCTTGACCGATCCCACCACCGTGCCGCCGCCGGCCTGGACCACCTTGGTCGTGTCCGCCTGCAATGCGTGGCCAAAGGCGTAATCGGCAGTCAGGAAGTACCAGCTCTTGCCGCCTGCCTTGACCACGGCCGCGCCCGTACCGCGCGCCTGCGCCACGGTGTCGTAGGCGTAGTTCAGCGTGTAGGGCGTGCATTGTTCATTGGTCAGCGCCGGCGCGCCCGCGCCCACCACGATGATGGGCCGCTTCTTGTCAGCGGCGACCTTGGACATGGCCAGCGCCGTACTGGAATTGGTGCCGCCGATCAGCATGTCCAGACCTGCCTGGTCAAACCATTCGCGCGCCTTGGCCGAGGCGATGTCCGCCTTGTTCTGATGGTCGGCCGTCAGCAGCTCGATCTTTTTGCCGTTGATCTCGCCGCCCATCTCCTGGATCGCCATCTTGATGGCCTCGGCGCCGCCGGGGCCATCCGGCCCCGAGTACACGCCCGACATGTCGGTGATGAAGCCGATTCGAATAACATCGTCTGAAATCTGCGCCTGGACCGCAGGGGCGTGCAGCAGCGTCACGGCCAGGCCGCAGGCCAGGGCGCTGCGGGACATCATGCCTTGCATGGGCAACATGCTTGTCTCCTCTTGTGGGTTTTGGCGTCTGGCACCTCGGCTATTCTGGTGCCGGCCCCAGACCGCGGACAGTCATCATGGTGACAAAGCGCCCTAGGGTTTACCTGAGCGGCGCCACAACGGCTACGAAGGAGGCACACATGGGCGAACGGCTTGCCGACGCCGGCGACGAACCCTTGAGCGCACGGCGGCGGCGCGCGCAAGGCGCGGTGGACAAGATGCTCGACGTCGTCCCTTGGTACAAGGGCCTGCCGGAACTCGAACGCGACCTGATCCGCGCCGAGTTGCGCGTGGTGACCCTGGCCGCGGGCGAGTTCCTGTTCCGCGCGGGCAGCCGTTCGCCAGGATGGTACGGCGTGGTGCAAGGCCTGGTGAAATGGTCCTCGCCCGGCGCGGACGGCAAGTCCCTGTCCCTGGCCGGCTTCAGCACCGGCAGCTGGTTCGGCGAAGCCACCATGATCCGTCGCGAACGGTTCGAGTACGAGGTGGTTGCGCTCCGGCCCAGCCAGATCGTGATACTGCCGCGCGAGACCTGTGAACGGCTCTGGAACAACAACATCGAATTCACCAAGGCGCTGATGATGCATCTCGCGCAGCGCGTGGACTGGCTGATGAGCAGCTTCACGTCCAACGTGCTGCTCGACGTCGACACGACGGTGGCGCGCGCAGTCGCCGCGCAGTTCAACGCGGAAAGGCATTCCGGCACCAATGGACGGCTGAAGGTCTCCCAGGAAGAAATCGCCGGCTTGTGCGGCATTTCGCGGCAACGCTGCAATGCAGCGCTTGCGCGACTCGCCCGCGCGGGCGTGCTGGAAACCTACTATGGCGGGCTGGCCATCCTTGATGTGGACGAGTTGCACCGGCTTGCCAATGTCAAGAAGAGCGCCTAGGAAGCTGGCGTCGACGGTACAAGAAAAGATGCCAGTCAGAACAGAAATTCTGTCTTTGCGCCTGTTGGGGACAACTCTATAGTTGCCGCGGAAAAAAACCAACCGCTTATCCGCACTTGAGGAGTTCCCATGAAAGCCCCGTCCGCGCCCTCTGTTTCGCTCCTGGAGCCCTATGCCGGCGCAGAGGACCTGCCCCTGTACACGACCACCGTCTCCGTAACCGGCGGCGCCTCCGGACACGGCAGATCGTCCGGCAGAGCGGTCTCCAACGACGGCGAACTGGAACTCGAACTCAGGCTGCCCAAGGAGTTGGGCGGCAATGGCGGCGGCACCAATCCCGAGCAATTATTCGCAGCCGGCTTTGCCGCATGCTTTCATGGCGCCATGAAGCTGGTCGCCACGAAGAACCGCGTCCCGCTGCCGGCGGATTTCGCCATCCACTGCACCACGACTTTCGCGCGCGAAGCCTTCGACGGCCTGTTCTGCATCAAGGCCAGGCTGGAGATTTCCTTGCCCGGGCTGCCCAAGGACGTCGCCCTGGCGCTGGTCCACGAGACGGAATCGATCTGCCCGTACTCGAAGATGGCGGACCAGGGGATCGCGTCGTCGGTGCATCTCAGCTGAAAGCCAGGCACCCTCGCTCGAACGGGACCGGATGCATCAATGGCAGCGGTCCTGTCACCGACCTTCGACTTGCCGCGTCTTCGTCACATACGCGATCGCTGCAAGCGCCGCACACCCGCCCAGCAACACATCCAGCCTTTGCCCTCGTCCGGCAAGGACCAGCCCAACTCCAAGCAGGTTGTAATAGACCAGGCTCAGGATCGCGCCAGCAGTCCCCGCGACATGCACATAGGCGCATAGTGCATGCGCCAAGACGTTGGGAATCGCGATCGCGTAGGCCGCCGCGATCAAGGCCATTCCGATGAGAAACGCGGAACTCCCGATAAGCGCGGCGACCAGCGCCGCACCTAGCGCCATCAGACCGATACCCAGCAGGACGAGGCGTTCGGACGCTACCCCCCGCCGCAGCAACGCCGTGTTGAGGGCTGCGCCGCACAGCGATGCCGCGGCCAGCGCCAGGCCGCTTTCACCGAAACCCAACCAGGCCTCCTGCGAGCGGGCGAAAAGAAAAGGACCCAGCTGGTAATAGCCGAAGATCGCCAGGTTGAAAATGGCGATCAGCGTCGCGCTGCGCCAGATCGCCCGGTCTTGCAGCATGGCGCGCAGCGTCGGCCAGAAGGGCGCCGCCGTGTGCGGCAGAGGCCGAGTTTCCGGCCAGCGCAACGCGCTGGCCCCCAGCAGCGCCACCGCGAGCAGGACAAGCGCGAGGAAAACGCCCTGGACCCCGCCGGCCGCCGCGATCTCTTGACCGGCATACATGCCGACGGCAGGGCTCGCGGCCAACGCCATTCCCAGAATCGAGAAGACGCGGGCCAACGTCGGACCCTGATAGCTATCCCGCAGCGCCGTCTGCGTTACGATTGAGCCCGCGGCCGCGCCGAAGGCGCAGATCAATCTGGCCGCGAGCAACTGCGTGAAATCACCCGCCGCCATGGCCCAGCCCGCACCCAGCGCGTATAGCGCCAGTCCTGCCAGCAGCGCCGGTCGGCGGCCCCGGAAATCGCACAGACGCCCCCAGACCACCACGCCAAAGGCAAAGGCCACGAACCACAGCGACAGCGTCTGCGCCGCGTCCTCGGGCGTGGCTTGATAGGTGGCGGCGATCAGCGGCAAGGCGGGGCTGTACATCGTCTCGACGATCTGCGGAAAACTCAGCAGCAGGATAACGAGCACAAGAGGCGGACGGCGGAACATGGCGGTATCGGTAAACGTAGAGCCCGTTTTTTAGCCGGGCGCTGCCGTCGCCGTTGTAGCCAGGAAGACAAAAAACATCGGAACCCGGACAAATGGCCAGGCTTGCACCCACCGACGCATTCAACCCCGACGCCATGGCCCAGCCGGTGACGGGCATCGCGTCGCGCCTGATACGGCACGATTCCGGCCCGCATAGCCACGGCCGGGGCCAGCTGCTGTTTGCCCATGCGGGCTCCATACGCCTCGCAATGCCGGGGTTGATCGCGGTGTTGCCTCCCATCCGCGTGGCGTGGATACCGCCAGGAACCGAGCACCGCGTCCTGATCCGCGGCGAAGTCGAGTACCGCTCGATCTATCTGGACCTGGCGCGTGTCGCGGCGCCGGCGGCCGCCGCCGCCATACTCTCGATGACGCCGCTATTGCGCGAGGTCTTCGAGCGCATCAGCCTGGAACCCTTCGACACCGACTGGTCCCAGGGCGCGCCGCGCAACCTGCTGGCCGTCTGCATGGACGAACTGCGCGCGGCAAGACGGGAACCCATGCTGCTGCCCGTACCCACGGACCGCCGCCTGGCCGGTCTGGACCTGGAGGAACTGCCGCCCGAACTGGAAGCCCTGTCGCAACGCGTCGGCGCGAGCGCGCGCACCATTACACGCATCTTCCAGCGCGAGACCGGCATGAGCTATCAGGCCTGGCGGCAGCTCTGGCGCCTGCTGCGCGCGGTGGATCTGCTGGTTGCGGGCCAGAGCGTGACCGCAGTGGCGTTCGATCTGGGCTTTTCCAGCGACAGCGCGTTCATTGCGTACTTCCGCCAGATGACGGGGGAAACGCCGGGGCGGTATGTACTCAACGAGCGATGAATTGCAGTAGCCGCTACGCACGCGGCAAAGCTACGCGGCGAGCCTGTCCGCCGCCGCCTGCAAGCCGCCGAGTATGCCGTCTGCCACCGCCTGCGGAAATCCGGGCGGCAATCTGGCGCGGACCATGCGCACCGCCTCGGGCGTGCGCGCGATCAGATCGTCCACGACGAACTGGACTCCCTGGCCGTCCGGCGTCACGACGCCATGTCGCGCGCCCACCGTCAGCCAGTGGCGCCGCTGGATGTCGCGCATGCGCCAATGCGGGTTCTTCGAACGCACCGCCATCGCCATCTTCGCGCGGACGGGCGACAGTTTGCCTGGCCCTTCGCCCAGGATCGGATAAGCGGACAGCATGTCGTATAGCGGCGTAAGTTCGTAGGCCCCGCCAGGCCGCAGGAACAGGCTGAAGTTCTTCGCGTGGCCGTCCGTTGCGCACAGCATCCAGAACAGGACCTGGGCCTGGAAAAACGTCCGCCGGTCTTGCTCTGCGTGGCGCGAGGTTTCGAGCAGACTCATGATGCGGTCGATGCCGGGTCCGCCGTCCGCCTCGTACTTCAGGTGCGGCGGGGTGCCGGTGGCCTGGCACATGTCTTCCTGCGGCAGGCGGATGAGACTACGCTTTCCGTTTTCGGCGTCCTGCCAGCGGCGGTCGAAACGTTCGACGGCGAGCACCTTCACGTCTTCGAAGCTGAGTACTTCCGTGCGCGCCACGGGCATGCCGTAGGCAGCCAGGATCTCCGAGCACAGCCATTCGTTTTCCACCGATTCGCTCAGGTCGAACTTCATATTGCCGACCAGCCCCAACGGCAACTTGAGGATGTGAGTCGTCGGCGTGGCGCCTTGGGGCAAGCACCATTGCCCGTCCATCCGCAGCAAGGCGGTCTTCTCTTGCGCACCTGCGATGGAAATGCGGAAATCATCCTCAGCGATGGCCAGGCCGCCGAGAGGCGCCGGCGCCAGAACGCTGCGCAACAGCTGCGCAACCTGGGCATCGTTCAAGGGCGAGGCTTGCACCGACGTCACGTCGGCAGGCGCTGTTCCCGCAGGCAGGATCTGCAAGGCGCCCGCGCAATCGCGGCCGATCTCGGCAAGCAAGGCGAACGCGTCGGTCGAGCCTGCCCGAAACCGGCGCGCAACCCGTTCGCGGATTTCCTTGCTGTCGGGCAGCAGGTTTTCGAAGTATGCGCGGACGACGTCGCCCCGATGCGGGCCATTGCCCGGCGTGAAGGGCAGGGACAGCGACAAGGGCCTGCCCGGCGCGGAGGCGACCCAGTCCTTGTCGTACTGCAGGACCTCGCCGGCGTGGGGTCGATTGCTCCACTCTCCGACATAGGTGCCATTCATCCATAGGCCCAGGACCTGCGTGTGTGAGCGTCGCCCCATGGCTTTACCAGCTGGGTTCGGATGTTGTTTCGGGTCCCGGCTGCGCCCCTTGCTGGCGCAAGACCATTTCGACCCCCAGGATGCTCAACAGCTGCAGCAGCCGGTCTGCGCTGACCTTGTCGGCATTGCGCTCCAGGGCGGACAAGGTCTGTTGTGTGACCCCAAGGCGCAAGGCCGTGGCCGCCTGGGTCAAGCCGGCCTCTTTGCGGAACCCCTGGAGCAGGGCCGGCAATTGTGTCGCGGTGCGTACGGTGAAATCCATAATACAAATCCCAAGCTGTATTTCAGATATACAAAGTCTAGGCTGTAAACCTGAAATACACAATGTGATTTGTGGTTCTTTTACAGCCTATGATTTGTATTTCTTAAAAACAAATCATAGGCTGTATTTCACGGATAACGCCAGGCTTCAACCCGCATGGTCCGGCTCCGCTTCTGCGAACCGGGCGACTACCGGCCTGCTGATCCCCCGCAACCCGTCCCGATCCTGGACACCGGCAACGGCGTATCGCCGCCCGTATTCCCTGCGTACTTGCGGATCTTCTCCGCCAGCTCCGTCGTAGGTTTTTCGTAGCCGTAGCAATAGGGCGGCGTCGGCGCAGCCTCGGGCCTGTAGTCCTGCAACACCGGCTTCGCATCGCCCAGGTACAGATTGTCCTTCAGGCGCAGGAAGGCCTTGTAGTCCCGCGTATAGCCGTGTTCGTCCTTCCGCGTTTCATAGGCTCCGCGGTCCGATTCGCCGTTTTCCAGCGCGCTGCGCTTGGCGGCGATGGGAATGTAGTGGCAGTAGTTCACGTTGATGCCTTCCACCGTCGGGAAGAACTCGGGCTCCACGCATTTGCGCTGCGTGGAGTTCTTGAAGATGTTGCCTTCGACCAGCGCCTTGGCCTCCAGGCTGAAACTCATGCCGTAGAAATCCCAGTCTTCCAACAGATTGTTGAAGAGATGGAAGGTGCCGAATTGCCCGCGCGGATTGCGCTGCACGGTGTTGAGGAAGTAGTTATGGTGCAGCGTCACGCGCGCGATCGAATCGCGGTCGTAGTTTGCGTAAAGGTTCTTCGAGGTGATGTTGTTGAGCAACATGACCTTGTTGGAATTGTGGAACTTGGTCCATGAGATCGTCACATCGGTCGAACCGTTCTTCACGTTCAGCAGCCGGTCCGACATCCGCGACAGATCCATGTGGTCCACCCATACGTCGCGGCTGTTGTTGGCCACGTTCACCGCTTGCGTCAGCCGCGACAAGCGTCCGTCTATGGTCAGGTGCGTGAGGATGACGTTCTTGCTGCCATATACGCCCAATCCGTCGTCGATCAGGGTCACGCGCTTGCCGCGCCCGTCGATGGTCGTGTTGGACGGCACGCGCAGCTGCTTATCCAGGACGATGGTCATGTCGGAGGCGAAGCGTATCCAGGTGGGTCCCTTCTTTGCCTGCGCGAGCGCGGCGCGCAGCGTTCCGGGACCCGAGTCCTGATCGGACGTAACGTCGATGAACTTTCCGCCCAGGCCGCCCGTGGCCTGGGCGCCGTAGCCCTCGCGCTGCTGCAGCAGCGCGGCGACGGACGGACAATGCTCGTCCGGACTTTTGCATGCGTCGGCGGCGGCCGCAGCCCCGCCGTACGACATGGCCAGGACAAGCAGCCAGCGCGCGGTCTTGATTGCAGCCTTCATCGGCATTCGCTCCTATTGCTGCGCGGACTTGTCCGCGGCCGTGACGTGGCGCCAGATGCCGCCGCTCAGGCGCAGGTTTTCCGGAGGACCGGCAAGATGCTCCCTGAGCCGTTCGAAATAGGCCTGCTGCCAACGCAGGGAATACGCCTCGGCGTCCTCGCCAGGCTTGGGCGCGGGCAACATCTCCAGCGTATAGGCGACGCGACCGTTCTCCCAGCGCGGTGCGTAGAACACCGAGGGCACGCCCATGCGATGCGCGAGGTGGGCCGCGAAGCCGGAGTACGTCACGTCCTGTCCTTCGAAGGTGGTCCGTGGCGCCGCCGGATTGGCCGCCCCGTCTATCGCCAGGCATAGCACATAGCCCGAAGTCAACGCGCGCATGCAGGCCTTGGCGACCTGCGCCTCGGTCTGGTCGGCAGTGGAGATCAGGGCTGCGGAGTAGCTGCTCTGCGCGATGCTGGGCGCGGTCGCCAGCCAACGCGACGGAATGCCCACCAGTTCCAGCGCCATCAACCCGGCGTACATGGGACCGACGTGCGCGGTGGCGACCACCACGCCCTTGCCCCCCGCCAGCAGCGGCGCAAAGAAGCGCTCGCCGGTATCCAGCTCTCCCAACACCTGCATGGCTTCTTCGACGCTCTCCTCGCGGCATTCGAGCCAGTCGAACAGCAGATGGTCCACCAGGTGGCCCCAGCGCGCTCGGCGCTCCCATTGCGCGCGGTCGATACTGGTGTCGCCGCGCATCGACCAGGCCCAGTCCAGGCGCGCCTGCGGGATCGGGGCGGTGTGCAGCCGTTCCTCCAGCTGCGCCATGGCCTCGTCGAAGGTCGCCGGCAGCCGCTGGCCGCGTTGCGCCACGTACTGTCCAAAGAGCGCCTCGGCCTCCTGCTTGCGCCCCGCCTGCGACAGCGCGCTGATGGCCGCACGCTGCCAAAGCTGCTTTTCGGGCGACTTCTCCAGCAGATGCATCATCTGGTCGGCCGCCGCGTCGTACTGCAGCGTGTAGCGCAGCGCGCGTGCGTAGAAAGCCCGCGTCTGTTCCAGGTCTGGCGCCAGGTCGATGGCCTGCTTCAACGGCGTCAGGGCTTCCTTGTAGCGTCCGGCGCGCAGCAGGGTCTCGCCATGCAACGTCAGCAGCCTGACATCCGCGGGCGCCGCGCTCAGGCCGGCCTCGAAGTGCGCCAGCGCATGCACCTTGCGGTCATTCTCGTTGCCGCGCCGCAGATGCGCCAGGCCCAGGCACGAGCGCAGGACCGCGCAGTCGTGGCCCGCGTCCAGGGCTGCGCCGCCAAAGCGGATCGCCGCCTCCACCCTGCCGTCATCCAGCAAGGCGCGCACCGCCATCGTCGCCACGCGCTCGTTGGGCAGTTCTCGCGGGTCCAAGGCGGCAGCCATGCCGGCCGCCTCGACCGTATCGCCGTTGCGCACGAAAGCCATCAGCCAAGGGTAGGCTTCGCCGGGTTCGTTTTCCGCCAGGTTCCGGGTCGCGCGTGCGACCTCGGCAGCCTCGGCCACACGGCCGGCCTGCACCCGCAACTGGATGCGCGCCGCATGCAGCGCCGCCGCGCCGGGTTCGATGCCGGCGGCGGCGTCCGCCTCGGCGATGGCGCGGTCCCATTGCTCGGTGCGTCCGAACAGGCTGGCGAGCAGGCGGCGCTCGTCGGCGCGCGCGGGATAGACCGCGACCATGATCTCCAGCGCGGCGATCGCGGCGCCTAGCTTGCCTTCCCGCACCAGGGGCGAAACCAGCAAGCGGCGGGCGTCGCGCCAACCGTCCGCGGCCTCGCGCAGCGCCGGCTCCAGCATGGGCATGTCGTTCAGCGGCTCGGCCGCGGAATGAATCTGCTTGATCACGTCACGCAAGCGTGCCGTGGCATCAGTGCCGGCGGGACGATCCGCAATTGCCGTATCAACCATGACGCAATCCCCTCAACAACGCCAACGCCACCCGAGCGATGAACATCAGCACAAAGCCCAGCGCCAGCGCCTGCAGCAGCAGGATTCCGGTACGCGGACTGCTCGGGCGGTCCGTGGGTACTGGCTGCGCGATGATGGACAGGTAGCGTTGCAGCCGCAGCGTGTCCGTCATGGCCTGCTGGTAGGTCTGCTGCGCCAGGGTCAGGTTCGAATCCGCGAACGCCTGGGCGTTGCGCAGCGCTTCATAGGACTTGAGCTGCTTCGCTTCCGTGTTGCCCGCGCCGCTCAGGCGCTGGCGCACGGCCGCGATCCGCTTCTTCAGAGAAGCCACCTGCATCTCGGCGGGCCGCAGCATGAAATGGTCCTTGTTGCCCAACGCGCGGATCTTGTCGAGATTGATCTGCGCGGTGTTGAGCTCCCCTTCGAGCTGGCTGGACAGGTTCAGCAGCATCGTCACCGTGGCGGTGGGATCGATATTGCCGTGCGTGGTCCGCCACGCGGTCAGCGTTTCCCGGGCGGCCAGCGCCTTCTGCTCCGCCAGCTTGACCGCCTCCTCGCTCACTTTCAGCTTGTCGGCGACGCCTTTCTCGTTCATCGAGCTGACGAAGCTCTCGGCCAGCTCGATCAACGCCCGGGACAGCAGCGCGGCATCCTCAGAGGAAAACGCGCTCACGCGCAGCACGTCGATCTGTTCCAGCGCGTTGAAGGAGACCTTTACCGAGGCCTGGTAGGCGCGATAGAGATCGTCCTCGCTTGAGTCCTCTGCAAGATGATTCACAGGGTCCATGCCCGCGCGGATCAGGTACTGGCGCAGGCCGACCTTCTTGTCGAGCTGCTGCATGGCATCGCGCGACTTGAGGAAATCGGCGACCGCCCAGCCATCCACGAAGCCGCCGAGCATGCCGCCCGCGTTGCCCGTGGTCAGCAGGCTGGCCGCAGCCCCCCCGCCGCCTTGCTGCCCGGAGGCCGACTGCACGAAAAAGCGCGATTCCGCCTCGTAGCGGGGCGTGGCGAAGAGCAGCAGATACGCCAGGGCGCACGCGACCGGCGCCAGCACGATGAGCGTGTTGATCCAGCGGTGACGGCGCCGCTCTCGCAGCGCCGATTGCCGCTCGCGGCGGCGGCGTTCGATTTCGGACCTGCCCTCAGAGGCCGATTCCGCCCTCATCGAAGCCGCCTCCGAGGACGTCGTCGCCTGTGCCGGATTCGCTCCTTGATCGTCGCGGGGGGAACCTGCGGATGCACTGGTCGAGGTCGTCTTCGATGCTGAGTGCGCTTCGTTCATAAATCAAACCCTTGAAGCAATAGTCCGCCAACTGATTCTGGCGGTAACTGGAAAGAATGAGTGTCCGGCCGACCAGGCGCTCTTCGAACAGAGCCAGCCACAGGCGGGTGAAACGGCAAGGCTCGAAAGGGATGGCCCCTTCGATCACGTAGACATCGAACGCCGGCGCCAGCGCCAGCGCGAAGGAAAACTCCTGCCGCGCGTAGAGCGGCCAATGCTCCATGGGCTTGGCCAGGGTCCTGGGATCGCTGACCAGGTCCGCGACCAGTTCATGCGTGGCATCCGCGTCGATCTCGTACATTTCGCTGACGAAGTCGATCATGCTCAGGCCGTTGGCCTTGCCGCGGATGAATCCCTGGCGCCCTATCGCCCAGGACACGTTGCCATCGTGCTTGACGAAGCCCTGGCGCGGCGGCCGCAGGCCGCACAGCACATCGACGATCTGGCGATGCAATTCCGGCGCGGGCGACAGCAGCGCATAGCGCCCGACCGGAATATCGAGATCGACATTGGAAAGCAGCGCTTGCCTGCTTCCGAATGCATAGGGCTCGTCAGTGACGCCATTGAAATGGATCATCCACTTCCCTCACATCGGCTGGACGTTGGGACGGGCCAGCCGCTCGGCCGCCAACGCAAGCACCATCAAGAAAACCAACGAGGTCAGGAAGTATCCCAAGCTCGCATCGTGCGAGGCGTAAGCCTCGAAATACGCGGAGCGCAGCAGCTGCATGCCGTGCGCCAAAGGCAGCCACAGCATCCAGGGCCGCAGGTTCTCTGGCAACTGTTCCGAAACAAAGAACACGGCCGCGAAGATCTGCAGAAACCGTTCGATGATCGGCGCGAGCCTGAGAAAGAAATGCCAGTAGGTCGCGATCGATCCGAACAACACGCCCAGCGCAGCCCCGAAGCATCCCATCAATACGACGAAAAGCAGAAAACCGGACCAGCTTTTCGGCAGCGTCACGAGTTCCAGCGCATGGCCCGCGCTGATCAGTACCAGGAACACCACCAGATATACCGACACATAGATGAACGCCTGCACCAGCGCGCACATCAAGGGAGTAACGCCCTGGAAGTTCAGCAAACCGCGGGCAGATACGTAGGCCGTGCTGCTCCGGAAGGCGATCTGCCGGAACATGATCCAGGTCGTCGCGCCCAGCAGCGAGAACGTCTGCACGTCCATGCCCATGATGTAGTGCGTGCCCATCAGGATGTACAGCGACGAAATCAGCGTCAACAGCACGACCGGGCCCACCAGCGCCCATACCAGGGCGATCCGGCTCTCGCCATGCATCACGCGCAGCTGGTAGATGAACATCGCCAGCAGCGTGCGGCCGACCGGCCGGACCTTCACGGAATGGCTCGGATCATGTCCTTCATGCAGGTCCTGCAAGCGGGCCCGCAATATCGCGAGATCGCCGGCCTCGTCCTGCGGCACTTCGACTTCCAGCGCAATGTCGTTGCGCGAGGCGTGGCGGCGCGCTTCGCGCGCCTCGTCCTGCTTGCGGCGATCCACGCGGCGCGCATGCGCCGCGGCCAGCCGCTCGTCTTCCGCCACCAGCTTGGCTGGCATGTAGCCGGGCGCGAACACTTCGACGCCGTCGCGGATATCCATTTCCAGCAGGCGCACGATGACGCGCAGGCGCCGGCGCGAAAAATCCGCCAGCGTCTCATCGACGTTGCTGCGCGCGATCTCCGCGTCCAGCTCCGCCTGCACCGCCTCGTACACCGCCCGCCGGGCAGCCACGGAGTCGTGCGGCTCGCCCTGCAGGCGCGCGACCAGGGGCTTGAGCAGTACGGCCGGCGTGGCCTTTGCTTCAAACAATGCCGCCGGATCCAGGCGCCATGCCGCGACGCCGGCTCCTACTGCGTAGCTACTGTCCTTACGGCGCGAACGCCAGCCCTTGATCCTGTCCTCGTTACTCATCGACACGCTATTGGCTTATGCCGGACGAGCCGCCCGAGTCGCTGTCAATGGCGCGCGTGGCGCTGAAGCCGGCGCTCATCGTGACGCGGAACGCGGACAACACCTTCTGCACCTGCGTGAACGGCGCATCCGAGATATAGATGGCCTGGCCTTCCTGCACGGTGAATTCGCGCGCCAGCGCCACTTGCTCCGGACGCGTTAGATCGAACTGATAGACCACCGGCAGCAGATCCGGCTTGCCCTCGGCGCCGGCCTTCGCAGGCGTGAACAGGAACACGGAACGCGGGTCCGCCAGCTTGTCGTCCAGGCCGCGGGAATCCGCCAGCGCATCCAGCACGCTGTAGTTGCGCTTGCTGATGGCCACGCGCCCCTGGGTGCCGGCCGCGCCCAGCACGGTCAGGTACTCCTTCGAGTCATAGGCGGTGATGACATCGCCCGCGCGCAGCAGGATGTCGTTGTTCTGGTTGCGGTAGATATCCGACAGCCGCACCGACGCCACCTGGTTGTCGCGGCGCAGGCTGATGACGAGCTGTTCGGGGTTCGTCTGCACCGGCGCGGCCTGGGCCAGCGCGCTGCTCAGGCGCTGCGAGGTCTGGGTGATGGGATACATGCCGGGCTTGGTCAGGTTGCCCTGCACCGTCACCATCTGGCCGCGCGCGTCCGCGGCGCGCGTCACGCTCACGTCGGCGCCGACAACCAGCCTGGCCAGACGAGCGACGACGGCATCATGCAGCTGCGCCAGGGTCATGTTGGCGGCGTGGAACTTGCCGAGGATGGGAAACGTCACGTTCCCTGCCGGGTCGATCTCCTGGTTGCCCAGGTCGCTCACGCCGGAGGGGTCCGCCGCGAACACGCCCAGCCCGCCGCGCTCCCAAACCTTCACATTGATGCCGTCGCCGGGAACCAGGCGGTCGAATCCGGCCTGCGTGAGATCGCGGTAGCGCACGGGAAAATCGGCCACATCGGGCACCCGGCTGGCCTGCACCAGTTCGCGCGAGACGGGCATCACGATGACGTCCTTGTCATCGTGCGCGCCCGTCATTTCGCTCAGCATCGGGCCGGAACGGGGCAGCTGGCACCCCGCGAGAGTCAGCGTGGCAAGAACCACCATGGTCAGGGCTGCCTTGCGTCGCAGCCCTGAACCCGGGACGTACATATGCATAAGATCCTTTCGTTTCCGCAGCTTGATCGGTTGGACGCCAATCAGGCTTGCATCAGGCGCATGGGTTCGATATCCATGCGTTCGTCGTTCTCGGACACCACGGGCATGCACAGGCCCATGAACTTGGTCAGCATGGCGTCAAGCGAGAACAGCTTCTGCGCGCGGTGACGGCTGTGCTGCCTGAGCTGCTCGTTGCTGCGCACCTGGTCGACCATGGATGCGACTTTCTCGCAGGCCTCGTGCAGATCCGGGTGATCCACGCAACTGAGCAGATGGCCGGTCTCGTTCTCCACAAAGCACTCGCCAGCGCCGCCAGCGGGAGTCGAGATCACCGGCACTCCCACCAACTGGGCTTCGATCAGCACGTTGGGCAAGCCTTCGTAGCGCGACAGCAGGACGCTGGCATCCATTTGCGAATACCAATAGCCCACGTGGTTGGAAAGACCGACCAGCAAGAGCCTGTCCGTCACGCTCAGCTCTTCGGCCAGGGCCTCGATGTTCTCGCGCAGCCGTCCGTCTCCAACGATGACGAAGCGCGCCTGCGGCCTGTCCTTCAGGTACATCGCCGCCAGCTTGATCCACAGCTGCGGCCGCTTGTCCGGCTCCAGGCGGAACACGCCGCCTATCGTCTCGGTGGCGTCGTTCGTGCTTTCCTGAAAGGCCTTCCACTTTTCCTCATCCACGGCCGAAGCGTCCGTCGACAGATCGGGCACGCCGTTGTAAAGGATGTGAAAGCGCGTGATCGGGATGCCCAGCCATTCCGAGTAGGCTTCCGCGGCCTTGCAGCTGTTGCTGACGAAAACCACCCCCGGTACCTGGGCCAGGGCCTGGTACAGCTCGGGATATTCTTCGCGGAAGCGGTCCTTGCGGATGTTCGGCGGCAGTCCGCGGAAGACCAGGTGTATGGTCGGGGCGCCAGCCAAAAGCGCCGCCAGCGCGCCGAACAGGCAGGTTCCGTCCTGCCACAGGCTCACCACGTCGAACGGGTTCTCGCGCAGCACAGGCGTAAGCCGGGTCACACCGTAGTGCACCGGAGGCGGCAACTGCTCCAGCAGACGGCTCAGGCTGCCCTCGGGCATGGATTGATGGGACACCGACACGGCCGGCAGCTTGTTGATCTCCGTGACCGGAATCTGCGCCTTCACCAGCACCGGCAGGAAGAAATCCAGCCCCTGCTTCTTGGTGGAACCCGCGGGCTCGGTGTGCTGCTTGACCATGACTTCGACTTTCTTCGGCATCATGATCACGTCTGCCGGCCGGCGCTCGGGCGACTCCGCCAGGCGGGTCAGTTCGCCCGCAAGCCGCGTCAGCTGGCGCTCGGCGCCGCCGGGGCCAAGACTGCCCGTGACCAGCGCCACCGACACCGGCTTCTCCGCCGACTGCTCGACGATCTTGCGGTCGCGGAAGTGCAGGATCGCATGCTTCATGGACACGATCCTGACATCCTTGCCCACCAGCCCCTCTTCCGACTCGAAGCGTTGGTAGAAGGCGTAGTCGCTGGCCAGGTCGTTGGCCAGCTCCGCCGCCTTGCTGCCGGGCGTCAGGTGCTTCATGACGGGCGCGATCGCGTCGAACGCGTCGGCCAGCAGTCCGCGCTTGCGCAGGCGCTTGGCGAACTCGACGCGCATGTTGCGGTCGGTGTTCTCGGAAATCAGCCGGCGAAAGAGTTCGTCGGACTGCTCGTGCGCGCGGATGTCGCTAAGCAGCTTGGCCCGCGCGAACAGGCGGTTGGGATTCTGCGTCGAGGGCGGCAGATGATGGTCGACCAGGGCCAGGGCCTCATCGATCTTGCGTTCCTTCACCAAGCGCGTCGCGCAGTAGCGGACGATCAGGAAATCGTCCGGGCACTCCTGCAACAGCGTGGCCCACTGCTCGGCCATGCCTTCGTTCAGGCCCGCCGCCTCCTTCAGCCTGAGCAGCAGGAAGCGGACCTTGGAGTCTGCCATGTGGTCGCGCGCCAGTTCCTGGGCGCGGGACAGGTTTTCCTGGGCGACTTGAACCCGCACCGACGCCGTGACGATCTCTTCCAACCGGGCTTGCACCGCTTGCAGATCGGATGCAGCCTCCGCTCGCTCGGTAGTCAATGGGGGATTCATGCTGCCTTCCTCCGGTTGATCTTCTCGATCCACACGAGGCAGCGTTCGATGTAGTGATCGAACTGCGCCGGATTTTCGGAACGTTCCTGCAACTTGCGCCAGTACGGCAGGGCCTGTTCGAAGCGATGCAGTCGCATGGCGCCCACGGCGGCCAGGCGCAGGCCGATGGGGTCTTCCGGAACCAGCTTCAGGATGCGCTCGCCCAACGCCAGGCGTTCGGTCGTGCTGGCCGAATCCAGCGCACGCGCTTCGGCGTACAGCACGGCGATGATGCGCCGCTTTTCATGGTCGACTTCCGACATGCCGGGCCACGACTGCGCAACACGCTCCAGCAGGTTCCAGGCTGCCTGGTGATCGCCGGAGGAAAGGATCTCGCGCGCGCCTCGGATGGCGCGGGGTCCCAGCCTGCCTAGCTGGCGCTGCGCTTCGTCCTTGGCGCCCTGGTCCGCGCCGGCATGGTCGAGCACGGTCTTGTAGGCGTCGATGGCCTCGCCATACCAGCCGCCGTGGAAGGCTACCCGCGCAAAATGCAGCTGGGTGCTGAACGAGGCGGAATCGCCGGCGGCAGCTTGCTCGAGGTGCCGCATGGCGGTCTTCTTGTCGCCTAGCGCGTCGGCCGCGCGGCCGCGCATGGCATGCAGTTCCGGGAAATCGATCTGGCTGTCCAGCGCGATGTCGGTAAGGTCGATGACTTCCTTGTGATTGCCCGCCACCAGCGCGGCCCGCACGCCCAGGCGCATCGCACGCTCGAAGGCGCGCTGGGCGCGCACGCCGGCCAACGCATCGGGAGTCAGCAGGCGATGCGCGCAGATGCGCTCCGCGGCATCGCGCAGGCGTCCTTCTTCCAGCGCGCGGTTACCTTCCTCGGCCCAGGCCTGCGACTGCGAATTCAGCCAGGCAACGATATCCTCCTGCTCGCTGCTTGCCAGCTTGCACGAGACCGCCAGCGTGGCGGCGGCCATGATGCTGCCGCGCCACGAGGCTTCCTTGACCAGCTCCAACGCGTCGACATCATTGAGCACGGGCGACTCGGATGCCAGGTTGCGCAGTCCGGCGCGATCGCCGGCCAGCAGCCGGTCGCGCCACAGCATGGCGAAACCGCGGCCATACGCGGGCATGGCCGCACGGACCTCGTGGACCCAGCGTATGGCGGATTCCATGTCGCCGCTGGCCTGCAGCAGCGCGAGCACGGTGTCGGCGGCTTCCACCGCGATCGCGTCTTCCGGAGAAGAGATGCGGAACAACTGCTTCCAGTTGCCCAGGGTCTCGTCCACATATCCCAATTGGCCCGCGGAAATCGCCGCGATGCGCACGATTTCGGGGGTTTCGATCTCATCGCCCAGCAAGCCTGCAGCCAGCGAGTACGCCACGTCATGGCGTCCCAGCTTGAACTGGTTGCGCATCAGGATCTGCTCAGCCTTGCTGCCGGACGCCACCGCGCCGTCGGCGCTGCCCAGAAGCGCCAGCGAACCTTCGTAGTCGCCCAGCTCTTCCTGGATGCGCGCAAACAACAGCGTGTGGTCGGGCAAGCCGGGATGGCGGCGCAGCACCTCGCGCACGCGGCGCGAGGCTTCGCGCAGTTCGCCCGAATCCCAGAGCTTCTCGATGCGGTCGGCGCTTTCATCGGCGGAGAGCTTGGGCGCGGAGGGCTGCGTCGTCGACGCATCCAGGCGCGGACGCATGAAGGTCTTGAACCACTCTGCGCACAGGCGTTCGGCGAAAGCCGGCGTGTAGTGGGTCAGGTCCAGTCCGCCATTTTCCATGGCCTCGGCCTGGCCGATCTTGTTCATCAGCGGCGTCGGGTCGTAGCAAGGCACGCCGATGCGCTGCGCGCTGGCGAGCACCGCGGCGATCAGTTGCTGGCGTTGCTCGATGGGCGCGTTGTCCGGCGTCATGGCATTGACGTGCGTGACGAACACCACTTTGTCGCGGCCCAGCAGGTCGACCAGCTGGTTCATTTCCTGCTCGATCTCCTCATCCGTCTGGTCACGCTTGACGATGCGGGCGAGCAGGTTGCGGTCGTCCGGCGTAAGCGCCTTGAAGACCGGGTCCTGGTCCAGCAGCGCGCGGCGCTCGGCCAGGCGGTCGGCGTGGGCCATGGACCAGAACATCCGGGTGCGCGTGCGGTCGGCGAAGAACTCGCTGAAGTAGCGCACCAGGTAGTTGGACTGTATCGGGTAGCCGTCTATGGTCAGCAGCTTGCGCGAAGACAGTTCGACCACGTAGAGGTCAGCCGGCTTGTGGGCGCCTTTGCGCGCCTGCTCGCCATTCGAAGGCCGGAAGATCACGCGCTGGACGTCGGCAGGGATGTCGCCCTGGCCGAACATGAATCGCGCCTGCTGCAGCGCCTCGGCGCTGGTGTGCACGAAACCGTAGTTGCGCCCGAGTTGCAGCTTGATCGGGTAGCGGCCCACGGCATCGCGCAGCGGCGTATGGATGCGGCAGGTTCCAATCGGAGCGGTGGTAAAAGCAGCCATTCGGAGGCTCTCCTCTAGTGATCGATAGTGAGCCTGAACTTAAAGAGTCCAGTACAGGAGGTCGGACTGAAGCCGTTTGCTGTCGAGCACGGACTTCAGGTCGCACACCATGCCGTCGCTCTTGACCAGCGTCGGCAGGTCGTCCCAAAAGGTGTTCATGGTTTCACGGTGCGGCACCGCCAGGATCAGCACATCCATGTCGCGGAACTGGTCGCGCTCGACGAGCTTGATGCCGTACTCGTGCTCCATCTGTTCCCGATCGGCCATCGGGTCGCACGCGACCGGGGTGATGCCGTAGGCGCCCAGGGCGTTGTAAAGATCGACCACCTTGGAGTTGCGGATGTCGGGCACGTTTTCCTTGAACGTCATGCCCAGGATGCCGACGCGGGTCGTGGCATTGAGGCGGCCGTTGCGGGCCAGGGTCTGGACCACCCGCGAAGCGACGTGGCTGGCCATGCCGTCATTGATGCGACGGCCCGACAGGATGACCTCGGGGTGATAGCCAAGCTCCTGCGCCTTGGACGTCAGGTAGTACGGATCGACGCCGATGCAGTGACCGCCCACGAGACCAGGCGAAAACTTCAGGAAGTTCCACTTGGTGCCGGCGGCTGCCAGCACTTCCGAGGTGCGGATGCCGACCAGATCGCAGATCTTCGACATTTCGTTCATCAGCGCGATGTTGATGTCGCGCTGCGTGTTCTCCAGCACCTTCGCCGCCTCGGCGACCTTGATGGAAGAGGCGCGGTGCACGCCGGCATCGATGATCTTCTCGTACACGCCAGCAATGACTTCCAGCGACTCCTCGTCCTGGCCGGACACGATCTTGACGATCTTCTCCAGCGGATGCTCGCGGTCGCCCGGATTGATCCGCTCGGGGCTGTAGCCCAGCTTGAAATCGACGCCGCAACGCAGGCCGGACACCTTCTCCAGCTCCGGTCCGCAGATTTCCTCGGTGGCGCCGGGATGGACGGTGGATTCAAAAACCACGATGCAGCCTGGGCGCAGCACGGGGCCGATCGAGCGGCAGGCGCGCACCAGCAGCGAAAAATCGGGGTTGTTCTTTTCGTCGACGGGGGTCGGTACGGCCACGACGAAGAAATCGCAGCCTTCCAGTTCCGAGATCTGGTCGGTGAACTGCATCGGGGAGGCAAGCAACACGTCGCGTTCGATCTCGCCGGTCCAGTCATCACCCTCTTTCAGCCGTGCGATTCTCCGCTTGTCCACGTCAAAGCCGATGACATCAAAGCGCTTGGAAAATGCGACGGCTACGGGCAGGCCGACATATCCAAGGCCACACACTGCGATTCTCTTTACCACGGGGGACCTCACTGTTTTCGTCGTGTCGAAGACACTAGAAATTGACACCCGGGGGCACGAAATCGATGCAGAATCGAATATGTTTGCCCCGGTTCGGGCGGGCGTATTGCTTAAGAATATTTACAGCTCGATACTTGATTAGGCGTACCAAGCGGCGAGCCAACGAATCGTATAGGTGGCAAACAGCAAAATTCTTTCTAAATATTTTTATTGCTGTGCAAGTAAGTCGGATTTGTCGCAATAAACCCCGGGAAATCCCTCAAACAATTACATTCATTACATAAACCGCAACATGGCCGGCCAACGAGATTGTTAGCAAATATATAAAAGGGTTTTTGTTGGTCCGGTTTAACCAAAATGAAAAAACATAATGGCGGCGCGGGGTTATTTATTAATAGCTCGGCGCAATGTCATATTCAAAAACAGCCTGGCTACAGTCATTATTCAGAAATAACAAAGCCTGACTCCCGCTCCCCGGACAAGTAAGTATTCGCACACGCGCCGCCCCAAAAAGCAAAAAGCCCACCGGGCGGGTGGGCTTTTTGCTCGATATGGCAGCGACGGTCCGGCCTTACTCCACCGTCACGCTCTTGGCCAGATTACGCGGCTTGTCCACGTCCGTGCCTCGCGCGCACGCCGTGTGGTACGACAGCAGCTGCAGCGGGATGGTGTGCAGGATGGGCGAAAGCTTGCCGTAGTGCTCGGGCATGCGGATCACGTGCATGCCTTCGGCGCTCTGGATCTTGCTGTCGGCATCGGCGAAGACATACAGCTCGCCGCCGCGCGCGCGCACTTCCTGCATGTTGGACTTCAGCTTTTCCAGCAGTTCGTCCTTGGGCGCGATGGTGACCACGGGCATGTGCTCGGTCACCAGGGCCAGCGGGCCGTGCTTGAGTTCGCCGGCCGGGTAGGCTTCGGCGTGGATGTAGCTGATTTCCTTGAGCTTGAGCGCGCCTTCCAGGGCGATCGGGTAGTGCATGCCGCGGCCCAGGAACAGGGCGTTTTCCTTGGAGGCGAAGCGGTCGGCCCAGGCCATGATCTGGGGCTCCAGGGCCAGCACCGAGCCGATGGCCACGGGCAGGTGGCGCAGCGCCTTCAGGTGTTCGGCTTCCTGCTCTTCGGTCAGATGGCCGCGCACCTGGGCCAATGCCAGGGTCAGCAGGAACAGCGCGGTGAGCTGGGTGGTGAAGGCCTTGGTGGAAGCCACGCCGATCTCGACGCCGGCCCGCGTGATGTACGACAGCTTGCACTCGCGCACCATGGCGCTGGTGGACACGTTGCAGATGGTCAGCGTGTTTTCCATGCCCAGCGAGCGCGCATGCTTGAGCGCGGCCAGGGTGTCGGCGGTTTCGCCGGACTGCGAGATCGTGACCACCAACGAGCGCGGGTTGGGCACGCTGTCGCGATAGCGGTATTCGCTGGCGATTTCCACGGCCACGGGGATCTTGGCGATGGACTCGATCCAGTACTTGGCGGTCAGGCCCGCGTAGTAGCTGGTACCGCAGGCCAGGATCAGCAGGGAATCGACGTCCTTGAAGATCTTGTAGGCCTGGTCGCCGAAGAGTTCGGGCGTGATGGCTTCGATGTCCTGCAGCGTGTCGCCCACGGCGCGCGGCTGCTCGAAGATTTCCTTCTGCATGTAGTGGCGGTAAGGGCCGAGTTCGGCCGCGCCGGTATGCACGTGCACGGTGTGGACTTCGCGGTCCACGTTCTTGCCGTTGGCGTCCACGATCCAGACGCGCGAGAGCTGCAGGTCGACGACGTCGCCGTCTTCCAGGTAGATGATCTGGTCGGTGGTGCCGGCCAGGGCCAGCGCGTCGGAAGCCAGGAAGTTCTCGTTCTGGCCCACGCCCACGACCAGCGGCGAGCCTTGGCGCGCGCCGACCACGCGGTGCGGCTCGTCGCGGCAGAACACGGCGATGGCGTAGGCGCCATGCAGGCGGCGCACGGCGTTCTGCACGGCTTCGAACAGGTCGCCGGCATACAGGTGGTTGACCAGGTGCGCGATCACTTCGGTATCGGTCTGGCTTTCGAAGACATAGCCCACGGCCTGCAGCTCGGCGCGCAGTTCGTCGTGGTTCTCGATGATGCCGTTGTGGACCAGCGCGATGCGCGGCTCGTCGTTGCCCAGGCGCGAGAAGTGCGGGTGGGCATTGTGCGTGGCCGGCACGCCGTGGGTAGCCCAGCGGGTGTGGGCGATGCCGGTGAAGCCGCTGACCTTGTCCTGCGCAACCTGTTCGGCCAATTCGGCCACGCGTTGCGTGCTGCGCGTGCGGCGCAGATGGCCGTCGGCGTAGACGGCGACGCCGCAGGAGTCGTAGCCGCGGTACTCAAGGCGCTTGAGGCCTTCAACGAGGATCGGGGTGATGTCGCGCTGGGCGACGGCGCCAACAATGCCGCACATAGGAGAGTGCTCCGGTAAGTTCGTGTACCGACGCATTGTGCTCGTCCCCGCAAGAAATTTGATTTCTTTATGCAGTAAAAAATGGAAGTTAATTCCCTTACATGATTGTGATTAAATAATATTTCTTCTAGATCATTTTTTTGAAATTAATCATGCAAAACGCACAGATTTCCCTGCCAGAGCTGGATGATCTGGACCGGCGCATTCTTGAACAGTTACAAGAAGACAGCTCGCTGACCAACCAAGAGCTGGCGCAACGCGTGCATGCCTCGCCTCCGACCTGCCTGCGGCGGGTGCGGCGGCTGGTGGATGAAGGGGTGATAGACAGGCAGGTGGCCATCCTGGCGGCGGAAAAGCTGGGCAGCACGCTGACCGCCATCGTCGAGATCACGCTGGACGTGCAGGCGGCTGAGAGCCTGGACGCGTTCGAGCAAAGCATGCTGGCCGAGTCCGCGGTGCTGCAGTGCTACCGGGTATCGCCCGGGCCGGATTTCGTGGTGATCGCGCAGGTGAAGGACATGCCGGCCTATCACGCGCTGGTGCACCGCGCTTTCACCGCGCAGGCCAACGTGCGCAATGTGCGCACGTTCTTCTCGGTGCATCGCGCCAAGTTCGAGACCCGGATAGACCTGCGGACCTGAGGCAGGTCGGATCAGCGGCGGGCGATCAGGCGCTCGAACTGCGCCAGGTAGCGGTTGCCCATCTTCTGCACGTCGTGCTCGTCTCGCACGTAGGCATAGGCGCGCTCGGTGACTTCCTGGCGGAAGGCCGCGTCGTCCAGGCAGCGCGCCATGCCCTGCGCCATGGCCTGGAAATCACCCACGGCGCACAGCACGCCGCGTCCGTCGGCCAGGCTTTCCTTCAGGCCGCCAGCATCGGTGGACACCACCGGCACGCGTTGCAGGAAAGCATCCAGCACGCTGCTGCCCAGGGCCTCTTCCTCGGAGCTCATGACGAACACGTCGAGGATGCTGTAGAAATCTTCCACGCCCTTGCGAAAGCCGGCGAAGCGATAGACGTCCTCGATGCCGAGCTTGCGCGCCTCATCCTTGGCCTGCTGCTCGCGGTCGCCGCCGGCGCCGAAGTGCAGGAACACGAAGTCGCGGCGCGTCTTGGCCAATTCGGCCACGGCGCGCACCAGCGTGACCGGGTCCTTGTCGCGGATCAGCGCGGCCGACGTGGCCATGACCTTCCTGCCGGCCAGATCGAATTCCCGCACCAGCTGGGCGACATTCTCGGTGTCGATCTGGTGCGGCTCGACGGCGCTGCGGATGATGACGGGCTCGATCCCCAGGCGGCGCGGCTCGCCGGCGGCCATCTCGCTGATCGCCACGAACAGGTCGGCGTGGCGCCACTTGAAGCCGGTCTTCCATTCGTCGCCGGGTTTGACCACGAAGGACGTGCGGCGGGAAAACGCCACCGGCCGGCGGTGCAGCCATTTGGTGAGGACCGCCCAGGTGATGGTGTTGGCGGTCTGGGCATGAACTATGTCGTAGCGGCCGGCGCCGGCCAGGAAGGCCAGCTGCCCCGGCACGTTGCGGCAGGTATGGGCCACGAAGCCCTCCTGGCGCGCGCGCTCGGCCAAGGGCGCGCCTTCGCGGCACATCACTTCGACGTCGTGGCCAGCCTTGCGGAATGCGCGCATGCAGTACAGCGTCTGCCGTTCGCCGCCGCGCCAGCCCTTCTCGAAGTTCAGCTGCAGGATCTTCATGCGCGGCCGATGCCCGAGTACTCGAAGCCCAGGCCGCGCACGTCCGCGGGCGTGTAGAGATTGCGGCCGTCGATGATAAGCGGAGTCTTGAGCAGGGCTTTGACGCGATCGAAGTCGGGCGCGCGGAAGACCTTCCATTCGGTCGCGATCAGGAGCGCATCGGCGCCGTCCAGCGCGTCGTACATGTCGGTGGCGAAGCTGATGCCGGGCTTGCCGGCCAGCGCGCGCGCGGCCTCGTGCATGGCGACGGGGTCATAGGCGCGCACCTCGGCGCCGCGGCGCGTCAGTTCGGCGATGACAGTCAAGCTGGGCGCTTCGCGCATGTCATCGGTGTTGGGCTTGAAGGACAGGCCCCACAGCGCGATCTTGCGGCCCTTGAGGTCTTCGCCGAAACGCGCCACCAGTTTTTCGGACAGGCGGAATTTCTGCGCGTGGTTGGCAGCCTCGGCGGCCTCGATGACGCGCATGGGCAAGGCGTTCTCGGCGGCTGTGTTGACCAGCGCCTGCACGTCCTTGGGGAAGCAGGAGCCGCCGTAGCCCGCGCCGGGATACAGGAAGTGATAGCCGATGCGCGGGTCGGCGCCGATGCCGCGGCGCACTTGTTCGATATCCGCGCCCAGGGCTTCAGCCAGGTTCGCCATTTCGTTCATGAAGGAAATGCGCGTGGCCAGCATGGCGTTGGCGGCGTACTTGGTCAGCTCGGCCGAACGCACGTCCATCACCATCAGGCGGTCGTGGGTGCGCTGGAAGGGCTCGTAGATGCGGCGCATGACGCCGATGGTGTAGTCGTCGTCCGCGCCGACCACGACCCGGTCCGGGCTCATGAAGTCGTTGATGGCGGCGCCTTCCTTCAGGAACTCGGGATTGGACGCCACGCTGAAGGGGATGTCCACACCGCGTGCGGCCAATTCACGCGCCACGACATCGCGCACCTTGTCGGCCGTGCCCACCGGCACGGTGGACTTGTCCACGATGAGCTTGCGAGACGTCATGTGGCGAGCGATGTTCTGGGCGGCGGCCAGCACGTATTTCAGGTCGGCCGAACCGTCCTCGCCGGGCGGGGTGCCGACGGCGATGAACTGCACGTCGCCGAAAGCCACGCTCTGCGCAACGTCGTCGGTGAAATGCAGGCGGCCCGCCTGCACGTTGCGGCGCACCAGGTCTTCGAGGCCCGGCTCATAGATGGGAATGCCGCCCTGGCGCAAGAGGGCGATCTTCGCCGCGTCCACGTCCAGACACATGACGTCGTTGCCCATGTCGGCCAGGCACGCCCCCGACACCAACCCCACGTAACCGGTACCCACGACCGTGATCTTCATGCCTGAACGCCTTCAAAATAGGTAATCGTTGCGCCAGATGACTCAATCCGGCGCTGGCCGTCATTATAGAAGCGGCCCGGGGCCCAAGCCCGCCGGCGCCACAATGGCGGCCTCGCGGGACCGTCCTAGGGCCGCAACTTGCTGAAGCGAACCGTATTGACCACCACCGCCAGCCCGGCGCAGATGGTCCCCAGCACCAGCGCCAGGCCAGGGCCATGGGCCAGGCTGATGCTGAACGCGATCGCGACCAGCGCCGTGCCGAAGCTCTGGCCGAAGACCCGGGTGGTGGCCTGCAGGCCGCCCGCCGCGCCGCTGCGCGAACGGGGCGCGGCCGACAGCATGGCGCGGTTGTTGGGCGTCTGGAAGAAGCCGAAGCCCATCCCCGCCACGAACATGCCCGCGATGATGGGCCAGTTCGACACCGTGGCCGGCAGCGCCGCCAGCCACAGCATGCCGACCACCATCGCCGCCGCGCCCATGCCGCTGAGCGTGGCGGCCGAATAGCGGTCGGACAGCCGCCCCGCGAGCGGGGCGATGATGGCGGTGCCCACGGGCCAGGCGCCCATCAGCATGCCCACTTCCAGATACGGCCGCCCCAGCACCTGCTGGAAATAGAACGGCAGGGACACGTAGGACGCCATCTGCGCGGCGAAGGTGCAGGCCGAGGCGCCTACCGCAAAGGCCAGCGGACGGATGCGCAGCAGATCCACCGGCACCAGCGGCGCTGGCTGCTTGCCCACGCGCCGCACCAGAACCAGGCCGATGACCGTGGCGATCGCCACCAGGCCGATACCGCGCAGCAGGTCCATGCCCATCATGTCCACGCCCGAAATGAAGACGCCCAGGGTCAGCATGCACAGCAGCGCGCTGATCCAGTCCAGCTTCACGTTGTTGCGCGGTACTTCCGGTAGATGCCGCAGGCCCAGCATCGTCAGCGCGCAGATCGGCAGGTTGACGGCGAAGATCCAGGGCCAGGGCGCCACCGACAGGATGGCCGAACCGATGGTCGGTCCCAGCACCGACATGATGGCCACGGTGGTGGCGTTGATGCTGATGCCGCGTCCCAACAGCTTCAACGGGTAGATGTTGCGCACCAGTCCGCCGAACATGCACATGAGCGACGCCGCGCCTATGCCCTGGAACACCCGCGCCGCGGTCAGCTGCCACAGCGTGCCGGCCAGGGCGCAGCCCAGCGAGGCCAGGGTGAACAGCATCAGGCCGAAGGTGAACATGCGGCGAAAGCCGATGCGCTCGGCCAGCGCCGACAAGGGCAGCAGCATCATCACCACCGCCAGGTTGTAGGCGTTCACGATCCAGACCGCCTGGGCCGGCGACGCGTTGAGGTCGACGGCGATCGTGGGCAGCGCCACGTTGGCGATGGTGGTGTCCAGAACCGACAGGCTGATGCCTGTCATCACGGTGGCCGCCGCCCAGTAACGGCGCGGCGTCGGCAGGCCGTCGGGCGGCGCGGGCTTGGCGCCGTTGGCCGGCGCCTCTCCGCTCTGCCCCGTCACGATTTCTTGACCGGGCGCTGCCATCCGTCGACGGTGACCTGCTTGGCGCGCGACACCGTCAGTTTCTCGGCCGGCGCGTCGCGGGTCAGGGTGGTGCCTGCGCCCAGCGTGGCGCCGCGGCCGACGCGCACCGGCGCCACCAGTTGCGTGTCCGAGCCGATGAAGGCGTCGTCCTCGATGACGGTGCGGTGCTTGTTCACGCCGTCATAGTTGCAGGTGATGGTGCCCGCGCCCACGTTCACGCGCGCGCCGATATCGGCGTCGCCGATGTAGGCCAGGTGGTTGGCCTTGCTGTCCTCGCCCAGCACGCTCTTCTTGATCTCGACGAAGTTGCCGACGTGGCTGCGGTCGCCGAGTTCGGCGCCCGGACGCAGACGGGCGTAGGGGCCGACGCGCGCATCGCGGCCGACCTGCGCCTGCTGCAGATGGCTATAGGCCTCGATGTGCGTGCCCGGGCCAACGCTGACGTCGCGCAGCACGCAGTGCGGGCCCACGCGCACGCCGTCGGCCAGCGACACCTGGCCTTCGAACACGCAGCCCACGTCGATGAACACGTCGCGTCCGCAGGTGAGCGAGCCGCGCACGTCAAAGCGCGCGGGGTCGGCCAGCGTGACGCCGGCTTCCAGCTGGCGGCGAGCCTGCTCGGCCTGCCAGCGGCGCTCCAGTTCGGCCTGCTGCACGCGGCTGTTCACGCCCAGCGTTTCCCAGGACGCACCGGGCTGGGCCGCGCCCACCGGCACGCCGTCGACCACCGCCAGGCCGACCACGTCGGTCAGGTAGTACTCGCCCTGGGCGTTGTTGTTATCGATGCGGGACAGCCAGTCCTTCAGCTTCGCGGTCGGCGCGCTGAGGATGCCGGTGTTCACTTCCTTGATCTCGCGCTCGGCGTCCGAGGCGTCCTTGTGTTCAACGATGCGGCACACGTTGCCGCTGGCGTCGCGCACGATGCGGCCGTAGCCGGTGGAATCCGCCAGCACCTCGGTCAGCACGGCGGCGCCAGCGCCGCGCGCGTCCAACAGGCGCTGCAGGGTCTCGGGCTGCACCAGCGGCACGTCGCCGTACAGCACCAGGGTCACATCGTCCTTGCCATCGCCTTCAAGCAGCAGCGGCACGGCCTGCTGCACGGCGTGGCCGGTGCCTTGCTGCGGCTGCTGCAACACGAAGTGCAGGTCCGCCTGGCCTTCGTAGGCCTGTTTGACGCGGTCCGCACCGTGGCCGACCACAACGATGATGCGCGCCGGCTTCAGTTGGCGCGCGCTGTCCAGCACGTGGCCCAGCATCGGCTTGCCAGCCAGCGTGTGCAGAACTTTGGGGAGATCGGACTGCATGCGTTTACCCAGTCCGGCGGCAAGAATTACTACGTTAAGCATAGGTTCCAGTATGTTGAGTGGCGGTCGAGAGGCCTTGCGGCCGTCTCGCCCGACGATTTAAAGAGAGGACCGACGCTAGTTGGCGTCCGGTCCGGTTTTCTTGGCGGCCTTGCGGGGCGCGGCGGACTTGCGGGCCGCCGGTTTGGACGCCTTGGCTGCGGGCGCGGCCGCGGCCTTGGATTCGCCCGACTTGGGCTTGGCCGCGGCATCGGCGCCGGCAGCGGCAGGCGCGGCCGGCATGGAAGCCGCAGTGGCAGCGGCGATCTGGTTGAACTGCTGCTGCAGCAGGTCCCACCAGGCCTTGGAAGCGGATTGCGCCGCGGCGCCCATTTGTTCGCTCATGCCCGGCGCGGCGGATTGCTGCTGCCCTGCGGGCTCTTCGCCCTTGGCCTTGCCGCTTTCGGCGGCAGGGCTGGAGGCCGTCGTCTTGGCCGCGGACTTGGGGCCGGGCTTCAAGCCCAACACGACTTCCAGCGGCGAAGCCGCGCCGCTGTCCTGGAAGGCGCCCATGTCCAGATTGGCGGCGCTGTCCACGAAGGCGCGCAGCGTGCTGATGGTGGAGCGTTGGACTTCCATGCCCTGGATCGTGCTGGACAGCATGGACAGGTTCATGCGCAGCCAGTTTTCCACGGAGCGGAGTTCCGCGATGCGGCGGTCCAGGTCTTCCAGGTTCATCGGGGGAGCCATGGGCAGGCTGCTGGCCAGGCCTCCAGGTCCGGTCAGGCCCGCCCAGGCCTGGCGCATCATTTCCATGCTGGCCAGGAGCGGGTTGCCCGACAGGTCGGAATGCTGGCCCATGCCGGGCAGAACGAACGGGTTCGTGTGTTGGTCGCTCATTCCTGGTCTCCCCTAAGACAGATGTCGCCGGCAGGCGGGATCATCCGCGCAGCAGCTGATTGTTCTCCACGCGCACATGATCGCCCGACGCAAAAGCGAACGGCTGCGCGCTGCGGAATTGGCGCGTGCTGCCGTCATTCATGCGCACCGTGAGTTCATAGTGCGTCACCGTTTGTTGCTGTCTGATATTACGCTCAACTTCACGGCCTGCCAAAGCGCCGCCCACCGCGCCCAGCACGGTCAGGGCCGTCTTGCCGCTGCCGCCGCCGAACTGGTTGCCCACGACGCCGCCGACCACGCCGCCGCCGATGGTGCCGATGAGGTGGTCGCTATTGTCCTTGACGGGTACCTGCACTTGTCGGACCGATTCCACCACGCCGCAGGTGGCGCAGGCTTGCGGCGCTGGCGATTGGGGCGCGGGGCGTTGGGCGGGAGCCGGCGCCTGGGCCTGAGCCTGGGGACGCGGCGCAGCGGACGCCTGCGCCCCTTGCGCGGGCGCGGGCGGCACGGCGGCCTGCGGCGCGGGCGCCAGGTTGGCGTCTTCGGGACCGGCCTCGGCCACGGGTTCGTCGGCATGCGGGTTGGCCGAAGGCGAGGGCAGCCAGCCCATCACGGCGGCCACGCCCACCGTACACATGACGATGACGGCGATCGCCGCGGCAGCGACCAGGGGATGGATGGCGCGGCGCGCAGATTCAATTTTGGCGGATGTATTCATGACGATGCTCCATCGTTACTAACCGGCAGTGGTATAGCACCCAGGCACGGTTTCGGCGTGTTGCGATGGTGACGCTTCTTTGCAGGACGCGGGCCGGTGGACAGCCATTCCCATTCGTGGACAATAGGCGGATGGATCCCATTACCCTGCCCCAGCTCGAACAGGCCATCAACTACTGGCGCAATATTTCGCCCTCGGTGGGCGACGAATCCCGCCTGTGTCCCGAGGCTGCCGCGCTGGCCACCCCTTACGCGCTCATGATCATGGCGCACCGGCGCGAGATCCCTGCCGCAGAACTGAGCGAGCCGGCCCGCGCCGCGCTTGCCGGCTGGGCCGCCGCCGGCAAGTAAGCCAGCACGGCCGCCTGATCAGCCCTTGAGCAGGGCCTTGATATCCTGCGTCAGGGCTTCCACCCCGATGTTGTTGTTGGCCAGCACGCGCGATTCGCCCTTGCCGTCCAGCAGGTAGAACGCGGCCGTGTGGTCCATGGTGTAGCTGCCGTCCTTGGTCGGCGCCTTGGCGTAATAGGCCTTGAAGGATGCGGCGGCCTTCTTTACCTGGTCCGGCGTGCCGGTCAGCCCCAGGAAGCGCGGATCGAAGGCGGTGACGTACTGCTTGAGGACCTCGGGCGTATCGCGCTCGGGATCCACCGAAATCAGCAGCACCTGGACGCGGTCGGCGTCCGGCCCCAGCTTCTTCATGACTTCGGTCAGCTCGGCCAGCGAGGTCGGGCACACGTCCGGACACTGCGTGAAGCCAAAGAACACGACCACCACCTTGCCGGCGAAATCGGACAGCTGGCGCGTCTTGCCGTTGTAATCGACCAGCTCCATGCCGCGACCCAATTGGGTGCCGCTGATGTCGCTGCCCTTGAATACGGGCGCGCTGTCGCCGCAGGCGGCCAGGGCGGCGGTGAAAGCAGCGGCTGCGCCCAGGCGCAGGACCAGCCGGCGGCTGGTGGAAAACACGGACATCGACAACCTCCAGGGGATCAGCGCAGCAGGCCGACCCAGTGGTCCACCAGCAGGGCGCCGAACAGCAGCGCCAGGTAGAGAATGGAAAAACGGAACATGCTGCGCGCCAGCTCGTCGCTGTAGGCGCGATAGAGCCGCCATGCATAGGAAACGAACATGCCGCCCAGCACCAGCGCGGACACCAGGTAGAGTTCGCCGCTCATGCGGATGGCATAGGGCAACAGCGTGGTGGCGACCAGCGCCACGCTGTACAAGAGGATGTGCAGGCGCGTGAACTGGTTGCCGTGTGTGACCGGCAGCATCGGCAGCCCGGCCTTGGCGTAATCGTGGTTGCGGTAAAGCGCCAGCGCCCAGAAGTGCGGCGGCGTCCAGATGAAGATGATCAGCACCAGGATCCAGGCCTCGGCCGGCACCGAATCCGCCACGGTCGCCCAACCGAGCGCGGGCGGCATGGCGCCCGACAGGCCGCCAATGACGATGTTCTGCGGCGTACGCGGCTTCAGGATGACGGTATAGATGACGGCGTAACCCACGAAGGTGGCGAAGGTCAGCCACATGGTCAGCGGGTTGACCAGGTGATACAGCACGAACATGCCGGCGCCGCCCAGCAGGCCGGACATGCTCAGCACCTGGAAAGCCGAAATCGTGCCGCGCGCCGTGCCGCGGCGCGCGGTACGCAGCATGCGGGCGTCGATTTCCTGTTCGATCAGGCAATTGATGGCGAAAGCGGCTGCGGCCAGCAGCCAGATGCCCAGGGTGCCGAACAGCACGCGGCGCATGTCCGGAATGCCGGGCGCCGCCAGGAACATGCCGATCACGGCGCAAAACACCGCCAACTGCGTCACACGCGGCTTGGTAAGGACGAAATACTGGCGGAACAATCCGGGCTGGGGAGCGGCAATACTGGTCATAGTGGGCCCTATTTTAAACGCGCACCGAATTGGGGCCGTAGCCCCCGGCGGGCGCACGTCCAGCTGTGGACAAACGCACCATCAACACCACCGCGGCCAGGGTCAGGCCGGCGGCGCCTCCATTGTGCAGCACCGCGATCAACAGCGGCCACTGGAAAAAGATCGTGGTCAAGCCGGTCAGCAGCTGCGCGCCCAGCAGCGCCAGCATCAGCGTGGCCGGTCCGCGCAGGCCGGGCTCGGCGCGCAGGCGCCAGGCCAGTATGCCCAGGTACAGGAACACCACGAAGGCAAAATTGCGGTGGACCCAGTGGATCGCGGTCAGCGCCGGCTGGGAAATCATCTCGCCCGATGGCAATTCGCCCAAGGCCCGGATGATCGAATAGCCGCCATGGAAATCCATTTCCGGCACCCAGGCTCCGTGGCACATGGGGAAATCCATGCAGGCCAGCGCGGCGTAATTGGTGCTGACCCAACCGCCCAGGGTCACCTGCACCAGCAGCAGCGCAAACCCCCCGGCCACCCAGGGTTTCCAGCGTGCGGCCGCAGCCGCCACGGCCAGGTGCGGACGCTCGCGCGCCGACAGCCAGGTCATCAGCGCCAGCACCGACAGGCCGAACACCAGGTGCGCGGTCACGACGACGGGCATCAGCTTGTGGGTCACGGTCCAGGCGCCGAACGCGCCCTGCACGCAAACCGCAATCAGCGTCACGACGGCCAACTTGGGCGAACGGCCCAGCTGGCCGCGGTAACGCCACGCCATGTAGACGATGCCGATGATCAGCATGCCCAGGATGGTGCCGACATAGCGGTGGATCATTTCGATCCAGGCCTTGGACAAGGTGACCGGGCCGAAAGGCATGGCCTGCGATGCCTCGTGGATGTCGCCCATCGCGCCCAGCGGCGTCACGCTGCCGTAGCAGCCGGGCCAATCGGGGCAACCCAGGCCGGAATCCGTCAACCGCACGAAAGCGCCGAACATGATGAGGTCCAGCGTCAGGAACCAGGTAAAGAAAACAAGCTTGCGATAACGCGCTTTGATGCGTTCGATTTCCATAAACATCCAATCTGCAACGCCGCGCGCGATGCGCGCGACGCATTGAAACCATGCCAGCCCGAGGCTCAGCCTATTCTCGAGCTGTAGACCAGCTTGCTGATGTCCTTGCGCACCTTCACGCCATCGGCCTCGGCAGGGTACTGCATCATCAGGTTACCCAGCGGGTCGATCACCCAGATCGGCGCCTCCAGCCCGGGCTGGCCCGCCGCAGTATCGCGCGCCAGCAGGAACCGCGCCAATTGGTCTGGATTGGCGCGCACCATGACCGTGCCCTTGTAGGCTTCCAGCACCTTGTCCGGCACGGGCGCATCGTCGGTGATGAACCAGACGCGCGCCAGCCGGTCGACGTTCTTGCCCTGGCTGGCATGGCTGTTGCGCGCGATGAAGAGCTTGCGGGCGCAGCTTTCCGGGCAGGCGCCGCCATCGGCGGCCACCAGCAACCATTTGCCCTTCAGGCTCTGCAGGTCGAAGGGCTGGCCGTCCAGCGTGGTCAGGCGCAACTCCGCGGCCGCGGGCATGGGCCGCTGCGGATTCAGGAGCGCGCCGTAATTGCTGGACTCATCGGGCCACCATTGCGGATTCATGTAGACCACGACCGCCGCGACGATGGGTGCGAGCGAGCACAGGAACACCAGCAGCATCGGCATCAGGGAGCGCTTGCGTGCGGGCTTGGTAGAGGAAAGGTCGCGAGCCACTTTGTATCCTGTCGTCTTGCGGGTTAAGAGTCGGCGTCCCGGTCAGGCGCCGGGCGCGTTCTGCGCGCGCCGCATGCGCCGGATGGCGCCCCCCAGCACCACCAGCCATGCGACGGCGGCAATCGAGGCAAAAGCAAACCACTGTACGGCATAGGACGTGTTCTGCTGAAAGTCCACGGACGGCTGCGGCCAGTCGCGCACCAGGCCATCGTCCGCGTTGCCCGCGGCCTGCGACAGCACCGTGGGCAGCAGGGCCAGGCCGGTGGATTTGGCGTATGCGTCCAGCGGCAGGTTCTGCACCTGCGGCAAGACGCCGCCCGCCACGGGCAGCGAGGCCGGCAAGGCGGACTGCTCCGACCCTCCCAGCGACCAGATCTCGAACAGACGCGGCACGCGAGGCGACAGCTCGCCCGTCACCGTCTGCGGCCCTTCGGGCGTGACGGGCAGCGGCGGCTGCGAGGGGCCCTGGCCCTGAACCCCCATGACGCGCGGAATCCAGCCGCGCAGCACCAGTACGGCGCGGCGCGCATCGGCGTCCAGCAGCAGCGGCGTGGCCAGCCAATAGCCGGGCTTGCCGTCATGGTTGCGGTTGTCCAGCAGTACACTGAATTGCGGCAGCCAGACCCCGGTAGCCTGGGCCGAACGCCAGGCAGTCATATCGGCGGGGTCGGTAGCCGGGCTCAAGGGCAGCGGCGCTTGCTTGCGGCCCGCTTCGATAGCGGCCAGAATGGCGCGTCGCTCATCGCCGCGGCGCAATTGCCATTGCCCCAGCGATGCCAGGATGACCACGGCGGCACCCAGCAACAGCAAGGCGGCTACCGTGTATCGGGTTGAATGCGGTCGGGCCATATTTCTACAATAACTACTCTGATTCGTCCGGAGACCACCATGCGCGTTTTCGTCGTCCTGGCCTTTATCGGGATTCTGGCCAGCCTGGCATCGGCCCTGGTCTACCTGATGCGGGACAAGGGAACCACCAGCCGAACGGTCAACGCGCTGACGGTGCGCATCGGATTATCGGTGGCCCTGTTCCTGTTCGTGCTGTTCGCCCATCACATGGGCTGGATCGAAAGCACAGGCCTTAGATAGGCATACGGGCCGCGGGTTCCCGCAAGTGCACGATCGCAGATGAGTAAAACGCGCCAGTTCTCGCACAAGAACTGGCGCGCTTCATTGGTTCCGCGTAACGATCAGAACCAGTACACGAACAGGTACAGGCCCAGCCACACCACGTCCACGAAGTGCCAGTACCAGGCGGCGCCTTCGAAACCGAAGTGATGGTCGGCCGTGAAATGCCCGCGGATCAGGCGGATCAGAATGACCGTCAGCATGGTGGCGCCCAGCAGCACGTGGAAGCCGTGGAAGCCCGTCAGCATGTAGAACAGCGACCCGTAGGCGCCCGAATTGAACTTCAGGTTCAGTTCGGTATAGGCGTGGTGGTATTCGTAAGCCTGACAGGCCACGAAGACGAAGCCCAGGACCACGGTGGCCAGCAGCCAGAAGATGGTCTTGCCGCGATGGTTTTCGCGCAGTGCATGGTGGGCAATGGTCAGCGTGACGCCGGAGCTCAGCAGCAGCGCCGTGTTGATGGTGGGCAGCCAGAACGGACCGACGGTCTGGAAGTGCTCGACCACGCCCGCAGGACCGAAGTTCGGCCACACGGCCTGGAAGTCGGGCCACAGCATCAGGCGGTGGTCCATGTCGCCCAGCCACGGCGTGGTGATGGTGCGCGTGTACCAGAGGGCGCCGAAGAACGCCGCGAAGAACATGACTTCCGAGAAGATGAACCAGCTCATGCCCCAACGGTAGGAACCGTCGATGCGCTTGCTGTTCAGGCCGATCTCGGATTCGTGGATGGCGTCGCCAAACCAGTAGTACAACACCACGATCAAACCGATGAAGCCCGCCAGCAGGGTCCACTTGGCCCAGCTGACGCCGTTGATCCAGGCCGCGGCGCTCAGGCCCATGAACAGCAGCGCCACAGCCGTACGCACGGGATGACCCGAGTCGGCGGGCACGAAGTAATACGGTGCCTCTTTACCTTGAACCGAGTGGCTTGCACTCATGGCTTTCTCCCTGGTACAGATTTATAGAATTAAGTGATTCAAGTCAGGCTGGAAACGGCCCAACGCACAATTAATACCAGCACAGTAACGAAGATAGCCGCTGCCAGCAGCCCCGCCACGATCACATGGACCGGATTGAGCTTGGCGACGTCTTCCCGATGGCCCGCCCCCTTGCGCACGCCGAAGAACCCCCACGCCACCGCCTTCATCGTCTGAAGGAAACTCAGCTTGCGCTGCGAGGTTTCGCGCAGGTCGTCGCTCATGGCCCGCGCCTAACTGACAGCGACGCCCGACAGCAGGGCCGAGCCGCGCAGCACGGTCCAGGCAAACACGGCAATGACGAATGCCAGCAGGACCAGACCTGCGATCTTGTTGCGGCGGCGCTGCTCGGGTGTCATTGCTGTGCTACCTGAAACATGAAAGGCTGCCTTACTTCACTTCGGGCGGAGTTTCGAACGTATGGAACGGCGCCGGCGACGGCACGGTCCATTCCAGGCCTTCGGCGCCTTCCCACGGCTTGGCCGCGGCGGGTTCGCCCTTGCCCATGTAGCAACGCACCATCGCCCACAGGAAGATCAGCTGCGACAGGCCGAACCAGAATGCGCCGATGGTGGCCATCTGGTGGAACGTCGTGAACTGACCGGCGTAGTCGGCGTAGCGGCGCGGCATGCCTGCCAGGCCCAGGAAGTGCATCGGGAAGAAAGTGACGTTGAACGAGATCAGCGTCGACCAGAAGTGCAGCTTGCCCAGCTTTTCGCTGTACATGCGGCCCGTCCACTTGGGCACCCAGTAGTAGGCGCCGGCGAAGAGAGCAAACAACGAGCCCGCCACCAGCACGTAGTGGAAGTGCGCGACCACGTAGTAGGTGTCGTGGACCTGGATGTCGATCGGGGCCACCGACAGGATCAGGCCGGTGAAACCGCCCATGGTGAACACGAAGATGAAGCCGATCGAGAACAGCATGGGGGGCTCGAACGTCATGGAGCCGCGCCACATGGTGGCGACCCAGTTGAACACCTTCACCCCGGTCGGGATGGAGATGAGCATGGTGGCGTACATGAAGTAGAGCTGACCCGTGACCGGCATGCCGGTGGTGAACATGTGGTGCGCCCACACGATGAAGGACAGCACGGCGATGGAAGCCGTCGCGTAAACCATCGAGGCGTAGCCAAACAGCTTCTTGCGGGCGAACGCGGGCACGATGGCCGACACGATACCGAACGCCGGCAAGATCATGATGTAGACCTCGGGGTGCCCGAAGAACCAGAACACGTGCTGGTACAGCACCGGGTCGCCGCCGGCGGCCGCGTTGAAGAAGCCCGTGCCGAAATGACGGTCGGTCAGCACCATGGTGATGGCAGCGGCCAGCACCGGCATCACGGCCAGCAGCAGGAAGGCGGTGATCAGCCAGGTCCAGCAGAACAGCGGCATCTTCATCAGCGTCAGGCCGGGCGCGCGCATGTTCAGGATGGTGACGATGATGTTGATCGCGCCCATGATGGACGAGGCGCCCATGATGTGCAGCGCGAAGATCGCCAGGTCCATGCCGGGGCCCATCTGCAGCGACAGCGGCGCGTACAGCGTCCAGCCGGCCGCGGTGGCGCCGCCGGGCACGAAGAACGAGGCGGTCAGCATGATCGCGGCCACCGGCAGCAGCCAGAAGCTGAAGTTGTTCATGCGGGCGAACGCCATGTCGGAGGCGCCGATCTGCATCGGGATCATCCAGTTGGCGAAGCCCACGAAGGCCGGCATGACCGCGCCGAATACCATGACGAGGCCGTGCATGGTGGTGAACTGGTTGAAGAGTTCGGGGCGGAAGAACTGCAGGCCCGGCTCGAAGAGCTCGGTGCGCAGCAGCAATGCCAGCGTGCCGCCTTCCAGCAGCATGACAAACGAGAAGATGAGATACATCGTCCCGATGTCTTTGTGGTTCGTGGCGAAAAGCCAGCGGCGCCAGCCGGTGGGGATGGCGTGGTGGTGGTCATCGTGACCGTGGCCGTGGCCCGGCGACACGTGGTCTACAGTGACGCTGCTCATGATGGACTCCTTCCTGCTGAGTGCCGGGCCCGATCGACGGGGCCGGCAGGGTATCTCTAACTAAACGGAACCGGTTCTGCGAGGGTGTGCCGAGGCGCGCGCAATCAGCGCGCAGCCTGCACGTCCTTCGGTAGAACCGTCGGGTCCTGCCCCTTGCCTGCATTGCTCCAGGCATGGCGCGTATAGCTGATGACCGCTGCGATTTCGACATCGTTGAGCTGCCCGCCGAATGCCGCCATCGCGGTGCCGGGCTTGCCCTTCAGCACGGTGTTGATCTGTTCGGCCTTCGGGCCCAGAACAACCTTGTCTCCGTCGAGCGGGGGGAAACTGCCCGGGATGCCCTTGCCGTTGGCCTGGTGACAGGCAACGCAATTCGCCGCGAAAACCTTTTCGCCGCGGGCAACCAGTTCGGCTTCCGTCCACTCTTTATTTGGATCGTCGGCGTTTGCCGCCATCTTCTTCTTTTGGTCTTCAACCCACTTGTCGTAGTCGGCCTGCGCCATGACTTCCACGACGATGGGCATGAACGCGTGATCCTTGCCGCACAGTTCCGCGCACTGGCCGCGGTAGATACCGGGCTTGTCGGCGTTGAACCAGGTGTCGCGCAGGAAGCCGGGGATGGCGTCCTGCTTCACGCCGAAGTCCGGAATCATCCACGAGTGGATGACGTCGGCTGCGGTCAGCACGATGCGGACCTTCTTGTTCGCCGGGACGACCAGATGATTGTCCACTTCCATCAGGTAGAACTCGCCCTTGGGTTCGCGGTTCTCGATCTGAGCGCGCGGGGTCGAGAGCGTGGAGAGGAACTTGATGCCGGTGGCCGAGCCGTCGAGGTACTCGTAGCCCCACTTCCATTGGTAGCCGGTGACCTTCACGGTGAGGTCGGCGCTGGAAGTGTCTTTCATCGCAACCACCGTCTTGGTGGCCGGCAGCGCCATGGCGATGACGATGATGAACGGGATGACGGTCCAGGCGACTTCCACGCCCAGATGTTCATGGAAGGTCGCGGCCTTGTGGCCACGCGATTTGCGGTGCGCCCAGATGGAGTAGAACATCACTCCGAAGACGCCGATGAAGATCACGATACAGATCGTGAGCAGCATCCAATGCAACCACATGATGTCGCGCGAAATTGCCGTGACACCTTCATGCAGGTTGAGCTGATTGACCTTCGGGCCGCCGGGCATGTCTTGCACCTGAGCACCTGCCACGCTGCCAATCAGCATCGCACAAGCCCCCAGTATCCCTCTCCACTTCTTCATGCTTACCTCGAAACACGGCGCGAAGGTCCGTTCGCTAGTGGCGGAAGTCGCCGGAACCGGGCAACGCGCAATTATTAGATGGTAGGGCGTGACGGGGAGATAGAGCGGCCCCTGTCGTTCCCACTCGAAATCACAAAGAAACTGGCGGATTATAGCGGACGCGCAAACAGATGTAAGTTAGTGCCCTTGAATTCATCCGGCCCGCCCCCATCTGGCCGCGCCCCTTGACCACGCGCCGTAAACAGGGTGGCATAAAATCGTCGGCAACATCATCACCACGGTTTCACGATGCCCAAGCAGTTGTCCGACTTGTACGCCGACCTGCGCGCCCGCGCGCAAGAGCCCGCCCCGGAAGGCGCGCGCGCTTTATATATAGCGGGGCGTCGCTGCGGCTGGGCCACGCATGCGGCGTGCGATGCATTGCGCGATGCGCCCGGCATCGCAACGGACGGCGCGAGCCTGCGCATCGGCGCGGACCTGCAGCCCGGCGCAAACCTGAACGGCGTGCTTGAACAGGCCGCGCAACTGTTGCGCCAAGCCAACTGCCTACGCGGCTGGCGCGACGAATTGCTGGATGTTCTGGACGGCGACGAGCCGCTGGGCGTGATCGAACGCGCGGCGGTGCGGCCGCTGGGCCTGCTCACCAAGGCCGTGCATCTGAATGCGTGGACGCCGGACGGCCGCCTGTGGGTCGCGCGCCGCGCGCTCAGCAAATCCACCGATCCCGGTATGTGGGACACCTTGGTCGGCGGCCTGGCCGGCAGCCGCGAGGATCTGGAACTGGCGCTGGTGCGCGAATGCGGCGAAGAGGCGGGGCTGGACGCGCCCGACCTGACGCAACGTTCGCCCCTGCGCACCATTCTGCGTATCCACCGCCGCCTGCCCGAGGGCTATCAGGTCGAGGATGTCCTGACCAGCACCTGCGTGCTTGCGGCTGACGTGCGCCCCGCCAACCGGGACGGCGAGGTGATGGAGATCGCCACCATCGACGCGGCCACGGCCGTGCGCCAGGTGGCGGAAGGCGAATTCACGCTTGAAGCAGCGCTGGTGATCGTCGAAGACATCATGCAGCGCCGCGCGGCCGGCGAGATCCCGGCCTGAGCCTCGCGGTCCGAGGCTGCGCAGGCAGCCCCGACCCCTGAATCAACGTGGAACGATGCCCGGCTCGCCCAACGCCGGGTTGTCCGTGACGTTGCCGGCGAGATTCCCGGGGAGGTCGCTTGCAGGCGGCGCATCCGCCCCCGCGGCCTCGCGCGCCGCTTGGGTATCAGTGCCGGACGCCGCGCCCGCCGCTTCCGCGGCTTCGGCGGCCTGTGCCGGGCTGGGCGCCGAAGCCGGCGCGGGGACCGGTGCGAGCGCGGCATTGGCCTGCGAAAACTGCTTCCACACTTCGATCGCGCGCAGGCGTTGCTTGGCCACGACCTGGATGCGTTCGCGCAGATGCTCGTCGCGCGCCAGCAGGGCGTGGAAATCGCGCGAGGACAGCATCAGCAGCTTGCTGTAGCCCAGCGACGTCACCTCGGGCATCAGCTGCTCTTCACCGAGCAGGCCAAGTTCGCCGAAGAATTCGCCGCTGCCCAGTTCGATCATGGTGTTGTCCGGCAGATGCACTGCCACGGCGCCCGAGGCCACGAAACACATCTCTTCGCCATGGCGGCCCTTGGTCAGCACGCGCTGGTCCGGCAACGCCAGTCGCGGCTTGAGCAGCTTGCTGATGGCCCGCAAGGAATCGGCGGACAGGCCTTCGAACAGCGGCACGCGTTTGATCAGGTCGGCCGCGCTCATTTCGATGTCCAGCGGCGGGTGCTTGTCGATGTGGGCCCAGCGGCTCTTCAACTGCGCCATCAGGTCGGCGTAGACCTCGCCGCTGATCAGGAACTGCTCAAGCATGTCGCGGTAACGGATGCGCTCCATTTCGCGGGCCACGCGGCCCAGGTAGCTTTCCTGCAGCCACTGGGCGTAGGACGGATATTGCAGGTTCAGGGCCTGCATGGCGTTTTCGATCAGGTCCAGGCGGCGCTGGTGCAGGGACACGATGCGCTGCGTGGCTTCCTCGCCCAGCAGGGGGGTGATCTGTTCGCGCGCGAAGGCAATCAGGCGCTGCGCGACCGACCGCTTGCTCATCAGGTTGGCGAAGCGCTGGCCCAGTTCGCGCGCCAGCCAGCCCTGGAAGCCGAACAGGTAATGCAGGCGCAAGGCCAGCCGGAAACCGGTGGAATAGCGCACGTCGGCGACGATGGCGCGCTCAAAGCCCGGAATGCCCCCCAGCCGGATCGCGTCCTCCAGCCGTTCGGCCCGCGCCAGCAGGGTTTCGGCCATGCGCCAGTCCACGATCTGCGCCTTCAGGATGTCGAAGAACATTTCCTCTTCGCGCTGCGCCACGATGGCCAGTCCCACCGCCACGCGCTGGTCGTCCGTCATCTGGCTGACCTGACCGTCGTGCACGCTGGTCAGGCTGGCGTCGAACACGGCGCGGATGCGGTCGCGGACCTCGGTGCCGATATGCTCGGTCTTGGCGACCTCTTCGGTCTTGCCCTGCAGATCTTCCAGCGCCACGGCCAGGGCCTGGTTGCGGATGGTGCGCTCCACCGGGGACAACTGGTTCAGGCCCAGCATGCGGATCAGCGGCCGCAGGCTGATGCCGTTGATGAACAAGGTCAGCAGCACGTAGCTGGTGGTGGCCACCGCGATGAACTGGCGCGCCTCTTCGGCCACCCCGGTCTGCTCCGTCACGGCCAGCGCCAGCGCCAGCGAGACGGCTCCGCGCAGGCCGCCCCACAGCATGACGACCTTATAAGGATTGCTGACCTTGGTCCCCAGCCGGGTCAGCCCCAGCAAGGGCAGCAGGCCGAAGACCACAATTGCGCGCGCCACCAGCGTGGCAACGAACACCACCGCCACCAGCGCCAGTTCCTGCCAGTCGGCGGCCGCCATCAGCTTGGGAATCAGCATGGCCGCGAACAGGAAGATCAGCGAGTTGGCCCAGAAGCCGAACTGCTCCCAGGCGCTGGACAAGTATTCGAACGTGGTGGGCGACATGCGCGTGCGGCCGGTGGAGCCCACCACCAGGCCGGCGATCACGGTCGCGACCACGCCCGACACGTTCAGGTAGTGCTCGGAAATAAAGAAGGACAGATAGGCCAGCGTCAGGGTCAGCGTGATTTCCGCGGTGGGAAAGCCGCGCAGCCAGGCGAACAGGAAGCAAGCCAGCCGGCCCATGGCGAAACCCGCCACGCCGCCGCCGATGAAGTGCACGATGAAGTCGTTGAAGATGCCGCTGGCGGTGAGTTCGCCATGGCCGCCCAGCACGGCCAACAGCACGGAGTACAAGGCAATGGAGGCCGCGTCGTTGAAGAGGCTTTCGCCTTCGACCAGCGTGGTCAGGCGCTTGGGCGCGCCCACTTCGCGGAAGATGCCCACCACCGCCACGGGGTCGGTGGTGGCGACGATGGCGCCCAGCAGCAGGCAGACCACCAACCCGTAGGGCGAAATGGCATCCAGCGTGACCCCGACCACCACGGTGCAGACGACCACGGCCACGATCGCCATCATGAGGATGGGGCCGATGTCGTCCATCAGGCGTCGCACGTTCATGGACAACGCGGTCTCGAACAGGAGCACCGGCAGGAACACCATCAGGAAGGTTTCGGACGAAATCTCGAAGCGTTCCAGCGAATCCAGGAAGTCACCGATCCAGCTGGGCGCCCAGCCGTGAACGTGCACGATGATGCCGAGCAGACAGCCGACAATGGCCAGCAGCACCGAATAGGGCAGCTTGAGGCGGCCGGCCAGGGGCGGCATGAAGCAGACCAGCGTCAGCAGACCTGCCAGGCCGAATACGAGAAAACCTACATCCATGTTCTGTGGGCGGAGCTTATGTGAAGTTCCACAAGAATAGCGGCTTTTTCCTCCGGGACCGGCGCAGGAACTGCCAGGAATCGAGGAGAATGCACGTTTCGTTACCCCAATGCGGACAAGCGATACGCGTCGCGCCATGTTTTTTGGGTAATGTGGAATCGCACAAACTTTGCAGGAGCGGCACTTGGCCCGGATCCATTCCCTGACCCGGCGCGACGATGCGCCCGCCATGCTGGTCCAGCTGACCGACAGCCATCTGTTTGGCGAACCTGAAACCTCGATGCTGGGCGTCAACACGGACGCCAGCCTGCGCGCGGTGCTGCGCCAGATCGAGGCGGACGGCAAGCACCCCGATCTGCTGCTGGCGACCGGCGACATGTCCCAGGACGGCGAGGCCGCGGCCTATCGCCGGCTGGCGCGCGTCCTGTCCGAGGCGCCCGCCCTGGCGCAGGCCAGCATCCGCTGCCTGCCAGGCAACCATGACCTGCCGGCCGTGATGCGCCAGGAACTGCCGCAATGGTCGGTTCCGGTGACGGACGTGGGCGCCTGGCGCGTGGTCGCGCTGGACACCACCGTGCCCGGTTCCAACGCCGGCCATCTGCCCGCGAGCCAGCTCGATCTGCTGGAGGCCGCGCTGGCCGAAGCTCCGGGCCGCCACACGCTGATCGCCATGCATCACAACCCCATGCAGATCGACAGCCACTGGCACGATTCGATGATGATCGACAACCCCCAGGCCCTGTTCAAGCTGTTGACGCGCTGGCCGCAGGTCCGCGTGCTGCTGTGGGGCCATGTGCACCACGAGTTCGACCGCCGCCGCCACAATCTGCGCATGCTGGCCACGCCCTCGACCTGCTTCCAGTTCAGCATCCGCGACGGCAAGCATGTGGTGGACAACATGGCGCCCGGCTACCGCTGGATCAAGCTGTACCAGGACGGTTCGATGGCAACGGGCGTGCGGCGCGTGCAGGACGCGCTGTGGCATGGCGCCAGGACGGCCGCGGACAACGCCCAGGCGGCCTAGCCAGGCCGCGCCTCTTGCTTCGTCAGCGCACGGCGTTTGCCGCTTGAGTCGACTGCAAGCGCGAACCGGACGCGCATAAAAAACGGGGCACCAGATATGCATGGTGCCCCGCAAGCATCCGTCTCATAGGGGAGGGGAAAGAGGAGAAGCCGAGACGGATGACAAGACTGCTAACCGAAGTTCGCGGTCTACATGAAGTTAGGCGGTGCGATCCTCATTAAGTTTCTCGCGCCGCGCAAAATTTCAGCCCAAATTTGTATCAATTTATTCATGCTCGGCCGCAGCCCACCAGAAAAGCAAAAGGGCCGCTGATAGCGGCCCTTCGCATGGTTCGGCAACCGCCTCAAGAGGCAAGATTGCCGCGCATCTTCTTCAGGGCGGCCGCTTCGATCTGGCGGATGCGCTCGGCCGACACGCCGAACTCCTGGGCCAGTTCGTGCAGCGTGGCGCCGCCGTCGTCCTGCAGCCAGCGGGCTTCGACGATGCGGCGCGAACGCGGATCCAGCGCTTGCAGCGCGTCGGTCAGGCCGGCGCTTTGCAACTGGTCGCGGGCGGCGCGTTCCAGCACCCGGGTGGGTTCCTGGCGGCCCTCGTCGGACAGGTAGGCGATGGGCGCGTAGCTGTCGTCGTCATCGTCCTGGTTTTCAAGCGACATGTCGCGGCCGGACAGGCGCACTTCCATTTCGCTCACGTCTTCGCGGCGCACGTTCAGTTCGCGCGCGATGTGGTCGACCTGTTCCGGATCCAGCGTCTGGCCGTCGGGGCGCATGCTGCGCAGGTTGAAGAACAGCTTGCGCTGGGCCTTGGTGGTCGCGACCTTCACCAGGCGCCAGTTGCGGATGATGTATTCGTGGATTTCAGCCTTGATCCAGTGCACGGCGAATGACACCAGGCGCACGCCGCGCTCGGGGTCGAAACGCTTGACGGCCTTCATCAGGCCGACGTTGCCTTCCTGGATGAGGTCGGCATGCGGCAATCCATAGCCCAGGTACTGGCGCGCCACCGACACCACCAGGCGCAGGTGCGACAGAATCAGTTCGCGCGCGGCGCCCAGGTCTTCCTGGTCGCGCAGGCGGCGGCCAAGCTCGGTTTCACGTTCCGCGGACAGGACCGGCAGGCGGTTGACCGAGGAGATATAAGCGTCGATCGTGCCAAGTGCGCCCGGATTGGCAATGGCCAACGCCAGGGCGTTGCCGGAAGCGGCCAACGAGGTACTGGGTTGCTTCATAGCGGGGGTCTCCGGATGGCGAAGGGATAACGACATGGATTCGATGTTAGCACTCTAGTATTGGGAGTGCTAATTCGACTATTGCGGCGCGTCAAAGTTTCATTCGTCGCATTATGTCCCCGTTTATTTTTTTAGAGTGGGGCGCCGCCGTGGGCAACCGAGCGCTGGCGGCAGATGGCCAGCCCCTGAATCCGGGCGCGGCCGCGGCTTGCCCTACCAACCCAGGCGCTTCAAGCCTTCGGCCGTAGCCTCGCCGTCGGGCCGCACGAACAGCGCCCCGCGCGGATCCATCAGCACCTGGTAGCGGGCGCCGTCGAACAGCGGCATGTACGCAGCGCTGCCAAATTGGACATCGACGAACGGGAACCAGTTCGGGAAATTCTTCTTCAACGATGCCAGGTCCGGCGCCGGCCAGTCATCCAGCGCGTGGACCGAGCGCGTGGCGGAGGCCTCGCGCGCCGCATCGCTATAACGGCCCGACAGGCGCTCCAGCCGGTATAGCGGCGGCACGCCGGCCATCAGCGCCGGCAGCCGCCAGCGCACGACCCGGGCATCGATCTGCCACTGGTCCCCATAGAGGACATACTGCTTGGTGCCCGTGCCAGGCGCGCTGGCGCTGACCTGGAACTGGCCGTCGGCCACCTGGCGCACTTCAACATGCGCCACCGGCTCGTCGGCCGTCAGGCGGAAGAATTGCACCAGCGAAAGGGCCAGCAGGCCCGACACGCATCCCAGCAGCACCAGCATCAGGCCGAACAGGCGGCGCACCGGCCGGAACTGGAACACCCTGCGGCCACGCTCGTCGCGCGGGCCGCCGCGGCCCAGCAGCATGACGATGCCCGGCAGCAGGACGACGACGGCGCCCAGCAATATCCAGACGAAGGGAGCGATTCCGTTGATCAAATCAGGCGTTCCTATTGAGCACAGACCGCAGGCGGCGCGCCGGGGCGCGCAAGCAGCCTGCCGCGGCAGGCCCGCCAGTATAGAAGCGCGCCCTCAGGGCGCCGGTTTTCCAAGCCGCTCGACGTGAAACCGGATGTGATCCTCGATGAACGTCGAGATGAAGTAGTAGCCGTGGTCATAGCCCGGGTGGCGCCGCAGGTCCAGCGGCTGGCCCGCAGCGGCGCAGGCGGCCTCGAATACCTCGGGATACAACTGTTCGGCCAGGAATTGGTCCGACTCGCCCTGGTCGATCAGGATGCCGGCGGGAAACGGGTTGGTGGCGCCGCGCATCAGCGCGGACGCGTCGTAAGCGGCCCAGTCCTCTGTCTTGTCGCCCAGATAGGCGCCGAACGCCTTCTTGCCCCAGGGGCATTGGCTGGGCGCGGCGATGGGCGCAAATGCCGACACCGAGCGGAACTTGCCGGGGTTGCGCAGCGCGAGCACCAGCGCGCCATGGCCGCCCATGGAATGGCCGAAGATGCCGGTGCGCGACGCGTCGCCGGGCAGGGCCTCGCCCGTGACGATGCCGTGCAGTTCCTGCGTCACGTAGCTGTACATGCGATAGTGGTCCCGCCAGGCCGGGGTGGTGGCGTCCAGGTAGAAGCCCGCGCCCGTGCCCAGGTCCCAGCTTTCGTCCTCGCCAGCCACGTTGGCGCCGCGCGGGCTGGTATCCGGGGCGACCAGCATGACACCGAGTTCCGCAGCCAGCCGCTGGGCGCCCGCCTTGATCATGAAGGTCTCTTCCGTGCAGGTCAGGCCGGCCAGATAAAACAGCACCGGGACCGGACCGTCTTCGGCCTGCGGCGGAATGTAGACGGAGAAGCGCATGGGCAGGCCGATCTCCGCGGACTCGTGGCGGTAATAGCGCTGCCAGCCGCCGAAGCAGCGATGCTGCGAAATGAGTTCCAGGGCGACTGCCATTACTTTCCTCCGATCGGAATGATGCGAAAAAAACGTCTCGCGGATTAGGGGATATCCACGGTACGACGTTCCGTCGCCGAATGTTAACCTGGGCTTTACAGGGTACGAACGACAGAAAAAAAGCGATTTCCTGCCCTGACCATGATCACGGGACTTGACCAGCGCCCACCGTGGCACTATTTATATACCGTGAGCGAAGACAACCCGTTCTTCCAAATACGCAAGTCCTGACACTATGGCCCGTCTGCCCCGTCTGTACGCCCCTGGGCTGCCCCAACTGGTGCAGGCCAACTTCATCCAGCCGCTGGCGGCGCCGTCGCAACCCGCGCCGGCCGACATACTGAATCAACTGGCCACGTGGCTGGGCGAATCCGCCCAACGCCACCGAGTCTCGGTTCACGGCTGGCTGCTTGCCAACGACCGCATCCTGCTGCTGGCCACGCCCGCCGACGAGGAAGGCCTGCCGCGCCTGATGCAGACGCTGGGCCGCAACCTGGCGGCGCGCTTGCGCGGCGGCCGGGTCTTCGCCGGCCGCTACCGATCCGCCTTGCTGGAACCGGGCGCCTGGGTGCTGCCGTCGCTGGTCTGGCTAGAAACCTATCCGGTGCGCAGCGGCGCCTCGCAGGATCCCGACTCCTGGCCGTGGTCCTCCGCTTCCAGCCATACCGGCAACACCACCGCCGCGCCAGCGCAGTGGCAATCGGACCACGCGGACTACTGGGCCTGCGGCAATACCCCGTTCGACCGCCAGGCCAATTACCGCAAGCGCTTGCAGGACGGCCTGTCGCGCGAGGAAACCCAGCGCATCGACCAGGCGGTCTCCGGACAATGGGCGCTGGGCGGTCCCGCTTTCATTGCCAGTCTGGCCCATACCGCCAGCCGCCGGGTTGCTCCCGGCCAGCGCGGACGTCCGCGCAAGAAGCCAGCCGCAGCGTCGTCCGATGCCGAACCGAGTTCTGCGCCGCCCACCACGACGCCCACGTCGACCTCTTCCTGATTACGAACCCGCCTGAACGGCGGGTTCTTCACTTTTGCGGGCCACGCCGTTCGGGCCGGCCTGCGCATTTGCGTTTCCGCAACGTCGACTCAGGCTCAGGCTGCTGAAAATCGCCAAATAATTAGGGACATATAATAAGAAAAACCGCGTTTTATCGGGCGCGCACGCACCCTGCTGGTGCATACCCCCCTGGGGAGGCCCATTTGGTGCGGCTCTTGATGCGTCACCTAATTAAAGACCGATGACGGGTAACATCAAAAATAAGGGACACACCCTATTTATTCCTATTGCACCCTACTCATGTCGGGGGTATTGTCCGTCTCCTGCACTGCAACATTACGACGCAGGCCCACTGCGGAGCGCGCCATGCCCCAAATCACCCCGATCGACTCCTGTCCCCCGCCCAAGGCGACCCCCATCGATGCCAGCCGCATCGGACTGCCGTCTGCCCAGGGCCTGTACAACCCGAAGAACGAGCATGACGCCTGCGGCGTCGGTTTCGTCGCCCATATCAAGGGCAAGAAAAGCCACGCCATCATCCAGCAGGGTCTGAAGATCCTGGAAAACCTGGACCACCGCGGCGCGGTCGGCGCGGACAAGCTGATGGGCGACGGCGCCGGCATCCTGATCCAGATTCCCGACACGCTCTACCGCGACGAGCTCGGCCATCAAGGCATCACGCTGCCGCCTCCCGGCGAGTACGGCGTGGCCATGGTGTTCCTGCCGAAGGAAACGGCCTCGCGTCTGGCCTGCGAACAGGAACTGGAACGCTCCGTGCGCGCCGAAGGCCAGGTCGTCCTGGGCTGGCGCGACGTGCCGGTGGACGTCGACATGCCCATGTCGCCTGCCGTGCGCGCCTGCGAACCCGTGATCCGCCAGCTGTTCATCGGCCGCGGCGCCGACGTGATGGTGCCGGACGCGCTGGAGCGCAAGCTGTACGTGATCCGCAAGACCGCCAGCCACGCCATCCAGAACATGCATCTGGCGCACGGCAAGGAATACTTCGTGCCCTCGGCCTCGGTGCGCACCGTGGTCTACAAGGGCCTGCTGCTGGCCGACCAGGTCGGCCGCTACTACCGCGACCTGGCCGATCCACGCACGGTGTCGGCCCTGGCGCTGGTGCACCAACGCTTCTCGACCAACACGTTCCCCGCCTGGCCGCTGGCCCACCCGTACCGCATGATTGCCCACAACGGCGAAATCAACACGGTCAAGGGCAACTTCAACTGGCTGCGCGCCCGCGAAGGCATGATGCAGTCGGCCGTGCTGGGTGAGGACCTGAAGAAGCTGTACCCCATCGTCTACGAAGGCCAGTCGGACACCGCCACGTTCGACAACTGCCTGGAACTGCTGGTGAACTCGGGCTACTCGCTGGCCCACGCCATGATGATGATGATCCCGGAGGCCTGGGAACAGCACACGCAGATGGACGAAAGCCGCCGCGCTTTCTACGAGTACCACGCGGCCATGATGGAACCGTGGGACGGCCCCGCCGCGGTCGCGTTCACCGATGGCCGCCAGATCGGCGCCACGCTGGACCGCAACGGCCTGCGCCCGGCCCGCTACCTGGTCACCGATGACGACATGGTCATCCTGGCTTCGGAAGCCGGCACGCTGTCCATCCCCGAAAACCGCATCGTCAAGAAGTGGCGCCTGCAACCGGGCAAGATGTTCCTGATCGACCTGGAACAGGGCCGCATCATCGACGACGCCGAGATCAAGCTGCAGCTGGCCAACAGCCGGCCGTACCGCCAGTGGATCGAACGCCTGCAGATCAAGCTGGAATCGCTGCCGGCGCCGCGCCAGGCCGCCGTCGCCACGCAGTCGTCCGTGTCGCTGCTGGATCGCCAGCAGGCTTTCGGCTGGACCCAGGAAGACTACAAGTTCATCCTGGAACCCATGGCCACGACCGGCGAAGAAGTCATCGGCTCGATGGGCAACGACGCCCCGCTGGCCGTGCTGTCCGACCGCGCCAAGCCGTTCTACAACTACTTCCGCCAATTGTTCGCGCAGGTCACGAACCCGCCGATCGACCCCATCCGCGAACAGCTGGTGATGTCGCTGGTGTCCTTCATCGGCCCCAAGCCGAACCTGCTGGACATCAACAACGTCAACCCGCCGCTGCGCCTGGAAGTGTCGCAGCCGGTGCTGGATTTCGCCGCCATGGCGCAGATCCGCGACATCGAGCAGGTCACGGGCAAGAAGTTCCGCAGCTTTGAGCTGGACATCACCTATCCCGCCGCCTGGGGTCCCGAGGGCATCGAAGCCCGCGTGGCCGCGCTGTGCGCGCGCGCCGTGGACGCGGTGCGCAGCGGCTACAACATCCTGATCGTGTCCGACCGCCTGGTCGACAGCGAGCGCGTGGCCATCCCCGCGCTGCTGGCGACCTCCGCGGTCCACCAGCACCTGATCCGCGCCGGCCTGCGCACCAACACCGGCCTGGTCGTGGAAACCGGCTCGGCGCGCGAAGTGCACCACTTCGCGCTGCTGGGCGGCTACGGCGCCGAAGCCATCCACCCCTACCTGGCGCTGGAATCGCTGGGCAAGATGAACGACCCCGAAAAGGCGGTCAAGAACTTCATCAAGGCGATCGGCAAGGGCCTGAACAAGGTCATGTCCAAGATGGGCATTTCCACGTACATGTCCTACACCGGCGCGCAGATCTTCGAAGCCGTGGGCCTGCAGACCGCGCTGGTGAACAAGTACTTCACCGGCACCGCCTCCAACATCGAAGGCATCGGCATCTTCCAGGTGGCCGAGGAAGCGCTGCGCCAGCACCGCGCCGCCTTCAGCACCGATCCGGTGCTGGCCAACGACCTGGACGCGGGCGGCGAATACGCCTATCGCGTGCGCGGCGAAGAGCACATGTGGACGCCGGATTCCATCGCCAAGCTGCAGCACGCTTCGCGCGCCAACAACTACCGCACGTACAAGGAGTACGCGCAGATCATCAACGACCAGAGCCGCCGCCACATGACGCTGCGCGGGCTGTTCGAGTTCCGCTTCGATCCGTCGCGCGCGATTCCGCTGGACGACGTCGAATCCGCCAAGGAAATCGTCAAGCGCTTCGCCACCGGCGCCATGTCGCTGGGCTCGATCTCCACCGAGGCGCACTCGGTGCTGGCCGTGGCCATGAACCGCATCGGCGGCAAGTCCAACACCGGCGAAGGCGGCGAGGACGAACTGCGCTACCGCGCCGAAATGCGCGAAGGCAAGAGCACCATCAAGGACGGCGATACGCTGGCCTCGGTGCTGGGCTCGGACCGCATCGAAGCGGACGTCGAACTGAAGAAGGGCGACTCGCTGCGCTCCAAGATCAAGCAGGTGGCCTCGGGCCGTTTCGGCGTGACCGCCGAATACCTGTCGTCGGCCGACCAGATCCAGATCAAGATGGCCCAGGGCGCCAAGCCCGGCGAAGGCGGCCAGCTGCCCGGCCACAAGGTGTCGGAATACATCGCCAAGCTGCGCTACTCGGTGCCGGGCGTGGGCCTGATCTCGCCCCCGCCGCACCACGACATCTACTCGATCGAAGACCTGGCCCAGCTGATCCACGACCTGAAGAACGTGAATTCCAAGGCTTCGGTGTCGGTCAAGCTGGTGTCCGAAGTGGGCGTGGGCACGGTGGCCGCGGGCGTCGCCAAGGCCAAGGCCGATCACGTCGTGATCGCCGGCCATGACGGCGGCACGGGCGCATCCCCGGTGTCGTCCATCAAGCACGTGGGCACGCCCTGGGAACTGGGCCTGGCCGAAACGCAGCAGACGCTGGTGCTCAACCGCCTGCGCAGCCGCATCCGCGTGCAGGCCGACGGCCAGATGAAGACCGGCCGCGACGTCGTCATCGGCGCGCTGCTGGGCGCCGACGAATTCGGCTTCGCGACCGCGCCGCTGGTCGTGGAAGGCTGCATCATGATGCGCAAGTGCCACCTGAACACCTGCCCGGTGGGCGTGGCCACGCAAGACCCGGTCCTGCGCAAGAAATTCCAGGGCAAGCCCGAACACGTCGTGAACTTCTTCTTCTTCATCGCCGAGGAAGTCCGCGAAATCATGGCCCAGCTGGGCATCCGCAAGTTCGACGACCTGATCGGCCGCGCCGACCTGCTGGACATGCGCTCGGGCGTGGAGCACTGGAAGGCCCAGGGCCTGGACTTCGCCCGCGTGTTCCACCAAACGCAATCCGACGCCGACGTGCGCCAGACCGAAGAGCAGGACCACGGCCTGGCCGGCGCGCTGGACCACCAGCTGATCGAGCGCAGCAAGCCCGCGCTGGAACGCGGCGAGAAGGTGTCCTTCATCGTCCCCGTGCGCAACCGCAACCGCACCATCGGCGCCATGCTGTCGGGCGCGGTGGCCGCGCGCTACGGCCATGAGGGCCTGCCGGACGACACCATCCACATCCAGTGCAACGGCACCGCCGGCCAAAGCTTCGGCGCGTTCCTGGCCCACGGCATCACGATGGACCTGGTGGGCGAAGGCAACGACTATGTCGGCAAGGGCCTGTCGGGCGGCCGCATCATCGTGCGCTCGCCCAACGACTTCCGCGGCTTCGGCCCGGACCACATCATCGCCGGCAACACCGTGCTGTACGGCGCGCTGGCGGGCGAGGCGTTCTTCAACGGCGTGGCCGGCGAACGCTTCGCGGTGCGCAACTCGGGCGCGGCCACCGTCGTGGAAGGCACCGGCGACCACGGCTGCGAATACATGACCGGCGGCACCGTCGTGGTGCTGGGCACGACCGGCCGCAACTTCGCGGCAGGCATGTCGGGCGGCGTGGCCTACGTGTGGGATCCGGAACGCACGCTCAAGCAGCGCGCCAACCTGTCCATGGTCGAACTGGAAAGCATCGTGCCGCACGCGGAACAGCTCGCCCAGAACAACATCGACGTCTGGCACAGCGCGCAGCGCGGCGGTGAACGCGAAACGGACGAAACCATCCTGCGCCGCCTGGTGGAAGATCACTTCCGCTACACCGGCAGCTTCCGCGCCCGCGAGATCCTGGGCGACTGGGAAGCCTCGCGCGGCAAATTCGTGAAAATCATGCCGACGGACTACCGCCGCGCATTGGGTGAAATGTGGCGTGCAGCCAACCCGCAACAACTGGCTGCGTGAGGGATACCATGGGAAAGATTACCGGCTTTATGGAATTTCAGCGTCTGCAGGAGGCCTCCGAGGCCCCGCAGAAGCGGCTGAAGAACTGGCGCGAATTCGTGCTGCACCTGAGCGACGATCAGGCCAAGCAGCAGGCGGCGCGCTGCATGGACTGCGGCATCCCGTTCTGCAACAACGGCTGCCCGGTCAACAACATCATCCCGGACTGGAATGACCTGGTGTACCGGCAGGACTGGAAGCGCGCGCTGGACGTCCTGCACTCCACCAACAACTTCCCCGAGTTCACCGGCCGCATCTGCCCGGCGCCGTGCGAAGCTGCCTGTACCTTGAACATCAACAGCGACGCTGTCGGCATCAAGTCCATCGAACACGCCATCATCGACAAGGGCTGGGCCGAAGGCTGGGTGTCGCCGCAGGTGCCGGCGCGCAAGACCGGCAAGAAGGTTGCCGTGGTGGGCTCCGGCCCCGCGGGCATGGCATGCGCGCAGCAGCTGGCCCGCGCCGGCCACTCGGTGACGCTGTTCGAAAAGAGCGACCGCATCGGCGGCCTGCTGCGCTACGGCATCCCCGACTTCAAGCTGGAAAAGCACCAGATCGACCGCCGCATCTCGCAGATGGAAGCCGAGGGCGTGGAATTCGCGCCGTCGACCTACATCGGCAATCCCAGCGACCCCGTGGCCGACGGCCTGACGGTGCGCACGCCGGAATCGCTGCTGGCCGAGTTCGACGCGGTGGTGATGAGCGGCGGTTCGGAAACCCCGCGCGACCTGCCGGTGCCCGGCCGCGAGCTGTCGGGCGTGTACTTCGCCATGGACTTCCTGCGCCAGCAGAACAAGGCGGTGGCGGGCGACCGGCTCACCAACCAGACGCTGGCCAAGGGCAAGCACGTGGTGGTGATCGGCGGCGGCGACACGGGTTCCGACTGCGTCGGCACCAGCAACCGCCATGGCGCGGCCTCGGTCACGCAGTTCGAGCTGATGCCCCAGCCGCCGGAAAGCGAGAACAAGACCATGACGTGGCCGTACTGGCCGCTGAAGATGCGCACCTCGTCGTCGCACGAAGAAGGCTGCGAGCGCGACTGGTCCGTGACCACCAAGCTGCTCCAGGGCAGCAATGGCAAGGTCGAAAAGCTGATCGGCGCACGCGTCGAATGGTTCAAGGACGAAGCCACCGGCCAGATGAAGATGCGCGAAGTCGAAGGCTCTGAATTCGAGATCAAGGCCGACCTGGTGCTGCTGGCCATGGGCTTCGTGTCGCCCGTGCAGACGGTGCTGGACGCCTTCGGCGTGGACCGCGATGCCCGCGGCAACGTACGCGCCAATACCGACGACTACCGCACCAACGTCGAGAAGGTCTTCACGGCCGGCGACATGCGCCGCGGCCAGTCCCTGGTGGTCTGGGCCATCCGCGAAGGCCGCCAGTGCGCGCGCTCGGTGGACGCCTACCTCATGGGCAGCAGCGAACTGCCGCGCTGATCGCCAACGATCAGACTCAGCCGGATCGCCGCCGAGCGCATTGCGCCGGCGGCGAATTTTTTTCCCGCGCCCCCGCCTGTTGCAACATAACCACTTTTCGATTGCGGTCTTTTCACGATTTGACACACATCAAGCGGGCCGGACGCCAGGTTTGAGAACCTGTCGTCTCACCCAATGGAAAGATCGGAGAAGAGAATGTTTTCGCTGAACGGCCGTATCCGCGCCACCGCCATCGCCGGCCTGATCGCCGCTGGCACGCTCGCCGCCCCCGCGCACGCCCACGAAGCGGGCGACGTGCTGTTCAAGGTCGGCGTGACGCAGGTCCGCCCCTCGTCCAACAACGGCACCGTGCTCAACGGCAGCGTCGGACTCGACGTCAACAACAACGTACGCCCGAGCTTCACGCTGACCTACATGGCCACGCGCAACATCGGTATCGAACTGCTGGGCGCCTGGCCCTTCCAGCATGACGTCAGCGGCAGCGGCCTGGGCAAGATCGGCTCGACCAAGCAATTGCCGCCGACGCTCAGCCTGCAATGGCACATCCTGCCCGACAGCATGATCCAGCCGTACATCGGCGTGGGCATCAACTACACCCACTTCTTCGACACCAAGGCGGAAGGCGCGCTGAAGGGTTCGGACCTGAAGCTGGGCGATTCCTGGGGCGTGGCCGCTCAACTGGGCGCTGACTTCAAGATCAACGAGCGCTGGTTCATGAACGCAGACATCCGCTACATCGACATCCGTTCCAAGGTGAAGCTGGACGGCCAGCACATCGGCACCGCGCGCATCGATCCGTGGGTCGCGACGATCGGCGTCGGCTACCGCTTCTAAAGGCAAAAGGGCCGCGCACCAGGCGCGGCCTTCCTCAGTCTTGCGGCGCCTCCAGCTTGTGCCGCAGGGCCTGCAACGCCGGCGTGTCGTCGTCGGCGCGCCAGACCAGCTGGGTCAGGGCCCGGCCATGCGAGCCGGACAGGGCGCCGATGCGCACCGTGTGCTCCGCCCCCAGCACCGCCAGCACCGAACGCGGCACAATCGCCACGCCCGAACCCGCCGCCACGCAGGCGACGATGGCGTGGTACGAGGCGAACTCCATCACCTTGCCGGGCGCGATGCCTTCCTGGTTGAGCCAGGATTCCAGGATGCGCCGGTATGAGCATCCCGACGCGAAGGCAATCACGCTGCGGTCGCCCAGGTCCTTGGGACTGTCGATCGGATCCCAGGCCAGCGGCGAGATCAACGCCAGTTCTTCCTTGAACGCGTCCATCGTGGCCAGGCCATCGCCCGGAAACGGCTGCGCCACGAACGCGGCCTCGATTTCGTAGTTGCGCACCTTGGCCGCCAGCGCGGCCGACGTGCCGGTCACCAGTTCGATCCGCACCTGCGGCCAGGCCGCGTGATAGGCCGCCAGAATCGGCGGCAGGCGCGCGGCCGCCGTGCTTTCCATGGTGCCGATGCGCAGCACGCCCTGCGGCGAGCCGTCGCGTACCGCGGCCTGGGCTTCGTCCGCCAGGCGCAGCAGCCGGTCGGCGTAGGACAGCAGCACCCGCCCCTGGTCAGACAGCACCAGCCGGCGGTTCTGCCGCCGGAACAGCGGCGCCTCCAGCGAGGCCTCCAGCTGCTTCAGGCGCGTCGACACGTTGGACTGCACGCGGTTCAGATGGGCAGCGGCGCGCGCCACGCCGCCCTGGTCGGCAACCGCCTTGAAGATCTGCAGCGCATCCAGGTCCAAGTTTCTCATTTTGAGAACTCACTATCTTAATAATTCACTATTAATGATATTAGTACAGCCGTAGAGTAAGGACCATGTCAACGCCCAATTACCCTTCCTCGTCACGCAGCGCTGCCGCCCTGGCATGGCCGGCGGCGCTGGCCCTGGCCGCCGCCATGGGGATAGGCCGGTTCGCCTTCACGCCGGTCTGGCCCCTGATGGCCCAGGAAACCGGCCTGTCGCTATCCCAGGGCAGCTGGCTGGCTTCGGCCAACTACGCGGGGTATCTGCTGGGCGCGCTGGCTGCGGTCGCCTGGCCCATCCGCCGGCTGCGGGGCACGCTGGCGGCCAGCCTGCTGGCAGTGGCCCTGCTGACGCTGGCCATGCCTGTCTGGCATGGCATGGCGGTCTGGTGCGCGCTGCGACTAGCCGCCGGCTACGCCAGCGCCAGCGCCTTCATCTGCGTGGCGGCGTGGCGGGCGGTACCCGCAGGCGATCCGCGCGAAGCGGGCGCGTCCGCAGTGACCTACGCCGGCGTGGGCGCGGGCATTGCGCTGACGGGGCTGGCCTGCCTGGCGCTGGCAGCCTGGGACGCGCGCGCCGACACGGTCTGGTTCGCGCTGGGGGCGCTGGCGCTGGCCCTGTCCGCGATCGCCTGGCCGGGGTTGCGCCGCCAGGCGGCGCCAATGCCAGCGCAATCGGCCAGCGCCGCCGCACCCGCCGCCCGGCTGCCACGCGACATCCCCGCGCTGGCGCTGCACTATGGCGCGTTCGGCGTGGGCTACATCATTCCGGCCACCTTCCTGCCGGCGATGGCGAAGGAAATCATTCCCGACCCGGCCATCTTCGGCTGGGCCTGGCCCCTGTTCGGCATGGCCGCAGCGGTGTCCTGCCTGCTGGTGCCCCGCCTGGCACGGGGCCGCGACAGCGTGCAAGTCTGGCGCGCCGCCCAGGCGCTCATGGCGCTGGGCATGCTGGCCGTGGCGCTATGGCACCACATCGCCGCCGTGATCGTGGCCGCGGTGCTGGTGGGCGGCACCTTCATGGTGATTACACAGGCGGGAATGCTGGCCGCCAGGCGTTCGGCCGGCGCCGCCGCGCCGCGCGCGGCGGCCCTCATGACCGCGGCTTTCGCCGCCGGCCAGATCCTGGGACCGCTGTTGGCGTCCTGGGCGGCGCATTGGGGCGCCGGGCTGCCGCAAGTGCTGGCGGCCAGCGCGGCACTGTTGGCGTTGTCCGCATGGCGTTTGGGAAAGATCACGACAGATGACGTGGCCGCTGGGCATAATGCGATCGGCCCGCGGGCCCGTTCACATTAAAAAAACAAAACCAGGAGTCATCTGTATGAAAGCATTGCGTCCCCTTATTGCCGCCCTGGCAGCCACCGCCGCCTTCAGCGGCGCCGCCCAGGCCCAGACCACCGACTGGCCGTCCAAGCCCATCACCATGATCGTGCCCTACGCGCCGGGCGGCTTCGCCGACACCCGCGTGCGCCTTTTGGCGCGCAAGCTGGGCGACACGCTGGGCCAGCCCATCGTGGTCGAGAACAAGGCAGGCGCCGGCGGCGTGGTCGGCACCAACCTGATCGCGCGCGCGGCGCCGGACGGCTACACCATCGGCACCGGCAATCTGGCGCCCATGGCGGTCAACCCGACGCTGATGAAGGACATGCCCTACGATCCGCAAAAGGATCTGGCCCCGATCATCCTGATCGAAAACAGCCCGCTGGTGCTGAGCGTGAACAACGAACTGCCGGTGAAGACGCTGGCGGACCTGATCGCGCTGGCCAAGAAGCAGCCCGGCAAGCTGTCCTTCGGCTCGTCCGGCGTAGGCGGCGCACACCACCTGTCCGGCGAAATGTTCCGCGAACAGGCCAAGATCGACATCGTCCACGTCCCGTACAAGGGCGGCAGCCTGGCCGCGACGGACCTCATGGGCGGCCATATCTCGATGATGTTCGAAATGGGCTATTCCGCGCTGCCCGCGATCCAGGGCGCCAAGATCCACCCCATCGCGGTCACGTCCGCCAAGCGCCTGGCCGTGCTGCCCGACGTGCCCACCATGGCCGAATCCGGCCTGCCGGGCTTCGAGTCCTACAACTGGCAGGGCATCGTCGCCCCCGCCGGCACGCCCGCGCCCATCATCGCCAAGCTCAACGCCGAGTTCAACCGCATCCTGAAGGAACCGGACGTGCAGAAGGCCATCGCCGACACCGGCAGCCAGGCGGGCGGCGGCACGCCCGAGGAATTCGGCGCCTTCATCAAGAGCGAAACCGAGAAGTGGGCCCACGTCATCAAGGCTGGGAACATCCAGCTTCAGTAACCTTCCAGGAGTAATTCCATGGCTACCCGTCTGATTGATCTGCTCAAGCTGCACCATCCCATCGTCCAGGCCCCCATGGCCGGCGGCGCCACGACGGTGGAGCTGGTTTCCGAAGCATCGAAGGCGGGAGTCCTGGGTTCGCTCGGGGCGGCCTATATGAGTCCCGAGCAGATCGAGGCGGCGGCGCGCGACATCCGTGCGCGCACGCCGCTGCCGTTCGCCATCAATCTGTTCGCATCGGTGCCGGAAGAACCCATGCGCGGCGACGCCAGTCGCATGCTGGCGCTGATGGCGCGCTACCACCAGCAGCTGGGCCTGCCGGCGCCCGCCGCGCCCGGCCCGCAAGCCGATCCGCTGCCGCAACAGATCGAAGCCATCCTGCGGGTGCGTCCGGCCGTCTTCAGCTTCACCTTCGGCCGCATGCCGGCCGCGGCCATCGCGCGCTGCCGCGAACTGGGCATTCTGACCGTGGGCACCGCGACCACCGTGCGCGAAGCGGTGGCCCTTGAAGCGGACGGCGTGGACGCCATCGTGGCGCAAGGCGCCGAGGCCGGCGGCCACCGCGGCACCTTCCTGGACGGTTTCGAGGAATCGCTGATCGGCACCATGGCGCTGGTGCCCCAGGTGGTCGACGCAGTCTCTGTCCCTGTTATTGCATCTGGCGGCATCATGGACGGCCGCGGTATCGCCGCCGCCTTGGCCCTGGGCGCCGATCTGGCACAAATGGGGACGGCCTTCTTGACGACCGAGGAATCCGGCATCAATGAAGCCTACAAGGCGCTGCTGCCCGCCTCCCGGGCGGAACAGTCGCGGGTGACCCGTGCGTTTTCGGGCCGGCCCGCCCGCGGCATCGAAAACGCCTTCATGCGCGAGGCCGACGCGATTGCGGCCGACATCCTGCCTTACCCCATGCAGAACGCATTGACGCGCCCCATGCGCACGGCGGGCGGCAAGGCCGGCAACACCGACATGCTGTCCCTGTGGGCCGGCCAGGGCGCGCCGCTCGCGCGGCGCGAGACCACCGCCGACCTGGTCGCGCGGCTGGCCCGGGAGACCGCGGCGGCGCAGGCGCGCCGCTGAGCATATTGTTCCCTGAACCGAAAACACTGTTCCACGCGCGGGCTCTCGCGTTGTGATTACAAAGCGTCGGGCTACAATGGCGCCTCGCCGCCGGGAGCCCAGGCCCGACCTCGCCCCCGGCATATGAGTAACAGGGCGCTTCCCGACGCCGCCTGTCTTCGCCGCGCCGGCCATGAATTTTGCCGGTCGCATCGACCGGACAGCAGGGCAAGCTCCGCCGCCGAAACACCCTTTCGTTGCCCATGCCCGCTCAAACCAGCAAGACCCCGGAATTCGCCCTGCGCCTGGAAGGTGTGGCGCTAGGCTATGGTGATTTCACCGTCTTGCGCGACATTTCCATGGACGTGCGCGCCGGCCAGGTGGTCGCCATCATGGGCGGCTCGGGTTCGGGCAAGACCACGCTGTTGCGCGCGGCCACCGGCCAGCTCACCGCGCAGCGGGGCCGGGTGCTGGCCTTCGGCCAGGACATGGCCCACGTCAGCCGCACCGAACTGCAATCGCTGCGCACGCGCATGGGCGTCCTATTTCAGCAGGGCGCGCTTTTCACTGACCTGAACGTTTTCGAGAACGTGGCCTTCCCGCTGCGCGAACACACCAAACTGGCGGAGCCCGAAGTCACCGAGCGCGTGCTGGACAAGCTCGACGCCGTCGGCCTGCGCGCAGCCGCGCACCTGAAAGTGGCGGAAATCTCCGGCGGCATGGCCCGGCGCGTGGCGCTGGCCCGCGCCGTCGTGCTGGAACCCGAACTCATTCTGTATGACGAGCCGTTTGCGGGGCTGGACCCGATCTCGCTGGGCATTACCGCCCGCCTGATCCGCAACCTGGCCGACCGCCTCGGCTGCGCCTCGGTGCTGATCACGCACGACGTGCATGAATCGTTTGCCATCGCGGACCAGGTGTACCTGGTCGGCCAGGGCAAGCTTGCCGCGGCCGGCACCCCCGAAATGCTGTCGGCCTCGCAAGACCCCTACGTGCAACAGTTCCTCAAAGGGGAGCCCGACGGCCCCGTCGCGTTCCAATATCCCGAGACGCCCGCTTTCAAGAAGTGGCTTTCGCAACAGGAGGGCCGCCGCGCATGAGCGGATCCAACAACGCCATCGGCGCGCTGGGCGGCTGGGTGCGCAACCGCGTTTCCGGCATCGGCTACTTCACCCGGTTCTTCGGCGCCATGCTCGCTCGCAGCGGCATTGCGCTGTCGCGTCCGCGGCTGGTGTCGCAGCAGGTCCATTTCATCGGCAACTACTCGCTGCTCATCATTGCCGTTTCCGGCATGTTCGTGGGCTTCGTGCTGGGGCTGCAAGGCTATTACACGCTGAACCGCTACGGCTCTGAAGAAGCGCTGGGCTTGCTGGTGGCCCTGTCGCTGGTGCGGGAACTGGGACCCGTGGTCACGGCGCTGCTGTTCGCGGGACGTGCGGGCACCTCTCTCACGGCCGAAATCGGCCTGATGAAGGCCGGCGAGCAACTCGCGGCCATGGAAGTCATGGCCGTCGACCCCATCCGCCGCGTGCTGGTGCCGCGTCTGTGGGGCGGCATCATCGCCATGCCCATCCTGGCGGCGGTGTTCTCCATGGTGGGCATCCTGGGCGGCTGGGTCGTGGGCGTGCTGCTGATCGGCGTGGACGCCGGCGCGTTCTGGTCGCAGATGCAAAACGGCGTCGACGTCTGGAAAGACGTGGCCAATGGCGTCATCAAGAGCCTGGTCTTCGGCGTCACCGTGACGCTGGTCGCGCTCTATGAGGGCTGGCAAGCCAAGCCCACCCCCGAAGGCGTTGCCCGCGCGACCACGCGCACCGTGGTGGTGGGCTCCCTGGCGGTACTTGGGCTGGACTTCCTGCTCACCGCCTTGATGTTTGGAAATTGATACGGATCGATCATGTCTCGCGAAAAAACCGACTTCTGGGTAGGCCTGTTTGTATTGCTGGGCGCGGTCGCGCTGGCGTTCCTGGCGTTGCGCGCCGGCAACTTGAGCACCTTTTCTTTCGCCCCGACCTATACGCTGACGGCCAACTTCGATAACGTAGGCGGCCTCAAGGTGCGCGCGCCCGTCAAGAGCGCGGGGGTCGTCGTGGGCCGGGTTGCCGGCATCTCGTTCGATGACAAGACCTTCCAGGCGATCGTCTCGGTCAACCTGGAAACGGCCTATCAGTTCCCCAAGGACACTTCGGCGTCCATCCTGACGTCGGGCCTGCTGGGTGAACAATACCTGGGCCTGACCGCGGGCAGCGAAGAGGAAAACTTTGTCGACGGCGGCAAGATCCGCTACACGCAAAGCGCCGTGGTGCTTGAACAACTGATCAGCCAGTTCCTGTACGGGTCGGCCGAGAAGCAAGGCTCGAGCGCGCCGGAACCCGCCGCGAAAACGCCAAATTAAAGACAATGCGACAGACGCGGTAACAGCAGCGCGTCCAAGGTACGCAATATCATAAGAATCGTTGATAGGGATGCCCTGATCATGAATAAGAAAACCATTTGCAGGATTGCCACCGTTGCCGCCGCGGGCGCGCTGATGGCAGGCTGCGCCGCGCCGCAGAACCCGGATCCCCGCGATCCCTGGGAAGGCTTCAACCGGGGCGTCTACAAATTCAACGACACCGTCGACCGTGCCGTCTTCAAGCCGGTGGCGCAGGCCTACACCTTCGTCACGCCGCAGCCGGTGCGCAGCTGCGTGCACAACATCTTCAGCAACGTCGGTGACCTCTGGTCCGGCGCCAACAGCTTCCTGCAGGGCCGCGGCCACGACTTCGTCAACACGCTGGGCCGCTTCCTGTTCAACACCACCATGGGCGTGGGCGGCTGCTTCGACGTCGCCTCGGCCAACGGCGCGCGCCGCATCCCGAACGACTTCGGCACCACGCTGGGCGTGTGGGGCTTCAGCCAGGGTCCGTACCTGGTGCTGCCGTTCTTCGGCTCGTCGTCGGTACGCGACGGCGCTGGCCTGATCGGCGACTACGCGGGCACCACCTACGGCTACATGGGCGTCGATTCCATCGACAACGTGCGCCTGCGCAACTCGCTGTGGGGCCTGCGCGTGGTGGACACGCGCGCCAGCCTGCTGAGCGCCACCGACACCATCGACCGCGTCGCGCTCGATCCCTACAGCTTCGTGCGCGACGCCTATCTGCAGCGCCGCGCCGCCATGGTGCTGGGCCAGAAGGTGGACGACGAGTCCTCGCTGCCCAACTACGAAGACGACGAGGACGACGCCGCCCCCGCCGCGCAGCCGGCGGCTCAACCCGCGGCGCAACCTGCGGCCAAGTAAGCCGCGGGGTGCGCCCCAGTACAAGTAAGGAGTTTTGATGCGAGTTTCCTTTGTTTCCCTGCTGCAGCGTCTGGTTTTCACGGGCCTCGTGGCCCTGGGCCTGAGCGCCGGCGCGCAGGCCAAACCCGACCCCAACGGTTCTCCCGACCAGTTCGTGCTCGCCGCGGCCAACGAGGCCCTGGACGTGCTGAAGGCCGATGGCGCCGTCAAGGCGGGCAACACCGCCCGCATCAACCAGGTCGTCAACGAGCACATCCTGCCCTACGTCAACTTCCAGAAGACCACGCGCCTGGCCGCCGGCCGCTACTGGCGCCAGGCCAACGATGTGCAGAAAAAGGAACTGGCCGAGGCCTTCCGCGGCACGCTGGTGCGCACCTACAGCGGCGCGCTGACCCGCGTCACGTCCAGCACCACGGTGCGCGCACTGCCGTTCCGCGGCGACCCCAAAGCCGACGACGTGGTCGTGCGCACCCTGATCTCCCAGGGCAACGACCAGCCGGTGGGCGTCGACTACCGCCTGGAAAAGACGGCCCAAGGCTGGAAGATCTATGACATGAACGTCGAAGGCATCTGGCTCATCGAGAACTACCGCAACCAGTTCGCGCAGCAGATCAACCGCGACGGCATCGACGGCCTGATCAAGGCGTTGAACCAACGCAACCAATGATCGGCCTTGCGGCTGTCGCGGCCCGGCGCGCCCCAGTGGCCCGCCGGGCCGATTCTTTTAGGGACAGACCGGTCGGATACCCGGGGGAATGCCAGGGCTACCGGCCGGAACGGCAGCGACGCGCTTATATAATGATCAATTCGCTCTTTTCGGGCCATCTCCCGCCGTCATGTCCGCCGTCAGTCTAGAAAACGTCTCCAAGGTCTACTCCCCGCGCCAGCGCGGCTGGCAGAAGCTGCTCGGGCGCGCGCCCGCCGCCGGCTTCCAGGCGCTGGACAATGTCAGCCTGAATATCGAGCACGGCGAGTTCTTCGGCCTGCTCGGCCCCAATGGCGCCGGCAAGACCACGCTGATCTCGATCCTGGCCGGCTTGGCGCACGCCAGTTCGGGCCGCGCCACGGTCTGTGGATACGACGTCGTGGCCGACTACAAGTCGGCGCGGCGGGCTTTGGGCGTGGTGCCGCAAGAGCTGGTCTACGACCCGTTCTTCACGGTGCGCGAGACCCTGCGCATCCAGTCCGGCTATTTCGGCCTGCGCAAGAACGACGACTGGATCGACGAAATCCTGTTCAACCTGGGGCTGGCCGACAAGGCCAACTCCAATATGCGGGCGCTGTCCGGCGGCATGAAGCGCCGCGTGCTGGTGGCCCAGGCGCTGGTGCACCGCCCGCCCGTGATCGTGCTGGACGAACCCACCGCCGGCGTCGACGTGGACCTCCGGCGCACGCTGTGGGAATTCATTTCGCGCCTGAACAAGGCCGGCCACACCATCATGCTGACCACCCACTACCTGGAAGAAGCGGAAGCCCTGTGCGGCCGCATCGCCATGCTCAAGCGCGGCCGCATCGTGGCGCTGGACACCACCCAGGCCCTGATGGCCCGCGTCGGCGGGGTCGACCTGGAAGACGCCTTCGTGCGCATCATGCACGAAGGCGACGAGCAACCCGCGCCCGCCCTGCAACCCGAAGAGATCTCGTCATGACCCAGCCCGCCGCGACCGCCAGCCAGCCGCTGGTGCAGCCCCGCCTGGATGCGGGCTCCGGCTTCCCGACCTTGCTGCGCAAGGAATTGCTGCGCTTCTGGAAAGTCAGCTTCCAGACCATCGCCGCGCCCGTCATCACCGCGCTGCTGTACCTGCTGGTCTTCGCCCACGTGCTGGAAGGGCGCGTCATGGTGTATGGCAGCGTGCCCTACACGGCGTTCCTGATTCCCGGGCTCATGATGATGAGCATGCTGCAGAACGCCTTCGCCAATCCCTCGTCGTCGCTGATCCAGAGCCGCATCACGGGCAACCTGGTCTTCATGCTGCTGCCGCCGCTGTCGCACCGCGACATCTTCGCCGCCTATGTGCTGGCGGCGATCGTGCGCGGCCTCGCGGTCGGGCTGTGCGTGTGGGTGGTGGCGCTGTTCTTCGTGTCGCTGATTCCCACCCATCCGCTGTGGCTGGCCGTCTTCGCCGTGCTGGCCTGCGGCATCATGGGCGTGCTGGGCCTGATCGCGGGCCTCTGGTCCGAAAAATTCGACCAGCTCGCGGCCTTCCAGAACTTCCTCATCATGCCGGCCACCTTCCTGTCCGGCGTGTTCTATTCCATCCACACGCTCCCCGCCTTCTGGCAGGGCGTGTCCCATTGGAACCCCATCTTCTACACCATCGACGGCTTCCGCTACGGATTCTTCTCGGTGTCGGACGTCTCCCCCTGGCGCAGCCTGGCGGTGGTGACGGGGGTGTTCCTCGCGCTATCGCTCTATGCGCTGCGGCTACTGGCCAGCGGCTACAAACTCAGGAACTGACGTCCATGCTTCCCACTCCCGCGCAAGTCCGCCAATACATCGCGGACGGCCTGCCCTGTGAACACCTAGACGTGCAAGGCGACGGCTCGCATTTCGACGCGGTCATCGTCAGCACCGCCTTCGAAGGCAAGCGCCTGATCCAGCGCCACCAGCTGGTCTATGCCGCGCTCGGCGACCGCATGAAGGCCGAGATCCATGCGCTGTCCATGCGCACCCTGACTCCCGCCGAATACCAGCAAGCAGGCAAGTAATGGACAAGCTACGCATCACCGGAGGTTCGCGCCTGCAAGGCGAAATCTCCATCTCCGGCGCCAAGAACTCGGCCCTGCCCATCCTGTGCGCAGGCCTGCTGACCGCCGACGCGCTGACCCTCAGCAACGTGCCGCACCTGAACGACACGGCCACCATGCTGCGCCTGCTGGGCCGCATGGGCATGCGCGCCGAGCGTGACGCGGACGGCACGGTCACGCTGCAGGCCAACCAGGTCGACAAGCTGGAAGCTCCCTACGATCTGGTCAAGACCATGCGGGCCTCCATCCTGGTGCTGGGCCCGCTGCTGGCGCGCTTCGGCGAAGCCCGCGTCAGCCTGCCCGGCGGCTGCAGCATTGGCCAGCGCCCCGTGGACCAGCACATCAAGGGCCTGGCCGCGCTGGGCGCGGAAATCAGCATCGAACACGGCTTCGTGGTGGCGCGCGCCAAGCGCCTGAAGGGCGCCTCCGTGCGCACCGACATGGTCACCGTCACCGGCACCGAGAACCTGCTGATGGCCGCCGTGCTGGCCGAAGGCCGGACCGTGCTGGAAAACGCCGCCTGCGAACCGGAAGTGGTGGACCTGGCCGAACTGCTCATCAAGATGGGCGCTCGCATCCAGGGCCACGGCACCAGCCGCATCGTGATCGACGGCGTCGAGCGCCTGCACGGCGCCGAACACCGCGTCATCTCCGACCGCATCGAAGCCGGCACCTTCCTGTGCGCCGTCGGCGCGGCGGGCGGCGACATCGTCCTGCGCAATACCGACGCGGACATCCTCGGCGCCACGCTGGGCAAGCTGACCGAGGCCGGCCTCACCATCGAGACCGGCCCCGACTGGATCCGCTGCGCCATGTCCTCGCGCCCTCGCGCCGTGGGCTTTCGCACGCTGGAGTACCCCGGCTTCGCCACCGACATGCAGGCCCAGGTCATGGCGCTGAACGCCGTGGCCGAAGGCACCTCGGTCGTCGTCGAGACCATCTTCGAAAACCGCTACATGCACGTGCAGGAACTGCGCCGCATGGGCGCGGACATCGACATCGACGGCCACACCGCCATCGTGCGCGGCGTGCCGAAGCTGTCGGGCGCCACCGTCATGGCCACCGACCTGCGCGCCTCGGCCAGCCTGGTCATCGCCGGCCTCACGGCCGAAGGCGAAACCCTGGTCGACCGCATCTACCACCTGGATCGCGGCTACGACCAGATGGAAGTCAAACTGCGCGCCCTGGGCGCGAACATCCAACGCGTCACCAAGGAACAGGCATGAACGATGCCACCGTCATCCCCCCCTTGACCCTGGCCCTGTCCAAAGGGCGCATCTTCGAAGAAACCATGCCGCTCTTGGCCGAGGCCGGCATCGAAGTCCCCGAGAATCCCGAAAGCTCGCGCAAGCTGATCCTGCCCACCAGCGACCCCGGCCTGCGCCTGATCATCGTGCGCGCCTCGGACGTGCCCACCTATGTGCAGTACGGCGCGGCCGACCTCGGCATCGCGGGCAAGGACGTGCTCATCGAGCACGCCAAGGAGCAGCCCGGCGGCCTGTATCAGCCGATCGACCTGAACATCGCCAAGTGCCGCCTGGCCGTGGCCGTGCGCAAGGGCTTCGACTACGAAGGCGCCGTCCACCAGGGCGCGCGTTTGCGCGTGGCCACCAAATACGTGCAGTCAGCCCGTGAACACTTCGCGGCCAAGGGTGTGTACGTGGACATCATCAAGCTGTATGGTTCGATGGAACTGGCGCCGCTGGTGGGACTGGCCGACTGCATCGTGGACCTGGTGTCCACCGGCGGCACCCTGCGCGCCAACGACCTGGTCGCGGTGGAAGACATCATGCCGATCTCCTCGCGCCTGATCGTCAACCAGGCCGCGCTGAAGACCCGCGGCGCCCGCCTGCAACCGCTGCTGGACGCCTTCGAAAGAGCCGCTGCCCGCAACGCCTGACCCTCGCCCGCCGCGACGCCGCGGCGGCCGTTACCTGCTTGCTCCATGACGCCATGGCCCTGATCAATCGTCTCGACTCCCGCGATCCCGGATTCAAATCCGCCCTGTCCACGCTGCTGGCCTTCGAAGCCACCGAGGACGAATCCATCGACCGCGCCGCGGCCGGCATCCTGGCCGACGTGCGCGCCCGCGGCGACGCCGCGCTGGTGGAATACACGCAGCGCTTTGACCGCATGCCCGGCGCATCGGCCCAGACGCTGGAGATCCCCAAGGCGGACTGGCAGGCGGCCCTGGCCGCGCTGCCCGCCGCTCAACGCAACGCGCTGGAAGCCGCCGCCGACCGCGTGCGCAGCTACCACGAACGCCAGCGCGCCGAGACCTGGACCTACACGGATGCCGACGGCACCATGCTGGGCCAGCAGGTGACTCCGCTGGACCGCGTGGGCCTGTATGTGCCCGGCGGCAAGGCCGCCTATCCGTCCTCGGTGCTGATGAACGCCATTCCGGCCAAGGTCGCGGGCGTGCAGGAACTGGTCATGGTCACGCCCACGCCGGACGGCGTGCGCAATCCCATCGTGCTGGCCGCCGCGGCCATCGCCGGCGTGGACCGCGTCTTCGCCATCGGCGGCGCGCAGGCCGTGGGCGCGCTGGCCTACGGCACCGCCACCGTGCCGGCCGTGGACAAGATCGTCGGCCCGGGCAACGCCTACGTCGCCGCCGCCAAGCGCCGCGTGTTCGGCGTGGTCGGCATCGACATGATCGCCGGCCCCAGCGAAATCCTGGTCATCTGCGACGGCAAGACGCCGGCCGACTGGATCGCCATGGACCTGTTCTCCCAGGCCGAGCACGATGAACTGGCGCAATCCATCCTGCTGTGCCCGGACGCCGCTTTCATCGAAGAAGTGCAGGCCTCGATCGAACGCCTGTTGCCCACCATGCCGCGCGCCGACATCCTGCGCGTCAGCCTGGCCAACCGCGGCGCGCTGATCCTGGTCCAGGATCTCGAAGAAGCCTGCCGGATCGCCAACGACATCGCGCCCGAGCACCTCGAGATCTCCACCGAGAACCCCGAAAAATGGACCGCGCAGATCCGCCACGCAGGCGCCATCTTCATGGGCCGCTTCAGCTCCGAATCGCTGGGCGACTACTGCGCCGGTCCCAACCACGTGCTGCCGACCTCGCGCACTGCGCGCTTTTCCTCGCCGCTGGGCGTCTATGACTTCCAGAAGCGCTCCAGCCTGATCCAGGTTTCGCACCAGGGCGCCCAGAAGCTGGGCCGCATCGCCGCCGAACTGGCGCTGGGCGAGGGCCTGCAGGCGCATGCCGCCAGCGCCCAATACCGGATCGACCAGCCATGACCGTGCCGGGCCGCATCGCCGGCACCGTCCGGGCGGACATCCGCGAGCTGGCCGCCTATCCCGTGGCCCATGCCGAGGGCTGCATCAAGCTCGACGCCATGGAATGCCCCTACGAACTGCCCGAGGCGGTTCGCGACGACATCGCCCGTGCCGTGCGCGACACGCCGCTGAACCGTTACCCCGCGGCTGACCTGTCGGCGCTGCAAGCGGCCGTGAAAACGGCCTTCGGCGTGCCGGATGGGGCAGACGTGCTGTTCGGCAACGGCTCGGACGAGCTCATCCACATCGTGGTGCAGGCCTGCTGCAATCCGGGTGACACGGTGCTGTCGCCCTGGCCGTCGTTCGTCTACTTCGACATGGCCGCGCGCTTCGACCACGCCCGCTTCGTCGGCGTGCCGCTGACGGCCGACCTGACCCTGGACTTGCCGGCCATGCTGGCCGCCATCCAGGAACACCGGCCCAAGGTGGTGTTCCTGGCCGTGCCCAATAACCCCACCGGCGGCCTCTGGTCCGATGAGGATGTAGCGGCCATCATCGCCGCCGCCCCCGGCCTGGTGGTGCTGGACGAGGCCTACCAGCCCTTCGCCGGCCACACCTGGATGCCGCAGGTGCTGGACGCGCCGAACGTGGTCGTCATGCGCACGGTGTCCAAGATCGGCCTGGCCGGCCTGCGCTTCGGCTACCTGGCCGGCCACCCAGCCTGGATCGCGGAACTGAACAAGGTCCGCCCGCCCTACAACCTGGACGTGCTGACCCAGGCCACGCTGTCGGCCGTGCTGCGCCACAAGCCGGTGCTGGACGAACAGGCCGCCCGCCTGCGTGCAGACCGCGAACCGCTGGCCGCCGCCCTGGCCCAACTGCCCGGGGTGCGGGTATTCCCTTCCGCCGGCAACTTCGTTCTTGCCCGCTTTTCCGGCAAGTTGGACGGCAACGCCGTGCATCTTGCCCTGAAAACGCGCAAAATATTGATTCGCAACTTCTCCAACGCCCATCCGCTGCTGGCCGACTGCCTGCGCATCTCGGTGGGCGCCCCGGCCGAAAACGCCGCCTTGCTATCCGCCCTGCAAGAGATTTTGAGTGCTTAACATGCGTACCGCTGAGATCACCCGCAACACCAACGAAACCCGCATCCGCGTGGCCGTCAATATCGACGGCACCGGCAAGCAGACGATCGACACCGGCGTGCCGTTCCTGGACCACATGCTGGACCAGATCGCCCGCCACGGCCTGATCGACCTCGACATCAAGGCGGAAGGCGATCTGCACATCGACGCGCACCATACGGTGGAAGACGTGGGCATCACGCTGGGCATGGCCATCGCCAAGGCGGTCGGCACCAAGGCCGGCCTGCGCCGCTACGGTCATGCCTACGTGCCGCTGGACGAAGCGCTGTCGCGCGTGGTGGTGGACTTCTCCGGCCGCCCGGGCCTGGAATACCACATCCCCTTCACCCGCGCCCGCATCGGCGACTTCGACGTGGACCTGACGCGCGAATTCTTCCAGGGCCTGGTCAACCACGCCCTGATCACGCTGCACATCGACAACCTGCGCGGCGTCAACGCCCACCACCAGGCGGAAACGGTCTTCAAGGCCTGTGGCCGCGCCCTGCGCATGGCCATGGAAGTCGATCCCCGCATGGGCGACGTCGTGCCCTCCACCAAGGGCGTGCTGTAACACCTCCGCCATCCACCCGCAGCAGGCAGAAAGAAGTGACCACTATCGCCATCGTCGACTACGGAATGGGCAATTTCCATTCCGTCGCCCGCGCCCTGAAATACGCCGCCCCCGATGCCGACATCCGCATCTGCAGCCAGCCCCAGGAAATCGCCGCGGCCGACCGCGTCGTGTTTCCCGGCCAGGGCGCCATGGCGGACTGCATGCGCACCCTGAACGAATCCGGCCTGCGCGAGGCCGTGGTGCGCGCCGCGCGCGAGAAGCCTCTGCTGGGCGTCTGCGTGGGCGAACAGATGCTGTTCGATTCCAGCGAGGAAGGCGGCACCTCCTGCCTGGGGCTGTTCCCCGGCGTGGTGCGCCGCTTCTCGGGCCCCGGCTTTGCCGATCCCGTCAGCGATGACGCGGCCTGCCTGACCGACGCCGGCGGCGCCGGACTGGCCGACACCCGCCCCGAGCGCCTCAAGGTCCCGCACATGGGATGGAACAAAGTGCGCCAGACGCGCTCTCATCCTATCTGGGCCGGCATTCCGGACGAAACGCACTTCTATTTCGTCCATAGCTACTACGCCGACCCGGAAGATCCGGACCTGACTGTTGGTGAAACCGAGTATGGCCTTGCCTTTACCTGCGCGGTGGCGGCAGCTAACATTTTCGCGGTGCAGTTTCATCCCGAAAAGAGCGCCGAGCACGGTTTGCGCCTGTATCGCAATTTTGTAGACTGGCAGCCGTAGGCTCCGAGCCCACGCCCGCCAGCCCTTTCAACCCATATATTTTTTCGCTGCCCACCATGCTGCTGATCCCCGCCATCGATCTCAAAGACGGGCGCTGCGTGCGCCTGCGCCAGGGTGACCTGGACGATGCAACGGTGTTCTCTGAAGACCCCGCCGCCATGGCCACACGCTGGCTCGACCAAGGCGCTCGCCGCCTGCATCTGGTCGACCTGAACGGCGCCGTCGCCGGCAAACCCAAGAACGAAGCCCCCATCAAGGCGATCCTGGACGCTGTCGGCGACGACATCCCCGTGCAGATCGGCGGCGGCATCCGCGACCTCGACACCATCGAACGCTACCTCGACGCCGGCATCTCCTACGTGATCATCGGCACGGCCGCGGTCAAGAATCCCGGCTTCCTGCAGGACGCCTGCGGCGCCTTCCCGGGCCAGATCATCGTCGGCCTGGACGCCCGCGACGGCAAGATCGCCACCGACGGCTGGAGCAAGCTGACCCGCCACGACGTGCTCGACCTGGCCAAGAAGTTCGAGGACTACGGCTGCGAAGCCATCATCTACACGGACATCGGCCGCGACGGCATGCTGTCCGGCGTCAACGTCGAAGCCACGGTCCGCCTGGCCCAGCACGTGCGCATCCCGGTCTACGCATCGGGCGGCATCGCCGGCATCCAGGACATCGAAGCTCTCTGCGCCGTCGAGGAAGACGGCGTCGAAGGCGCCATCCTGGGCCGCAGCATCTACGAAGGCACGCTCGACTTCCAAGCGGCGCAGGCACGCGCCGACGAACTGGCAAAATGACCACCTCCAGCAGCACCCCCGCGGCCGGCGCGCCCGTGCAAAGCGCGCTGACCCGCCGCATCATTCCCTGCCTTGACGTCACCGCGGGCCGCGTCGTCAAGGGCGTGAACTTCGTCAACCTGCTCGACGCGGGCGACCCCGTCGAGATCGCCCGCCGCTACAACGAACAGGGCGCCGACGAACTCACCTTCCTCGACATCACCGCCACCAGCGACGGCCGCGACCTGATCCTGCCCATCATCGAGCAGGTGGCCTCGCAGGTCTTCATTCCGCTGACGGTGGGCGGCGGCGTGCGCCAGGTGTCCGACATCCAGCGCCTGCTGAATGCCGGCGCCGACAAGATCAGCATCAACAGCGCCGCCGTGGCCAATCCGGAACTGGTCCGGGCCGCCTCGGACTACCACGGCTCGCAATGCGTGGTGGTGGCGATCGACGCGCGCCGCGTCTCGGCCGCGGGCGAACCCGCCCGCTGGGAAGTCTTCACCCACGGCGGCCGCAAGGCCACCGGGCTGGACGCCGTGGCCTGGGCGCGCCGCATGGCCGCCTACGGCGCCGGCGAAATCCTGCTGACCAGCATGGACCGTGACGGCACCAAGTCCGGTTTCGACCTGGAACTCACCCGCGCCGTCTCGGACGCCGTGCCCGTGCCCGTCATAGCCTCCGGCGGCGTGGGCAACCTGCAGCATCTGGCCGACGGCGTCACCACCGGCCGCGCCAGCGCGGTGCTGGCCGCCAGCATCTTCCACTTCGGCCAGCACACTGTGGGCGAGTGCAAGCACTTCATGGCTGAGCAGGGCATCCCGGTCCGGATGTAGCCCCCCCGAAGCGCCTGCGGCGCTTCCCCCCCAGGGGGGCGCCGCAGCGGACCGGCAGAGCCCGGCTCCGCGCGGCCCCGCTTGTGTGGCGCCTCGAATTGCATAGGCCGGATTGCTTGGCACGCATTGAAAAACCCAGCTCGGCTGGCCTGGATTGGGGATAGTCTGGATCAGTTTGGGAGGCCCCTCTCAGGCGTGCAACAAGGTATTGCCGTAAGATTATGAGTCCCCACGCGCCAGTGGCGGCCTGCAAGGCGCCGCGCGAGGACAACGGATGAATGAGATGAGCAACGAACCCGCCTGGATGGCCGATGTCGTCTTCGACGAAAACGGCCTGATACCCGCCATCGCGCAGGACGCCGAAAACGGCCAGATCCTGATGGTGGCCTGGATGAACCGCGAATCGCTCGCCGAAACGGCCGCCACCGGGCGCGCCGTTTACTGGTCGCGTTCCCGCCAGCGCCTCTGGCGCAAGGGCGAAGAGTCCGGCCATGCCCAGGAAGTCCATGAACTGCGCCTGGACTGCGACGGCGACGTGATCCTGCTCAAGATCCACCAGCAAGGCGGCATCGCCTGCCATACCGGGCGCGCCAGCTGCTTCTACCGCCGCCTGGAAGGCCAGACCGACCAGGCATCCTGGATCACGGTGGACCCCGTGCTGAAAGACCCCGAACTGATCTACAAATGACCGCTCAAGCCGCAAGCGCCGCCGAAATCCTCGCGCGCATCGCCGATACCCTGGAAACCCGCCGTCCCGAAAACGGCGGCGATCCCCAAGCCTCCTATTCCGCCAAGCTGCTGGCCAAAGGCCCGGACGCCTTCCTCAAGAAGATCGGCGAAGAAGCCACCGAACTGGTCATGGCCGCCAAGGACGGCGTGCCCGACCGCATCGTCAGCGAAACCGCCGACCTGTGGTTCCATTGCCTGGTGGCCTTGACCCATTTCAAGCTTCGGCCCGAAGACGTACTGGCCGAACTGGCTCGCCGCGAGGGCCTGTCCGGCCTGGTGGAAAAGGCAAGCCGCCCGCAAGATTGAACACGGAACCCGGAAAAATGAGCGACAACTGTATTTTCTGCAAGATCGCCGCTGGCGACATCCCGTCCAAGAAAATCTACGAGGACGAGGACTTTGTTGCGTTCCACGACATTAATCCGGCCGCGCCGGTACATTTATTGCTGATCCCTCGACGTCATGTCACATCCATGCAGGATATTAAGGGGGAGGACGCAGAATGGTTGGGTAGAATGATGTCGTTAGCGCCGCGGTTAGCCGCTGAAAACGGTTGCAATCCGGGCCCTGATGGCGGATTTCGCATCATGATCAATTCTGGCGTCGAAGGCGGCCAGGAAGTCCCGCATCTGCATTTCCACATCATCGGCGGCTCGCGACCCTGGAAAGGGCGCGTGGCCCCCAACGCGTAATTCGGAGAAACATCATGGGTAGTTTCAGCATCTGGCATTGGTTGGTTGTCCTGGTCATCGTGGCGCTGATTTTCGGCACCAAGAAGCTGCGCAACATCGGCTCGGACCTCGGCGGCGCGGTCAAGGGCTTCAAGGAAGGCATGAAGGACGCCAACGGCGGCGACAAGCCGGCCGAACCGATCGCGCAACAACGCGTCTCCGGCGACACCATCGACGTGCAGGCCAAGGAAAAATCCAACTCCTGAGCGCCTGCTCGGCTCCCGGGCCGTCCTGAACAGGCCGGCCCTTATTGCATCCACTCCCGAGCGGCCGTCGAATGTTTGATGTCAGCTTCACTGAACTGATGGTGATCGGCGTCATCGCCCTGATCGTCATCGGCCCCGAACGCCTGCCCAAGGTTGCCCGCACCGTCGGCCACCTGCTCGGGCGCGCGCAGCGTTACGTCAATGACGTGAAATCCGATATCCAGCGCGAAATCGAGCTCGACGAACTGCGCAAGTTCAAGAGCGAAATGGAAGATGCCGCCCAGGGCGTGCAGAAGTCGCTGAACGAAACCCAGGCCTCGCTGCAGGAACCCGTCCAGCAGTTCCGCGCGGAACTCGACGAAGTCGCGCGCGAAGCCAACATCAAGGCCGAACCGGCCGTGGCCAGCGAAACGCCTGCCGATCCCGAACGCAGCATCGCGCCGCCGCCCGGCCAGAACCACAGCCTGGACCTGGATCTGCCGCCGGTGGCTGCGCCTGCGCCTGCCGCAACCCAACAACCCGCGCCCAGCGCGCCCAAGGCCGACGACGCCGCGCCCGCCGCCAAGCCCGTTGCGCCCTCCGGAACCCCGACGTGACCCAGGACGCCTCCCAAGAAGAAGGCCAGCAGGAGACCTTCATCTCCCACCTGGTCGAGCTGCGCACCCGCCTGCTGCGCGCCGCCGCCGCCGTGATCGGCATATTCATCGTGCTGTTCATCTACCCCGGCGCGTCGGCCATCTACGACGTGCTGGCCCAGCCGATGCTGGCTTCGCTGCCCGAAGGCACGCGCATGATCGCCACCGGCGTCATCACGCCGTTCATGGTGCCCGTCAAGGTCACGATGATGGCTGCGTTCATCCTGGCGCTGCCTGTGGTGCTGTACCAGGCCTGGGCCTTCGTGGCGCCCGGCCTGTACCGGCATGAAAAGCGCCTGGCGCTGCCGCTTATCGTTTCCAGCACTTTTCTGTTCATCGCGGGCATGGCGTTCTGCTATTTCGTGGTGTTCCGCACGGTGTTCCACTTCATCGCCACGTTCGCGCCGCAGTCCATCACGCCCGCGCCGGACATCGAGGCCTACCTGAGCTTCGTCATGACGATGTTCATGGCCTTCGGCATCACCTTCGAAGTGCCCGTGGCCGTGGTGCTGCTGGTGAAGATGGGCGTGGTCGAACTGTCCAAGCTGAAGGCAGCGCGCGGCTACGTGGTGGTGGGGGCCTTCATCATCGCCGCCGTGGTCACGCCGCCCGACGTGGTCAGCCAGTTCATGCTGGCAGTGCCTTTGTGCCTGCTGTATGAGGTCGGGCTGATCTGCGCCCGGCTGGTCACGCCCAAACCAGAAGCAGAGAGCGAGGCCGGTTCGGACTCGCTGACAGAACGCCACTGATCCCTTCGGACGGTCCTGCCCACAAAGCAGGACCGTTTCACCTTGTGGGCGGCCTGCGGCAACTCTACATTGCCCTTATGTCACTCGCCCAAAGACTGCATACCCTGATGCGCTGGCGCGGCATCAAAAGCCAGAACCAGCTGGCGCGCATTTCCGGCGTGCCGCAATCGTGCATCCATCGGATCCTCATGCGCGAAGACTGCTACTCGCCGTCTCGCGCCACCTTGCTGCGGCTGGCGCGGGCGCTGGACACCAGCGTGCCGTGGCTGACCGACGGCGTGGGGCCGGGTGGGGATACACCGCAAGACAGCGCATTCCCCCCGGACCATGCCCCGGACGGCTATTGCACGGAAATATGGGCGCTGCTGCGCACCCAATCCGAAAGCACCAAGAAAGCCATCCTGTCGGCGGTGCGCCTGATGGCCAAAGACCCCGCCGCGACCTGAGCTCCGTTCGCGGACCCGGCCCCGTCCTAGCGCGGCTTGCCCGGGCGCGTACCCACCACCACGGCCAGCTCGGCCGGCTTGCCGCTGCGCAATATTCCCAGCTTGGCGCTCTGGCCCGGCGGCAGCTGCGCGATCTCCGACAGCAGGCTGGCGGTATCCATCATCCGCTTGCCGTTGACCGACTGCACGATGTCGCCCACCCGCAGGCCGCCGCGCGCCGCCGGCCCGTCGCGCATCACGCCAGCGATGATCACGCCGGTGGTGTCGCGGTCCAGCCCAAAGGCGCGTGCCAGCTCCGGGGTCACGTCCTGCGGCTCCACGCCCAGCCAGCCGCGCTTGACCGCGCCGGTCTTGACGATCTCGTCCATGACCTTGCGCGCGATCTCGATGGGGGTGGCGAAGCCTATGCCCATCGACCCGCCTGATTCGGAATAAATGGCGGTGTTGATGCCCACCAGATTGCCGGCGGCGTCGACCAGCGCGCCGCCGGAATTGCCGGGGTTGATCGCCGCGTCGGTCTGAATGAAGTTCTCGTAGGTGTTCAGGCCCAGTCCGTTGCGGCCCAGCGCCGACACGATGCCCAGCGTGGTGGTCTGCCCCACGCCGAACGGATTGCCGATGGCCAGCACCACGTCGCCCACGCGCAAGCCCCGGTCCGGCGCCAGCGTGGCAGCGGGCAGGGCGCGCAAGGTGGCCAGCTTCAGCACGGCCAGATCGGTGTCCGGATCCGCGCCCACCACTTTCGCGGTATCGCGGCGGCCGTCGGACAGCGCAACCTCGATCGCTTCCGCGGCCTGCACCACGTGGTAGTTGGTCAGCACGTAGCCGTCCTGGTTCACGATCACGCCGGACCCCAGGCTGGTCGAGGCCTGCCGCCGGGTCACGCCCGGCACCTGGCCAAAGAACTGGCGCAGCACCGGATCGTCGGGCAGCGGAATCAGCGGCACGTTAACGTGCTTGGTGGTGTATACGTTGACCACGGAAGGAGCCGCGCGGGCCACGCCCTCGGCATAGGACGCCGTGGCCTGGGTGCGCGCAGCGGGCGGTCTTGCGGCGGCCGCTGCGGACTGCGGCCCCGCCGCGGGTCCGGCCAGCCGCAGCAGGTCGGGCCGCAAGGTCGTCACGACGAATAGAATACCCAGGCAGACCGTGACGGCCTGAGCAAAGATCAGCCAATATCGGCGCATGATTCTGATAGGACTAGCTATGAGTAAAGTGGACTCCCACGTCCTGGCCAACTGGCTGGACGACACCCTGCAAGCGGCGCGGTTCAAGGACTATTGCCCCAACGGGCTGCAGGTGGAAGGCCGATCCGAAATCGCACACATTATCGCCGGAGTCACGGCCAGCGAAGCCCTGCTGCGCGTGGCGGTCGAACGCGGCGCGGATGCGGTGCTGGTGCACCACGGCTGGCTCTGGCGCAACGAGGACCGCCGCGTCATCGGTACGCGCCGCGCGCGCATGGCCCTGGCCCTGAAAAACGACCTGAACCTGTACGCCTACCATCTGCCGCTGGACGCGCATCCTACGCTGGGCAACAACGCTCAGCTGGCGCGCGTGCTGGGCCTGACGCCCGCGCTGCGCGACGATGGCGCGCCGCAAACCTGTGGCCCCGACAACCTGGTCTGGCTGGGCGCCGCGCAAGGCGTGGCGACGCTGGGCCAGTTGGGCGAGCGCGTGGCCGAGCGCCTGGGCCGCCAGCCGCTGGTGGTGGGCGACCCGGACATGCCGCTGGCGCGCGTGGCCTGGTGCACGGGCGGCGCGCAAGGCATGCTGGGCGATGCGGCGGACGCAGGCGCCAGCGCCTACATCACGGGTGAGGTCTCCGAATCCACGGTGCACCTGGCGCGCGAAACCGGCGTGGGCTTCATCGCCGCAGGCCACCATGCCACCGAACGCTACGGCGCGCAGGCGCTGGGCCAGGCGGTCGCGGAACATTTCGGTATCAAGGTCGAATTCGTCGACATCGACAACCCGGCATAACCAGCAGCGCCCCCAAAGACACGCCCCCGCAAGGGGGCGTTTTCATTGCACGGCGCGCTATGGCCGTGCGCGCCGCTCGCGCCCGAATCGGCAGGACTCGGCTAGGGGAAAACCAGAGGGCGCGATCAAGGCGGCGCCTGTGCGTCGCATCTGGTCAATCGCGGTTCTCTCCCTGTCAATTCCGCACCCAGTCCACAGCCCTAGCATTCCATGCAGCCGCCCGCTGCCGGCCCTTTCCGGCCGGGCCTCCTACACACGGAGCCATTGAATGTTGACCCTCTACGACCACCCGCGCTCCGGCAACTGCTACAAGGCGCGCCTCTTTCTTGCGCTCATCGGCCGGGACTACCAAAGCCGGTTCGTCGACGTGCTGGCCCGCAAGAACCAGACCGCGGAATTCGAGCGCGTCAGCGCCTTCCAGCAGATCCCCGCGCTGACCGATGGCGACACCGCCATCTGGGACAGCCACGCCATCCTGCTGCATCTGGCGCATCACTACGCCCCCGAATGGCTGGCGCCGCTGCCGCGCATCGGCGCCATGCATGCCTGGATGTCGGTATCCGCCAACGAGATCGCCAACAGCCTCCAGCCGCTGCGCCTGACACACGTCGTCAGCAACGCCGAAGCCGCGCACCACCTGGGCGTAAGCGAGGCCCTGCTCGACGTGCCTGGCATGCAGGCCCGCACCGACCGCGTGCTGCAACGCCTGGACCAGCGTCTCGCGGGCCATGCCTGGCTGGCGGGCGGCGATGCGCCGACCGTGGCCGACATTGCCTGCTACGGCTACCTGGCGCTGGCCGAGGAAGCCGCCGTCGACATCGACGCCTATCCCGCCATCGCGGCGTGGCGCAAGCGCATACAGCAGTTGCCGGGGTATGTGCCACCGGGTCCCTGAGGCCCGCGCACAACGACAAAAACCACTATTACAAGACAAGAGGGAACGACATGGACGCCATCCAGGCCGCGCAGCCTATAGCCCAATCACACAAGAAACCGAATCTGTTCCGGGTCGCCGTTGCCACGGTCATCGGCACCGCCGTGGAAGCCTTCGACTTCCTCGCCTACGGTACCGCCGCGGCGCTGGTGTTCAACAAGATTTTCTTCCCGCAGTTCGATCCCGTGACCGGCACGCTGGCCGCCTTCGGAGCCTTCGCCAGCGGCATGCTGGCGCGGCCCATCGGCGGCATCCTCTTCGGCCATTTCGGCGACCGCATCGGCCGCAAGTCCATGCTGACTCTCAGCCTGCTGCTGATGGGCATATGCACGGTGCTCATCGGACTGCTGCCGACCTATGAACAGATCGGCATCTCGGCGGCGGTGCTGCTGGTGGCGCTGCGCGTCGGCCAGGGGCTGTCGTTCGGCGGCGAAATGGGCGGCGCCATGCTGATGGCGGTCGAACACGCGCCGCCCAAATGGAAGGCATTCTTCGGCAGCCTGCCGCTGGTGGGCGCGCCTCTGGGCATCCTGCTGTCGGTCGGTTCCTTCGCGCTGGTGACGCGGCTGCCGGAAGAGGACTTCCTGTCCTGGGGCTGGCGCCTGCCGTTCCTGGCCAGCGCCGTGCTCATCGTCGTCGGCCTGTTCATCCGCCACGGCATCGACGAATCGCCTGAATTCGAAGAGGTCAAGCGCGAGAAGGCGCGCAACAGACAGTCCGTGCAAGACAAGATGCCCCTGGGTGAACTGCTGCGCGCGCACGGCAAATCGCTGCTGCTGTGCATAGGCTGCAAGATCGCCGAGGTCACGCTGATCTACACATTCCTGGTGTTCTCGGTTTCCTACGCGGTGTCCAAGCTCGGCTTCAGCCGCGCCGACGCGCTGCATGCCTTGCTCTACGGCGCCGGCGTGCTGATGTTCACCATTCCGCTGTTCGGCGTGCTGGCCGACCGCATCGGCGCGCGCCGCGTCTGTGGCTGGGGCGGCATGCTGCTGGGACTCATGGCCATTCCGATCTTTCTCGCGGTGGGCAGCGGTTCGTTGATGGCATACAGTCTCGCCGTCTTCGTCGCCATGGCCTTCAACTACGCGATCATGATCGCGCCGCAATCCAGCCTCTACAGCGCGCAGTTTCCCGCAGAGCTGCGCTATTCCGGATTGTCCATCGGGGTCCAGTTCTCGGCCGCCATCGGCGGCGGGCTGGCGCCGCTGATCTCGGCCACGCTGGTGCAGAAATTCGACAGCATTCTTCCCGTCGGCGTCTATCTGGCCTTCCTCGGCATCGTGGCCGGCACCTCGGCGTTTCTCATGAAGCCCACGCCGCAGGACCTGCGCCGCGCCTGACGCGCAGGCACGGCAAGAGCAGGCGGCGCGACGCTACGCGCCGCCGTTGCCGCTTCTGGCAGTCTTGCGGTACAAGGCCGGCGACATGCCGAAGCGTTCATGGAAGCGGCGGATGAAATGGCTCGCGTGCTGAAAGCCGCAAGAGGCCGCGATCTCCTTGACCTCGACATGCGCACGCCGCGGATCCTCCAGCGCTTCCCTGGCCAGCTGCAGACGGCGTTCACGCACGTAGCTGGTGTATTGCAGCGAGCGCATCTTGAACAAGCGGTGCACCCAGCGCGTGGTCACGCGCAGCACATCCGCCACCGCCTGCACCGACAGTTCCGGATCGGTGATGTGGGCATCGATGTAGCTGGCCAGCACCTGCCAATTATCGGCGGGCCCGCGCGCATCGCCCGGTATCTTCTCCAGCGCCTGGCTGGTGTAGATCGAAGCCAGCAGCGCCAACAGCGCCTGTTCGGCAAACAGCGACGACGTCGGGTTCGATTCCGCCTTGTCGAAGAACACATGATGCAGGCACCGATGGGCGGTCTGCACCATGGGCAGGACGGCCACGCCGCGCTGCGCGGTGAACTGCGACATCGCCAGGCTGTGCGCGCCCAACAGGCGCGACAGCGGCCCCTTGACCACCACAATGCGCGAATCGGTGTACATCCGGATTTCCGATGGCAGCGCGGTCGTGCGGAAGATGATGTCGCCGGGTTCCAGCGGCAGCGTCGCATCGTTCTGCACGATGACGCCGTGTCCGGCAATCACAAAGCTCGCCAGGAACTCCGCATGCTCCAGATCGGCCGCATGTTCCGCGCGGTGCTGCACGCTGATCGGCGTGGACTCCAGACTCACCACCAGCCCGCCCGCGCGCAGCCTGCAGGCCTGCAATAGCAGCCTGGGCGGTTCGGTCAGGGCCCTGAATTCGCCCGGCAGCACCAGCTTGTCCAGTTCGCGCTCGTAGCCAGCGATCTCCTGCGCATAGAAAGGGCGGAACTGGGGCGCAAAGTTCAGATCCGCCTCGGAACAGGCGGGCCGGGCGGATGGATTCACTGTCTGGCGGGCGCGTGGCATGCTCGGAACACTCAGTCGGGTCGGCCAACACTGGCCGAAAGGCGCCGGCCTTCCTGTCGCGTTGAGTCAACCCTCGTTCGTGATCGGTCAATCGCTGGCGGCGGAGGCGGGCGTGTAATGGAGCCATTATCCCAAGGAGACCCCATGCTGGAAAAACAAGCCCATGCCGACGCCTTCTTTGCGCGCTCCGCGAACAAGCTCGACTTCGGGAACTGGAGCGAAGAAGAGAAGGTGGCCCTGAGCTGTCGCATTCTCGCCAGCGAAGGCCATTCGGAAACGCTGGCGGGCCAGATCACCGTACGCAAGGAAGACGGCACGTTCCTGACGACGCCCTTGGCCCAGGCCTTCGACGAGATCGTCCCGGCCTCGGTCATCCGCATCAACGACAACATGGACGTGCTCGACGGCCCCGGCACGCCGAACCCTGCCGTGCGCTTTCACTTCTGGGTCTATCGCCAGCGTCCCGACGTGCAATGCATCATCCACACGCACCCGCCCCATGTCTCGACGCTGTCCATGACGGGCCAGCCACTGGTCGTCGCGCACATGGACGCGACGCCGTTCCACAACGACTGTGCTCATCTGAAGGAATGGCCCGGCCTGCCCATTGCCGACCAGGAAGGCGAGATCATCTCGGCGGCGCTGGGCGCCAAGCGCAGCATTCTGCTGGCCAACCATGGCTTTCTGGCGGCCGGCTCATGCATCGAGGAAGCGCTGTACCTGTCGGTGCTGATCGAACGCGCCGCCCGCAATCAGCTGCAGGCGGCGGCCGCCTATGGCGAGGTGAAACCGGTGAACGATGCGCTGGCCGCCGAATCGCACGACTTCCTGCTCAAGCCCAGCATCGTGCGCGCAAGCTTCGCCATGTTCGCTCGGCGCGTCGAACGGCAAATGGCTGCGGAACGGGACTAGGGGAAGAAAACAGGCAGCGGATCGTTCAGCGGGGGCCGGCGTGCGCCGGCGGGAACGTCCGCCAGCCGCCGCCCGGATCCGCGTCTGCGTGGATTCCGGGCCTGCGGCAGCATCGGATCAGGGCTTTTTGAGCAGATCGCGGATTTCGCGCAGCAGCGCCACGTCTTCGGGCGTCGCAGCGGGCGCCGGCGCTTCCTCGGCCTTGGTGCGGGCCTTGTAGATGGCCTTGACCATCCAGAAGATCACGAACGCCAGCAACACGAAGTTGATGATGATCGTGACGAAATTACCCCACGCAAAAACGTTGGCGCCAGCCTTGGTCAGGTCGGCGTAGGTCATGGGGCCGTTGTAGCCGGCCGGCATCGACAGAACCAGGAACTTGTTCGAAAAATCGACCGAGCCTCCGAGGATGAAGTTGACCAACGGCATGACGATGTCCTTGACCAGCGAATCGACGATCTTGCCGAACGCCGCGCCGATGATGACACCGACCGCCAGGTCCACTGCGTTGCCTTTGACAGCGAAATCTCGGAATTCTTTGACGAAACCAGTCGCTTTGCTCATAAAAGCACTCCCTTCGTGATACGCCCGTGAGTGGGCTGGCGCTATAATACGCGGTTGCTATGTTGTTACAAATTCCCGCGAACCCGATGCCGCAGAAGTGATGCTACTCGTAGAGCGGGCGCATCAACAAGGATAGGAAGATGAGTCAGGATACGCTGGTGCACGATGATGACGGTGCGGTTGATCCCAACCTGCCACCTGATCCTTCGCGACGTTTCTGGGTTACCACCGCCTGTGCTGTGGGTGGCGTAGCAGGTGTCGCAACGGCAGTGCCGCTTGTGAGCACGTTTTCTCCCTCCGAAAAGGCCCGCGCTGCCGGGGCTCCCGTTGAAGTGGACGTCGGCGACATTCCCGTCGGCACCATGAAGACGGTTGAATGGCGCGGAAAACCGGTCTGGATCATCCACCGGTCGCCTGAACAACTCGCTGGTCTCAAGACCCAGGACGCCTTGCTGGCCGATCCTGATTCCAAGCGCCCCGGCTTCACGCCCAAATACGCCGAAAATGAAGGCCGCTCGCGCAAGCCCGAGCTCTTCGTCTGCGTCGGCATCTGTACCCACCTCGGCTGCTCGCCCACGTCCCACTTCGAGAAAGGCGGCAGCCTGGGCGCCGACTGGCAGGGCGGATTCCTCTGTCCTTGCCACGGCTCCACGTTCGATCTGGCCGGCCGTGTCTACAAGAACAAGCCCGCTCCCGACAACCTCGAAGTCCCGCCGTACCAATATCTCACCGACACCCGCATCATCGTGGGCGTCGATGAAGACAACAAGGCCTGACGCGCGCGTCGCGCTTTTTTCCCGAATTACGTAAGTAAAACAAATACGCCACGTATTAGAGAAGGAGCCGTTACATGGCTGGCGAGAAAACCGTCGAGACGACAGGCCTGTTGGGCTGGCTGGACCGGCGCTTCCCGGTGACCTCCACCTGGAAAGCCCATCTGTCCGAGTACTACGCACCGAAGAACTTCAACTTCTGGTACTTCTTTGGCTCACTGGCCCTGCTGGTGCTGGTGCTGCAGATCGTGACCGGCATCTTCCTGGTCATGCACTACAAGCCGGACGCCGAACGCGCGTTCCAGTCCGTCGAATACATCATGCGCGAAGTCCCGTGGGGCTGGCTGGTGCGCTACATGCACTCCACCGGCGCGTCGATGTTCTTCGTCGTCGTGTACCTGCACATGCTGCGCGGGCTGCTTTACGGTTCCTACCGCAAGCCGCGCGAACTCGTGTGGATCTTCGGCGTCGCGATCTTCCTCTGTCTGATGGCGGAAGCCTTCTTCGGCTATCTGCTGCCCTGGGGCCAGATGTCCTACTGGGGCGCGCAGGTGATCGTGAACCTGTTCGCGGCCATTCCCTTCATCGGCCCTGAGCTGTCCATCTGGATCCGCGGCGACTACGTCGTGTCGGATGCCACGCTGAACCGCTTCTTCGCCTTCCACGTCATCGCCATCCCGCTGGTGCTGGTGGGCCTGGTCGCGGCCCACCTGGTGGCGCTGCACGAAGTCGGCTCGAACAACCCGGACGGCATCGAGATCAAGCAAGGCCCGAAGGACAAGTACGGCCGCCCGAAGGACGGCATCCCGTTCCACCCGTTCTACTCGGTCCACGACCTGATGGGCGTGGCCGGCTTCCTGCTCGTGTTCGCGTTCATCGTGTTCTTCGCGCCGGAAATGGGCGGCTACTTCCTCGAGTTCAACAACTTCATCCCTGCTGACTCGCTGAAGACGCCTCCGCACATCGCGCCGGTCTGGTACTTCACGCCGTTCTACTCGATGCTGCGCGCCACCACCGACGAGTTCACCTGGGTGCTGGCGGGCGCTTCCGTGCTGGGCGCCATCGCGCTGCTCGTCAAGAGCAACCTGAAGGGCTTCATGCGCATCGCCGTCCCCGGCATCCTGATCGTCGTGGCCGTGCTGCTGCGCGTGATCGACGCCAAGTTCTGGGGCGTGGTCGCCATGGGCGGCACGGTCGTCATCCTGTTCTTCCTGCCGTGGCTGGACCATTCCCCGGTCAAGTCGATCCGCTACCGCCCGACCTGGCACAAGTGGATCTACGGCATCTTCATGGTCAACTTCCTGGTGCTCGGCTACATCGGTACGCAGCCGCCCAGTCCGCCGTTGAACATCACGTCGCAAATCGGCACGCTGCTGTACCTGGCATTCTTCTTCCTGATGCCGGTATGGAGCCGCCTGGGCACTTTCAAGAAGGTGCCCGACCGCGTCACGTTCCACGCCCACTGAGCCCACCAGATAACGGATTAACCATGATCAAGAAGCTGATTGGTGCCGTGGCCTTGATGCTCACGTGTACCGCCACCCTTGCCGCCGGAGGCGGCTACCCCCTGGACAAGGCCCCGTACCGCGTCAACGACATGTCGTCGCTGCAGAACGGAGCCAAGCTGTTCGTCAACTACTGCCTGAACTGCCATAGCGCGTCCTCGATGCGCTACAACAAGCTCAAGGACATCGGGCTGACCGACCAGCAGATCAAGGAAAGCCTGCTGTTCACCGGCGAAAAGGTCGGCGACATGATGAACGTCGCCATGACCCCGAAGGACGCCAAGCAGTGGTTCGGCACGACGCCCCCGGACTTGTCCGTGATCGCGCGCGCCAAATCCGTGAACGCCGGCCCCTCGGGCGCCGACTACATCTACACCTACCTGCGCACCTTCTACCGCGACACGGCGCGTCCCACGGGCTGGAACAACCTGGTCTTCCCGTCGGTGGGCATGCCCCACGCGCTCTGGGAAGTGCAGGGTCCGCGCGAACTTACGACCGTCGCCATGCACGAGGTCGAAGGCAAGGCGGGCGCCCCCAAAACCTGGGAACGCGTCACCACGGTGTACGATGCACAGGGTTTTTCCACGGTCAAGGCCGAACCGGTAGCCAACTACCACGGCCATGCCACCTTCGATGCCAAATTCAAGGCCGCTAACCCGGCCCAAGTCGCAACATACGACAACGACGTCGCCGACCTGACTGCGTTCATGTCCTGGATGGCCGAACCCGTCCAGACATTCCGCGTCCGTCTCGGCGTCGGTGTCATGTTGTTCCTGCTGCTGTTCTTCCTGGTTACCTGGCGCCTCAACGCCTCGTACTGGAAACACGTGCGCTAACCGCAACGCCCCGCCAGGTTTTTATCCGTCCCCGATTGCAAATGGGGACGGCATCAGCGGATAGGGCTGTACGCCTATCCCGCCTGGCAATTGGGGCCAGCGCCTGCTAGATTAAGGCGCTGGCCTTTCGTTTTTCAATAAAGGACTTACCGCCATGATGGTGCTCTATTCCGGAACCACGTGTCCGTTTTCGCAACGCTGCCGCTTCGTGTTGTTCGAAAAAGGCATGGATTTCGAGATCCGCGACATCGACCTGTACAACAAGCCCGAAGACATCTCGGTGATGAACCCGTACGGTCAAGTGCCCATTCTGGTCGAACGCGACCTGGTCCTGTACGAGTCGAACATCATCAACGAGTACATCGACGAGCGCTTCCCGCATCCCCAGCTGATGCCCGCCGACCCGGTCATGCGCGCCCGCACCCGCCTGTTCCTCTACAACTTCGAGAAGGAACTGTTCGTCCACGTCTCGACGCTGGAAGACCGCAGCGCCAAGCCCGACGAAAAGAAGCTGGCCAACGCCCGCCAGAACATCCGCGACCGCCTGGCCCAGCTGGCCCCCATGCTGCTGAAGAACAAGTACATGCTGGGCGAGGAATTCTCCATGCTCGACGTGGCCGTGGCTCCGCTGCTGTGGCGCCTGGACCACTACGGCATCGAACTGCCCAAGAACGCGGCTCCGCTGCAAAAGTACGCCGAACGCATCTTCTCGCGTCCGGCCTACATCGAAGCGCTGACGCCTTCGGAAAAAGTGATGCGTCGCTAAGGCTGTTGCGTGATGGGTGAAACTTCGACCAAACCGTACCTGATCCGCGCGCTGCACGAATGGTGCACCGATAACGGCTATACGCCCTATATCACCGTGCAGGTCGACGAGCACACCATGGTGCCCGTCGCCCATGTGCGCGACGGCCAGATCACGCTGAACGTGGGCACGCTGGCCACCAACCGCCTGGTGCTGGGCAACGAATTCATCGAATTCCAGGCCCGCTTCAGCGGCGTGACCGAAAACGTCTACGTTCCCGTGGGCGCCGTCAGCGCCATCTATGCGCGCGAAACCGGCGCCGGCATGGGCTTCGAAGTGCAGCCCTACGAACCGCCGGAAGCTGGCGCCCAGGGCGCGACGGCCACCGCCGCGCCCGAGGGCTCCGACGCCGACGCCGCCCCCGGCGACGACGGCGGAGACGACGACGAACCCAAGCGTCCGCGCCTGACCATCGTCAAATAAGGCATCCCCGCAAGGTCTGCATTTTTTTCATTACAATGCAGCCCTTCGCGTGCCCCAGGCACGCAGCGCCGGTGTAGCTCAGTTGGTAGAGCAGCTCACTTGTAATGAGAAGGTCGAGGGTTCGATTCCTTTCACCGGCACCAGATTCCAGATGCAGATCCGTCCTGAGACGATCTCAAAAACCCGCTCCGGCTATGACGGCGCGGGTTTTTTATTGCCTGCGTCATGAACGGAAAGCGTGAGGCCAAGCCAGCCCATTGCGCTTTGTCCTATTTACGCTGTCCCGAGCCCCGAAAACCGCCTTTCCGCGAAATCGCTGCCTACAATCGCGCCAAGTTCTGGCCTCAGGAGGCGCGGTTCCCCATGCAGACAAATCATCTCCCCGGCGTGCGGCAAAAACGCCTCTGGCAAAAGAGGTGGCCTAGAGAAGTCCTGTTCAATGGCCCGCCACTCCTCGTCGCCGGTACCGCCGCGGTGAAGAGCTGGCGCGAACCGCTGTTTGAACCCTGGATGTTCGGTCTGACGGCCGCCACGAGCGTCTGGCTGATTCTGGCAGCCCTGGTTCGCGTGGCTGCTGCACGCGCCGACGACGAGATGGATGGACCGGCCGCCGTCCACGAAGGTCTCGATGCAGCGGTCTCCACCATGCACACCATGCTTGCCGAATGGTGCGACAAGCGCAATTGTGGAACCGACCTGCGCACCACCTTCCACCGGGTCGTGCCTCCCGTTCATGAACCGCAGGAAATCGAGCAGATCATCAACTACGCGGGCGCTGGCGGCGAGGGTGCAGGACGAACCTTTCCCGTGCACACCGGCATCGCGGGCAGAGCTGTCCGCAGCAAGACACCGCTGGTGATGTCCAGCCAACACAGAACGGAAGATCAACTCCGCTCGGCACTAGTGCTTGAATGGGGGTATACCGCGGCCCAGGCCCGCCGTCTTGGACCCGGCCGCTATTCGGCTATGGCGGTGCCCGTCCTGGACCGTTCAGGCCAGCATCCCATAGGCGTGATCTACCTGGACTCGAGCGACCATGCGCTTTTCGAACGCAACGACGTTGCGGAAATCGTAGGCGCCGGCGCCAAAGCGATCAGCGACTTCGTCAGCAAAAGGTATTGATATGAACGCTGCCACCAACAAGAAACCTGACGCATTCTTCAAGGGATCCCGGCTAATTTCCAGGCCGGGCGCGGTAATCCAGGTTCGGGAACTGATGCTCACCGAATACGGGTTGCGTGCCATTACCAGTGCAAGCACGGGTATCCGGCAAGGGGCCATTGAAGAAGCTGGCCCACCGTCGCCGCTGAGAGGAATGGCTCCTGCCTGACCCCATTTGTACTGCGCCCGGTTTGGCTGCTTTTCGATACCGCAGATGGTCGCCGCATGCACTCGTGTCCTGGTGAGAAAGGCAAATATTCAGCGCGTCGACCCGTTACGCCTGCCCCGTTTTGCATTCTTCCGTTTTTTTGTGCATAATTCGCCCCCTCTACCTGTTCCCCGATAGCTCAGTCGGTAGAGCGACGGACTGTTAATCCGCAGGTCGCTGGTTCGAGCCCAGCTCGGGGAGCCAAAGAATGCAGTACTGAAGGGCCCGCAACTTGTTGCGGGCCTTTTGCATTGGGACGCGGTGCGCGCGCGCTGTTTGCCGGGCCGCGCGCGGCGTACGATGATGCGCATTCCCTCATCACCACATCGCCTGCCTCCATGCGTTCCGCGCGATCCCTGCCTGCCCTGGTTTCCCTGCGCGCCTTTGAAGCTGCCGCGCGGCGCATGAGTTTTTCCCTGGCTGCGCAGGAGCTCTTCGTAACGCAAAGCGCCATCAGCCACCATATCCAGCGACTGGAAGCCGAACTGGGCGTGGCCCTGTTCGAGCGGCTCACCCGCGCCGTGGCGCTGACCGCGGCGGGTCAGGCCTATTACGAGCGCGTACACGCGGCCTTCGAACTGCTGCGCCTGGGTACCGACGAGGTCCGTGCGCCCGAGACTGTGCGGCAGACGCTGCGCGTCGGGCTGCTGGCCTCGTTCGCCACGCGCTGGCTGGCGCCGCGCCTCGCGGCGTTTGCCGCCGCCCATCCCGACATCGATCTCCAATTGCAGCCCGACATCGGCCTGGCGGACGTTGCGGGCGGCGAGGTCGACGTCGCCATCCGCTACGGGCGCGGCGTGTGGCCAGGCGTGCGGGCTCGGCTAATCATGGCGGAGCGGCTGTCGGTAGTCTGCTCGCCCGCGCTGATCGCGGGCAGGAAACGGCCGCGCACGCCGCAGGATCTGCTGCGATTCCCGCTGCTGGCCTCGCATGCCCGCCATCCCTTCGAATGGGACGCCTGGGCGCGACATCACGGCGTGGACCTGGGCGGCGTGCGGCCCGTACGCCTGCATGACTACAACATCGTCGTGGAAGCGGCGCTGGCGGGGCAAGGCATGGCGATGGGCCGTCACCGCCTTATCGCCGCCCAGCTCGCCAGCGGCGCGCTGGTGGAGGCCCTGCCGAACGCCGCGCTCGAAGCTCCTCGCATCGGCTGGTGGTTCGTGACGCCGCGCGGCGCGCTTGGCGAAGCGGCACAGCGCTTCCACGCATGGCTGGCGCAGGCGGCCACGGAGCGGGGCGACACACATTAGTTTTACTCATGTGTACTGCGCGAAAATTGATTGGTCAGGGCCGGCAGCGGCCGATAGCATGAGGCTTGCCCATACTTTCCCTGTTCAGGAGTCCCTCATGACCCGCTCGATCTCCGGCCGCGTGGCCGAACTTGGCCTGACCCTCGAAGCCGCCGCCGCTCCCGCCGCCAACTACGTGCCCTTCGTGCAGGAAGGCAACCTGCTGTATATCTCGGGCCAGATCTCCCGCAAGGACGGCAAGGCCGCCTATCTGGGCCGCCTGGGAGACCAGGTTTCTGACGCCGATGGCGTGGCAGCGGCGCGCCTGTCGGCGCTGGGCCTGCTATCGCAGATCGCCGCCGCCACCGGCGACAAGCTGGATCGCGTGGCGCGCGTCGTGCGCCTGGGCGTGTTCGTGGCCAGCACGCCGGACTTCAACCGCCAGAGCGCCATTGCCAACGGCGCCTCCGACCTGATGGTCGAGGTGTTCGGCGACGCCGGCCGCCATGCTCGCAGCGCCGTCGGCGTGGCATCCCTGCCGCAGGGCGTGGCGGTCGAGATCGAAGCCGTTATCGCGCTCACGCAAGCCTGATCCCTGCCGGAGCCGCCATGTCCGCCCCCTTGACTCCCAGCGCCGTGGAAGCGTTGCGCGCCCAGACCCCTGGCGCGCACACCACCGTCCATTTCAATCACGCCGGCGCGTCGCTGCCCTCGGCCGCCACGCTGCATGCCATCCACGCGCACCTGCAACGCGAAGCGACGCAAGGGCCCATGGAGGCGGGCGTGCGGTCGCGGGAGCTGATCGAACAGGCTCGCACACTGGCGGCCCGGCTGTTCAACGCGGACCCGACCGAGATCGCGCTCACCGGCGGCAACTCGCCCGGCTGGGGCGCGGCTTTCGCGGCGATGGCGCCGTGGCGCGCCGGCGACCGCATCCTGGTGGGTCGCCACGAATGGGGCGGCAACCTGGCCGCCATGCGGCTCAAGGCGCAGCGTGCTGGCGCCACGCTGGAGACTATTCCCTCGGACGACAGCGGCTGCGTCGATCCGCAGGCACTGGAGGCCATGCTGGATGAGCGGGTGCGCCTGATCGCACTGACCTGGCTGCCCGCCAACGGCGGCCTGATCAATCCCGCCGCCGCCATCGGCAGCGTCGCGCGCCGCCACGGCATCCCGTATTTCGTGGATGCGGCACAGGCGGTCGGCCAGTTGCCCGTGGACGTCGCGCAGATCGGCTGCGATGTGTTGAGCGGGGCCGGACGCAAGGCGTTGCGCGGCCCGCGCGGCACAGGCCTGCTGTACGTGCGGCGCGACTTCCTGGACCAGCTCACGCCCGCCTTCGTCGACACCCATTCCGCCCCCCTGGGCGCCGACGGCGAGCCGGTGCTGCGCCAGGACGCCGCGCGCCTGGAATCGGCGGAAGCCTCGCTGGCGCTGCGCTGCGGCCTGGCCAACGCCTTGCAGGAAGCCCTGGACATCGGCCTGCCAGCCATCCGCGCGCGCATCGCCGCCACGGCCCAGGCCCTGCGGACCGAACTGGCGGCCATCCCCGGCATCACGGTGCTGGACCAGGGCCGCGAACGCTCGGGCCTGGTGTCCTTCAACTTCGCCGATCAGGACGCCGTATCCGTGCAACGCGCCATGGCGGCACAGGGCATCACCATCGGCAGCAACGGCGTGCCCTATACCCCGCTGGACATGCAGGCGCGTGGCCTGGCGCAGATCGCGCGGGCCTCGGTCAGCTATCTGACCAGCGACGCGGAAATCGACCGCCTGCTGGAAGGGCTGCGCGCCCTGGCCCGCTAGGGCTTGCCCGGCCCTGGGCCAAGTTCAAGCCGCCGCGCGCCGCGCGAAGGGCGTCCACTTGGTGAAGACCAGCAGGTTGCCCAGCATTACCAGCGCCAGGCCCAGCAGGGCCGGCGCCGTCCACTGATAGCCTTCGGCGAAAGTAGACACGCTCAAGGCCACCACCGGAAACAGCACCGTGCAGTAGGCGGCCCGCGCCGGACCCATGCGGCCCACCAACGTCAGATAGGCGGTAAAACCGATCACGGAGCCCGGGATGGCCAGATAGAGCAGGGCGCCGACGTAGGAAGCCGAGGTATCGAATTCGAACGGCAGGCCCGCCGCCAGACAACCCGCCAGCAGGATGGCTGCGCCATAAAGCATGCTGTAGGCGTTGCCGGTCAAGGGCCGGATGCCGGCGCGCTGTTGCAGCGACGACAGCATGTTGCCCGTCGAAAAGCAGAACGTACCCAGCAGTGCAAAGCCCAGGCCCAGCAGGGTTTCATGGCTGGCCTCCTGCCCCGCCAGTTCGGGCCAGAACAGCAGCACCAGGCCGGAAAAGCCCAGCGCGCCGGCCACCATCACGCGCGGCGCGACGCGGGTGCCGAACCACAGGCGGGCATTCAGCGCATTCCATAGCGTCGCCGCCGAAAACACCACCGACACCAGGCCGCTGGGAATCCACTGGGTTGCCGTGTAGAAGCACAGGAAGTTCAGGCAGAACAGGCACAGCCCCTGGCCCACGCACAGCCAGTGGCCGCGCCGGTCCATTTTCTGCAGCTTGCGGGTCAGCGCCAGGACCGCCAACAGAACCAGGCCCGCCAGCGCGAAGCGGTAGAAGATCGAGACGGGAATCGCCACCACGCCTAATTGCAGCTTGATGGCGATCCAGGTTGTGCCCCAGATGACGACTGTGAGGAAATACAGGAAGAGGTTCACGATGCGATGCTGAAACAGGGACGCGGTAAGGCGGTCCGCAAGACCGCCGGGGAATCCAGTTTGCGCCTCCCTGGCCCGCAAGAATTGCCGGTTCTTGCGGTTTTCTTCCCCGCGCGCACGCGCCGCGCGCGAGATCGCAGTAGCATTCCACTCATATGGCTACCGTCGCCTCGGCCCCGGCCGATTTCTCCGTCTTCCGCACCCTGGCGGGCTCCACCGCGACGTTGGGACGCGCCGCCGCGCTGGGCGAGGGCATCGCCATCTCGCAATGGTCACGCAGCGCCCACGAAACCATGGGCTACGACAGTCCGGGCCATCACACCCTGTCACTCTATCTGCGCGGCGGCGACAAGTCGTTCCGCCTGGGCCAGGACAGGCGACATGGCGGCGCCGGCAAGTTCTGCGTGCTGCCCTCGGAGCACTACTCGCGCTGGAGCATGAACGACAGCGTGCAATTCCTGCATCTGTACATCGCTCCGGAACGCCTGGCCCGCGAAGCCGTCATGCGGTTGGACTGCGAGCCCCGCACGCTGGAACTGCGCGACCGCACCTACATCCACGACGACTCGCTGATCGACGTCTGCCGGCAGTTGCTGGACACCGACTGGAACCAGCCCGCCGACCGGCTGGCGGCCAGCAGCGCGGCCGAAACAGTCCTGCACCATCTGCTGAACCAGGGCGTGGCGCGCAAGCCCGCGGCAACGCTGCGCGGCGGCCTCGCGCCCGCCGTGCGCCGGCGCATCATGGACTATGTTGACGCGCACCTGGCCGAGCCGCTGACGCTGGACGAACTCGCAGGCGTGGCGGCGCTATCCACCTACCACTTCGCCCGCATGTTCCACACCTCTTTCGGCGAGCCGCCGCATGCCTGGGTACGGGCGCGGAGGCTGGCGCATGCGCGCAAGCTGCTCGCAGCCGGCAAGGGCGACCTGGCCGGCATCGCCCAGGCCAGCGGCTTCGGCAACGCCAGCCACTTGGCGCGGGTCTTCCGCGACGCCGTCGGCGTCACGCCCGGACAGTACCGCAGCGCCCGCGCCAGGCACTGACGCGTGGGGCTGTGGCCCCGTTTCCTGTCCCGCCCGGTCTACAATGGTCCACCGCCCCCAGGGCCTGACCGTACCGCCGCCCGACGCGATGCCGTCTACGACCTCTCGCGATTCCATCCCCCCGGCTGAACCCCTCGGCGCCGGCCCCGTGCGCGCGCACTGGCTGGCGGAGCTGATACGTCTGCGCGAAGCGCATTGGGGGCCGCTGGAAGACGCAGCCGCAGTGCGCCGCGTACGCCAGCAGGACGCCGATCTGCCCGCGCGCATCCTGGCTCGCGCCGCGTTGCTGGCGCAGCGCGAGAATCTCATCCCCCTGATCGACACATGGCGCCGCAGCGCGCTCGCCATGTTGGCCGCGTTGTTCCTGCTGGCCGCCATTTCCGGCGCAGGCGCCGCGCTGGGCGCCCTGGGTGACGGCTCGCGGCCAGTCAACGTGCTGTGGGCGCTGGGCGCCTTGCTGGGCCTGCATGCGCTCACCTTCCTGCTGTGGCTGGGCAGCTTCCTGCTGCGGGCGTCCTCCGTCACGGGACTGGGGCGTCTCTGGCTCTGGGCCACGCGCAAGCTGGCCCGCGGCCCCGACAGCGCGCTGGTACCGCAGGCTTTTCTCAACCTGCTGGCCCGCGCGGGCGCCTTGCGCTGGCTCTTCGGCAGTGTCAGCCACCTGCTGTGGCTGACGGCCCTGTGCGCAGCGCTGGCGGTGCTGCTGGCCGTGCTTTCCACCGCCAGCTACCGCTTCATCTGGGCCACCACCTTGCTGGCGCCCGACACATTCGTCGGGCTGACACAGGCTTTGGGCTGGCTGCCGTCCCTGCTGGGCTTTCCGCTGCCGGACGCATCCATGATCCGCGCCAGCGACGGCGCCCAGGCCCTGCCCGCCGAGGCGCAGGCGCAGTGGTCGCTGTGGCTGATCGGCGTGCTGGTGGTCTACGGCATCCTGCCCCGTCTGTTGGCCGGCGCCCTGTGCGTGGCGGGATCGCTGCGCGCCTTGCGCCGCCTGCGCATCGATCCCTCGCTGCCCGGATTCTCCGCCTTGCGCGATCGCCTGGAGCCGCCCGCCCTGTCCACTGGCATAGACCGCCCGGTCGATCCCCTGCACGAACCGCGCGTCGGCGCGCCGCCGCTCGCGGGCCTGGGCGGCCAGCCGGTGCTGCTGGGGCTCGAACTGCCGCCGGACCTGGCCTGGCCACCCGCCGATATGCCCGCGGGCGTCCAGCAGGCCGGCAATCTGGATACCCGCGAAGAGCGCAACCGCGTGCTGGATGCGCTCGCCGGCCAGGCCGCCACGCGCATGCTGATCGCCTGCGATGCGCGCCAGACGCCGGACCGCGGAACGCTGTCGCTGATCGCCGAACTGGCCGCGCACGCGGAACAGACGCGTGTATGGCTGGTCACGCCGCGCGCGGACGCCGAGGCTCCCGCCACCCGCGCCCCGCTATGGCGCGAACGCCTGCTGGCGCTGGGCCTGCCCGCCGATGCCGTGCTGCAAGCGCCGCTGGCCCCGCTCGCCTGGCTGGAGTCCGGCCATGGCTGAAGACCTCATCAAGATTGCGCTGGTCGGCCATACCAACACCGGCAAGACCTCGTTGCTGCGCACGCTGACGCGCGACACCACCTTCGGTGAAGTCGCCGACAGCCCTGGCACCACGCGCCACGTCGAAGGCGCGCGCCTGCGGCTGGAAGGGCGGGCCGTGCTGGAATGGTTCGACACACCGGGCATGGAAGACAGCATCTCGCTGCTGGAGTACCTGGAAAAACTCGACAGCCCGCAAGAACGCCTGGACGGGCCGGCGCGCATCCGCCGCTTCCTCGACACGCCCGAGGCGCATGGCCGCTACGAGCAGGAGGCCCGCGTGCTGGCCAAGATGCTGGATTGCGACGCGGCGCTGTACGTCATCGACGCGCGCGATCCGGTGCTGGGCAAGCACCGCGACGAACTCGCCATCCTGGCCGCCTGCGGCCGGCCTCTGCTGCCTGTGCTGAACTTCGTCAACGCGCCCGCGCATCGCGCCGACGAATGGCGCGCCGCCATGGCCCGGTTGGGCCTGCACGCGGTCGTCGAGTTCGACACCGTCGCGCCGCCGCTGGATGGCGAACAACAGCTCTACGCCAAGCTCGGCGTGCTGCTGGACCGCCACGCCGCCGCGCTGGCCCGGCTGTCCGCCAATCTTGCCGAGCAGCGCCGCGCGCGCCGTGGCGCCGCCTACGAACTGCTGGCCGACCTGCTGGTCGACGTGGCGGCCTTGCACGTCTCCAGCGCCAGCGACGACGCGGCGCTCGCGGCCGCCTCGGGCGCGCTGCGCGACCAGGTGCGCCAGCGCGAGCAGACCTGCGTCAACGCATTGCTGGCGCTCTACAACTTCCGCGCGACGGACTTCACCGATGATGCGCTGCCCCTGCAGGGCGAGCGCTGGGGCATGGACCTGTTCCATCCCCTGGCCCTGAAGGACATGGGCGTGCAGGTGGGCATGGGCGCCGCCGCGGGCGCCATGGCCGGCGCGGCGGTGGACCTGTTCAGCGCCGGTTTGAGCCTGGGCACCGGCATGCTGATCGGCGCGGCCGCCGGCGGCCTGTGGCAAGGCGTGGAAAAGCTGGGCAAGCGCGTGGCGGGCAAGCTGCGCGGCTGGCGCGAAATCAGCGTCGACGACGCGGTGCTGCGTCTTTTGGCCCTGCGCCAGCGCCAACTGATCGAAGCGCTGGAGCGCCGCGGCCATGCCGCGCGCGAGCCATTGAGACTAGACCATCCGGACGACGATGCCTGGCGCAAAGGGCCCCTGCCCGAAGCGTTGAAAGAGGCCCGCAGCCGGCCCGAATGGTCGGCCCTGGGCGAGCACTACGAAGACAGCGACCGCCGCAAGCGCGTGGTGCGCGAATTGGCGAAAACCCTTGCCGACGCGCCCCCGCCCGGCGCCTGAGCGCAGAGCCGCCAGCCTTGCCGCACGCACCATTCCACGCCGCCGGCAAGCAAGTACTAACCCCAATCCAAACCGATTGACGCTTAAACGAATGCGTCGATAAGATTCGTCCTACATCGATGCGGGTCCGTCCCCGTCATGATAATCACAAGGGGTTGGGTCTATCGTGAAGTCGAAGTCCTACGCAGTGATTCCCGGCAGCGCCATCACCGGCGCACGCGCAGCTCGCGCTGCGTCCCGCCAGACCCCAATCCGTCTTTCGTCGTAAGCAGCAACGCCATGCCCCGGATCCCCATGGGGCCGGGGCCCTGTCACTTCTGTCGCGCTATCCGCGCACCACACGGAGCATGAGGGCTATGCGTACTTTTCCCCACCTGAAGCAAGCTGCGCTCGCCGCTGCCATCGCCGCATCGCTGGCTTTCAGCGCCGGCGCGGCCGCCAAGACCTTTCACTGGTCCTATCAAGGCGATGCGACGTCCATGGATCCGATGGCCCTGAACGAAACGTTCACGCTGGGCTTCCAGGGCAACATCTACGAAACGCTTGCCGGCTACGACGGCAACCTGAAACTGACTCCGCTGCTGGCGGAAAGCTGGGAGAACCCCGAACCCACGAAGTGGGTGTTCAAGCTGCGCAAGGGCGTGAAATTCCACGATGGTTCGCCGTTCACGGCGGACGACGTCATCTTCTCCTGGAAGCGCAGCCTGACCCCGGGCTCCGACATGAAGGGCTACGGCGCCAAGGCCTCCGACATCAAGAAGATTGACGACTACACCATCGAAGTCACCACGCCCACGCCCAACCCCATCCTGCCGCGCGAATGGGTGTTCCTGTACATCATGAGCAAGTCGTGGTCGGAAAAGAACAAGACCACCGAAGCCACCAACGTCAAGGGCGACAACCAGGGCAACTATGCCAACCTGAATGCCAACGGCACCGGCCCCTTCATGCTGGCCTCGCGCCAGCCCGACGTGAAGACCGTGCTCAAGCGATACGACGGCTACTGGAACAAGAACATCAAGACCAACGTCGACGAAGTCATCTTCCAGCCCATCACGCAGGAAGCGACGCGCGTGGCCGCGCTGATCTCCGGCGAAATGGACCTGGTGCAGCCTGTACCGGTGCAGGACTGGAAGCGCCTCGAAGACGCCAAGGGCGTCAAGCCGCTGACCGCGCCGGAAGCGCGCGCCATCTTCATCGGCATGGACCAGGACCGCGACGAACTGCTGTTCTCGGACGTGAAGGGCAAGAATCCCTTCAAGGATCCCAAGGTGCGCGAAGCCGTGGTGCTGGCCGTGGACACCAAGGCCATCAACGAGAAGATCATGCGCGGCGCTGCCAAGCCGCTGGGCTCGCTCATCGCCACCGCCATCAATGGCTATGACGATTCCTTCGGCGCGCCGTACAAGCCGGATCCCGAGCGCGCCAAGAAGCTGCTGGCCGAAGCCGGCTATCCCAAGGGCTTCACGGTCACCATGGACTGCCCGAACGACCGCTACGTCAACGACGAAAAGGTCTGCCAGGCCGTGGCCGGCATGCTGGCGCGCGTGGGCATCAAGATCAACCTGCTGGCGCAGACCAAGTCGAAGTACTTCGGCAAGATCCTGCTGCAGGCCGGCAACCAGACCAGCATGTACATGCTGGGCTGGACGCCCAGCTCCACCGACGCGCACAACACGCTGCTGAACCTGGCCTCGTGCCGCAATGCCAAGACGGCGGCGGGCCAGTTCAACCTGGGCGGGTACTGCAACAAGAAGGTCGACGAGCTCACCGACAAGATCGGCGTCGAAACCGACCAAGCCAAGCGCAACGCCATGATCAAGGAAGCCTTCGAGATCGTGCGCAACGACTATGGCTACCTGCCGCTGCACCAGCAGCCCATGTCCTGGGGCGTGAAGGACAACATCCAGGTCATCCAGCGCGCCGACGACGTGCTCGACCTGCGCGACGTCGTCCTGCCGTAAACCGGCGACGCGAGCCCCGGGCGGCACCTGCCGCCCGGGCGCGCCCGGCCCAGCCCCGGTTCCCGCTACCCGAGGGAAACGCGGCCCGGCGTCATCTGAATCCGAGGGCTCCCGATAATGCTTTCCTTTGTTGCGCAACGGCTTATCCAGTCGGTGCTGGTGATGTTGACGGTGGCGCTGATCGCGTTCTCCATGTTCCGCTATGTGGGCGATCCGATAGCCAGCATGGTGGGCCAGGACACCACCCCTGAACAACGCGCGGAACTGCGCAAACAGCTGGGCCTGGACGACCCCTTCGTGGTGCAGTACGCGCACTTCGTGGCCAACGCCGTGCGCGGCGACTTCGGCATATCGTACCGGCACCGCCGACCCGTCAGCGAACTGCTCGAAGAGCGCATGCCGGCCACGCTGGAACTGTCCTTCGTGTCTGCCGTGATGGCGCTGGCCCTGGGCATACCCATGGGCATCTATACCGCGCTCAAGCGCCACGGCGTGCTGTCCAAGGCCTTCATGGCGATCTCGCTGGCCGGCATCTCGCTGCCCACCTTCCTCATCGGCATTCTGCTCATCCTGTTCTTCGGCGTGCAGCTGCGATGGCTGCCCAGCTTCGGGCGCGGCGACGTGGTCAGCCTGGGATGGTGGACCACGGGCTTTCTGACCAAATCAGGCTGGCTGGCGCTGATCATGCCGGCCATCACGCTGGCGCTGTTCCAGATGACGCTGATCATGCGGCTGGTGCGCGCCGAAATGCTGGAAGTGCTGCGCGCCGACTTCATCAAATTCGCGCGCGCCCGCGGCCTGCCGGAACGGCTGATCAATTTCCGCCATGCGTTGAAGAACACCATGGTGCCAGTCATCACGATCACCGGGCTGCAACTGGGTTCCATCATCGCCTTCGCCATCATCACGGAAACCGTGTTCCAGTGGCCCGGCATGGGCCTGCTGTTCATCCAGGCCATCAGCATGGTGGACATCCCCGTCATGGCGGCCTATCTGGTGCTGATCGCCTTCATGTTCGTGCTCATCAACCTGGTCGTGGACCTGCTGTACTTCGCCGTGGACCCGCGTCTGCGCGTGCAGAGCAAGTAAAGGACTCATCATGATTGCTCGCATCGCTCCCTTCTTCGCCCGTGCGGCCGACAGCGACCTCTGGCACAGCTTCAAGCGTTCGCCCGGCGCCATCATCGCCGCGATCGTCACGCTGGCCATCCTGCTGGGCGCGCTGTTCGCGCCCGTCGTCGCGCCGCACAACCCCTTTGACCTGGCATCCTTGAGCATCATGGACGCCAACACGCCGCCGGCCTGGGAAGAGGGCGGCAGCCCAGACTTCCTGCTGGGCACCGACGACCAGGGCCGCGACATCCTGTCGGCGGTTCTGTATGGCTCGCGCGTGTCGCTGCTGGTGGGTTTCGCGTCCGTGCTGTTCTCGATGGTGCTGGGCGTGAGCCTGGGCCTCATCAGCGGCTATGCAGGCGGACGCGTGGACAGCTTCATCATGCGCATCGCCGACGTGCAGCTGTCGTTTCCAGCCATTCTGGTGGCGCTGCTGATCGACGGCGTGGCGCGCGGCCTGCTGCCGCGCGACATGCACGACCAGCTCGCGCTGTATGTGCTGATCTTCGCCATCGGCATCTCCGGCTGGGTGCAGTACGCCCGCACCGTGCGCGGCTCCACACTGGTGGAACGCAACAAGGAATACGTGCAGGCGGCCCGCCTCATCGGCATCGGACCCATCACCATCCTGCGCCGGCACATCCTTCCCAACGTAATGGGACCGGTACTGGTCATCGCCACCATCCACCTGGCCATCGCCATCATCACCGAAGCCACGCTCTCGTTCCTGGGCGTGGGCGTACCGCCCACGGCGCCGTCGCTGGGCACGTTGATACGTATCGGCAACAGCTACCTGTTCTCGGGCATGTGGTGGATCTCCATCTTCCCCGGCATCGCGCTGGTGGCGCTGGTGCTGTCGGTCAACCTGCTGGGCGACTGGCTGCGCGACGCGCTCAACCCCAAGCTGCGCTGAGGACGCCATGGCCCTGTTGAACATCGAAGATATCCGCATCGAATTTCCCAGCCGCCGCGGCACGCTGGTGGCCGTGGACGGCGTCTCGCTGTCCCTGGAAAAAGGCGAGATCCTGGGCGTGGTGGGCGAATCCGGCGCCGGCAAGTCCACCATCGGCAATGCCGTGATCGGCCTGCTGGAGGCGCCTGGCCGCCTGGCGGGCGGCGCCGTGCTGCTGAACGGCGAACGCATCGACACGCTGACTCCGGCGCAGCAGCGCAAAGTGCGCGGCCGCCGCATCGGCATGATCTTCCAGGATCCGCTGACCTCGCTGGATCCGCTGCAGACGGTGGAAAGCCAGCTGGTCGAAACCATGCAGGTGCACCTGAACCTGTCCCAGGCCGAGGCCCAGAAACGCGCCGTGCAGCTACTGACGCAGGTCGGCATCGACAAGCCGGAACTCCGCGTCAAACAATACCCGCACCAGTTCTCGGGCGGCATGCGGCAACGCGTGGTGATCGCGCTGGCGCTGTGCTGCGAGCCCGAAGTCATCATCGCCGACGAACCCACCACCGCGCTCGACGTGTCGATCCAGGCGCAGATCCTGGAACTGCTCAAGAAGCTGTGCCGCGAAGAGCAGGTGGGCATGATCATCATCACGCACGACATGGGCGTGATCGCGGACGTGACGGATCGCGTGGCGGTTCTTTACCACGGCAAGCTGGTCGAACAAGGCCCCACCTCCAAGATTCTGGGCGACCCCGACCACCCCTACACGCGCAGCCTGATCTCGGCCGTGCCGCGTCCCGACATCAAGCTGCGGCGCTTCCCGCTGGTGACCTACATCGAGGACGTGAAAAAGCCGGCGCAGCCGCTGGACCTGGCCACCCACTGGCTGGGCCAGCGCCGCGACTTCGGCGCGCGCACCGGCGGTCCGCTGGTGCAAGTCAACGACCTGAGCATGCGCTTCGTGTTGAAGAGCGCGCTGCTCAAGCGCAACCAGCGCACACTGGACGCCGTCAAACGCGTCAATTTCTCCATTGGCGAAGGCGAGGTCTTCGGCCTGGTGGGCGAGTCCGGTTCCGGCAAGTCCACCGTGGCGCGGCTGATCTCCGGCCTCTACACGCCGAGCGAAGGCTCGGTCAATTTCGGCGGCACGGACCTGACCGCGCTCAAGGGCGAGAAGCAGCTGAACCCGTTCCGGCGGCAGATTCAGATGATCTTCCAGGATCCGTTCTCCTCGCTCAATCCGCGCATGCGGGTGCTGGACATCGTGGCCGAGCCGATCCGCTTCCACAAGCTGGCGGCCAGCGAAGCAGAGACGCGCCGCATCGTGGCCGACCTGCTGGACGTGGTGGGCCTGGGCGATCGCGCCGCCGAACGCTTTCCGCACGAATTCTCGGGCGGCCAACGCCAGCGCATCTGCATCGCGCGGGCGCTGGCCACGCGCCCCCGCTTCCTTATCTGCGACGAACCGACCTCGGCGCTGGACGTGTCCATCCAGGCGCAGATCCTGAACCTGCTGAAAGACCTGCAAGAGGAACTCGGGCTGACCATGCTGTTCATCAGCCACGACCTGCCGGTGATCCGCCAGATGTGCGACCGCGTGGGCGTGATGCGCTATGGCGAACTGCTGGAAGTGGCCAACACCGAAGACCTCTTCGAACGTCCGCAGCATCCCTACAGCCAACACTTGCTTGGCCTCATGCCCCGCCTGCAATCCATGTCCCGCGAGGGCCTGGAAGTGGCGGAGTAACGCCAGGCGCAACCCGGAGCGAGACATGACGGCGACACGACAGACCCTGTTTACAGGCGGCCAGGTTTTCGACGGCAAGGGCAAACTGCTGCCCAACCACGGCGTGCTGGTCGAAGGCCGGCACGTGGTGCGCGTGGCGCCGGCCGGAGAGTTTTCCGGCTACGCCGGCGCGACCGTGCGCACGGACGGCATGACGCTGATGCCCAGCCTGGCCGACTGTCACGTCCATCTGGTCTACACCGGCGGCGCCGATCCCAACGCGCAACTGAGCAAGCAAGGCCCTGCGCAGATCACGTTGACGGCGCTGGAGAACGCACAGGCCAGCCTGCGCGGCGGCGTCACCGCGCTGCGCGATTGCGGCGGCAAGGACTACCTGGAATTCGGCGTGCGCGACGCCATCGCGCGCGGCGTGTTTCCCGGCCCCACGATCAGGGCCTCGGGCCGCATCATCTGCATGACGGGCGGCCACGGCAACCGCATCGGCCGCGTGGCCGACGGCTGCGAGGACGTGATCAAGGCCGTGCGCGAACAGGTCCACGCCGGCTGCGACCTGGTGAAGATCATGGCCACGGGCGGCGTCATGACGCCCGGCGTCAGCCCCATGGACGCGCACTACAGCTTCGACGAAATGAAGGCCGGCGTGCACGAAGCCAAGCGCTTTCGTAAAAGCACCGCCAGTCATGCGCAAGGCACGCTGGGCATCCTGAACGCAGTGCGCGCCGGCATCGATTCCATCGAGCACGGCATCTTCATGGACGACGAATGCCTGCGCGAGATGCTGGACGCCCAGACCTATCTGGTGCCCACCATCGCCGCGGTGCGCAACATCATCGCCAACGCCGACAACGGCATCCCCGCCTACGCGGTCGAGAAGGCGCGCGCGGTGGAGCAACGCCACCGCGAATCGTTCCAGATGTATTACAAGGCGGGCGGGCGCATTGCGCTGGGCACCGACGCCGGCACCCCGTTCAACCTGCACGGCGAGAACGCCATGGAATTGGCCTACATGGTCGAGTTCGGCATGACCCCCGTGGACGCGCTCATCGCCGGCACCTCGCGCGGACACGACCTGATGGGCATGGACCAGCACGGCGCCATCGCCGAGGGCAACGTGGCCGATCTGCTGCTGGTGCAGGGCGATCCCACCGAAGACATCATGAAGGCGGCCGACAAGCGCTTCCACGTTGCGGTACTGCGCAACGGCGAAGTGGCCGCCGGCGCCTTGCCCCTCTGAAACGCGACGGTTCCCAGCCCGCAATGAAAAAGGCCGCCGCGCCCTGGGCGCGGCGGCCTTTGTACAGCTCGAGTCGAGTGGTGCGCCAGCTTAGCGGGCGCCGCCCATCGCGCCGCTCATGACCATCATCAGGAACTGCTCCACCGGCATCTTCTTGCCGTTGAAATCGACCTGGCCGTCGGCGTAGTTCAGGTACGTCACGATGTTGTTGTTTTCGACCTTGGCCATGCCCATGGCGGTAGCCATGGTGCCAACCATTTCAGCCTGGCCCTTGGCGGTCTGCTGAGCCTGCTCGGCCGGCACGCCGCGCACCTGGGGCTCGATGGCCATCAGGTCGCTCAGGTTGCCCTTGGACAGCACCAGCTTGGCATTGAGCTTGCGGATCGTCTGCTTCAGCGTATCGGCGAACTCACCGTCCAGCGATGCCGGCTTGGCCATGTCCAGGTCCAGGTTGAAGGTCGACGTGCCGTTGGCGGTACGCACTTCCAGCGGCGACACTGCCAGCGTCGGGTTGCCAGCCAGCAGCAGCTCGACGTTGGTCTTGAGGACCTGCTTTTCTTCATCCGTGAACTGGGGCGACTGCTCTTCGCCCTTGCTCTGCATCATGCGGCGCGAAGCGGCTTCATAGACGTCGTTCAGCGCCTTGAACGCCTTCGAATCCAGCTTCTGCGCGTCCAGCACCAGCTTCAGGCCGGCCATGTCCTTTTCCTGCACGTTGATCATGCCGAAATCCATGGCCATCTTCACGCCCATGAGCGAGTTGGCTTCGGTCATGTCGACGGTAATCGCGGTGTCCTTGAGCTGGACCGGCGGCTTTTCCTTGGACGTGATGGTCCAGTTCTTGAGCGCGACCTTCTGGCTGCCCACGTACATGTCGTTCGAAGCCGGCGTCATGTCGCTGGTCAGGGTCAGGCCGGTCATGGCCATGCTGACGATGTCGCTTTCTTCGGACTCGCCCGCCAGCGTCAGGCTGTCGGCCTTCAGCGCGACCGTGCCGTGCTTGCTGCCGGTGGCGTAGGTCACGTCGCCCCTCATGCCCGAGAACTTCAGGCTGTTGGCGTCCTTGGCGAACTCGACGGGAGCCATGTCGAAGTTGCCGCTGATGTTCTTGGCGTAGCTGACGCTATAGGCGCCGGACAGGGGCACCGCGCCCTTGGCGGCGGCGAACCATTCCTTGACCAGGGGCGTCTCTTCCAGCTGGAAGCGGCTGGCCACCATGGCGGGCGCAAACGAGCCCGACTTCAGGTTGGACAGCGGGAAGGGGCCGTGGTCCAGGTGCTCGAGGAACACGAGTTCGTGGTCGACGGCCGGCTTGCCGTCGGCGGCCGGCTCGGTGAACTTGACGCGGTAGCGCTCGGTGGACGAAAACACGCCGCGGTCGAAGGAGACCAGCTCAACCACAGGGGTCACACCCCATTTTTCGCCGACCTTCTTCAGTTCAAGGTTGGCCTGCTCGATCGATTGCTTGACGAAAGCCTCGGCCTTCTGGCCCGTATACCAAGCCGTGCCGGTCCATACTGCGCCCAGCGCGACGACTACGCCCACAATTGCCGATTTTTTCATTGCGATCCTTTATTCTTCAAATGGATGAAAGCGGACGGATTATAGGGATTGCAGCCTAGGGAAAACACTTATTTCGTGCAAAGGCGCTGCAATGTGTTGCTTATTGATACAGAACCAGCCTTCCCGGGCGGTGCTGCAGCGCCACATCAGCTACAATCCTTCGGTGCGTTTTGCCAATCTGCGCACGTCCGCTAGGCCCTTCGCTGCCAAGCTTCGCCCGTCAGGGCGCTTCCCTTTTCTCCTTTATTCGTCCGCCTGGATTGGAGTCTCTCAACTTGAGCGACGGGCTGCCGCTGGAGTTGTTTTGACTACCTCTTCCCCTTTTGCCGACCTCGGGCTGGCTGATTCCCTGTTGCGCGCCATTGCCGAAACCGGCTACACCGCGCCCACTCCCATTCAGGCCCAGGCAATTCCCCAGGTCCTCAAGGGTGGCGACCTGCTCGCCGCCGCACAGACCGGCACCGGCAAGACCGCCGGCTTCACGCTGCCCATCCTGCACCTGCTGATGCAGAAAAAGCCCGAGCAGCGCAAGCCCGGCCGCCCGCGCTGCCTGATCCTGACCCCGACGCGTGAGTTGACCGCGCAGGTCGAGGAATCGGTGCAGACCTATGGCAAGTACACGCCGCTGTCCTCCATGGTGATGTTCGGCGGCGTCAACATCAACCCCCAGATCTCCGCGCTGAGAAAGCCGCTGGACATCCTGGTCGCCACCCCCGGCCGCCTGCTGGACCACTGCGGCCAGAAGACCGTGGACCTGTCCGGCGTCGAGATCCTGGTGCTGGACGAAGCCGACCGCATGCTGGACATGGGCTTCATCCGCGATATCCGCAAGGTCCTGGCGCTGCTGCCCAAGCAGCGCCAGAACCTGCTGTTCTCGGCCACCTTCTCCGACGAGATCCGCACCCTGGCGCGCGGCGTGCTGAACAACCCGGGCGAAGTCTCGGTCACCCCGCGCAACACCGCCACCGAACTGGTCACCCAGACGGTGCACATGGTGGAACAGCACCACAAGCGCGACCTCATCAGCCACATCATCCGCGAAAGCGGCTGGCACCAGGTGCTGGTGTTCACCCGCACCAAGCACGGCGCCAACCGCCTGGCCGAAAAGCTGGTCAAGGACGGCCTGACCGCCGCCGCCATCCACGGCAACAAGAGCCAGTCGGCCCGCACCCGCGCGCTGGCCGGCTTCAAGGACAGCACCGTGACGGTGCTGGTGGCGACCGACATCGCCGCCCGCGGCCTGGACATCGACCAACTGCCCCAGGTGGTGAACTTCGAACTGCCCAATGTGCCTGAAGACTACGTGCACCGCATCGGCCGTACCGGCCGCGCCGGCGCCACCGGCGCCGCGGTCTCGCTGGTCGACAACAGCGAAATCAAGCTGTTGAAGGACATCGAGCGCCTGATCAAGAAGACCATCGAGCGCAAGCCCGTGGAAGGCTGGACGCCGCCGGCCACGACCGCGGCGGCCTACGACCGCCAGGAGCGCGACGAAGACAACCGCAGCCCGCGCGGCGGCGGCGGCCGTAATGGCGGCCGCAGCGGCAATGGCAATGGCAATGGCAATGGCAATGGCGGCCGTTCGCGCCAGGGACAAGGCCAGGGCCAGCCCCGCGCCGCGACCGGCAACCGCGCCCCCGCGCCGGCCCGTGCCGGCGGCGAAGGCCGCGCCAGCCATGGCCCGCGCGACGGCAAGCCCGCCGACCGTCCGGCCCACGCCGGCCGCAACGAAGGCCGTCCGCAGCAGAACCATCGCCGTCCGGAGGGCTCCGGCCGCCCGGCAGGCAATGGCGGTTCCGGACGCCCCTCGGGCGCGCCGCGCGCCGCGTTGCTGAGCAAGTAATATCACCGCAACCGCTACCCACGGACCCGCGCCATGCCCTTATCTACCTGGTTGACGTTCTTCCTGGCCTCCTGGGCCATTTCGTTCTCGCCTGGCGCGGGCGCGATCTCGGCGATGTCCTCCGGCCTGAAGTACGGCTTTGCGCGCGGCTACTGGAACACGGCAGGCCTGATCATGGGCATCCTGTTCCAGTTCGTGGTGGTGGCCGTGGGGCTGGGCGCGGTGCTGGCCACCTCCGAGGTGGCCTTCAACGTGGTCAAGTATCTGGGCGTGGCCTACCTGATCTACCTGGGCGTGCGCCAGATCCGCACGGATGCGGCGCCCGTCACGGTGGATTCCGGCGATCCCAAGCGCGCCACGATCCGGGAACTGGTGCTGCGCGGCTTCCTGATCAACACCATGAACCCCAAGGGCACGGTGTTCCTGCTGGCCGTGGTGCCGCAGTTCGTGGATACCGCGCTGCCGCTGACGCAGCAGTATGCGGCGATCGCCGCCACGCTGGCGTTCACCGACCTGGTGGCCATGGGCGTGTACACGCTGCTGGCCGCGCGCGTGCTGCGCCTGCTGCGCAGCGCCAAGCATATCCGCTGGATGAACCGGACCTTCGGTTCGCTCTTCATCCTGGCCGGCGTGTTCCTGGCTTCGTTCCGCCGCCATTCCTGAACCCCATGCGCGGGGCATGCGCTGGCGACGGCGCATGCCCCGCGCGTTTTTCATGCCCGATACCGGACCGCGCCGGGCCCAAAAGCGGCGCCAAGTAAAATCCTTCCGATCATGAACATCCCTCACGAAGTAGCGCGGCGCCGTACGTTCGCCATCATTTCCCACCCCGACGCGGGCAAGACGACACTGACCGAAAAGCTGTTGCTGTTCGCAGGCGCGATCCAGATCGCCGGCAGCGTCAAGGCGCGCAAGGCTTCGCGCCATGCATCGTCCGACTGGATGGAAATCGAGAAGCAGCGCGGCATTTCCGTGGCGTCCTCGGTGATGCAGATGGAATACCGCGATTGCGTCATCAACCTGCTCGACACCCCGGGCCACGCGGACTTCTCCGAAGACACGTACCGGGTGCTGACGGCCGTGGACGCCGCACTCATGGTGATCGACGCCGCCAACGGCGTGGAGCCGCAAACCATCCGCCTCTTGCAGGTCTGCCGCGCGCGCAACACGCCCATCATTACGTTCATCAACAAGATGGACCGCGAAGTGCGCGAACCTTTGGAACTGCTGTCCGAAATCGAAGGCCACCTGGGCATGGACGCGGTGCCGTTCTCCTGGCCGGTCGGCATGGGCAAGGCCTTCGGCGGCGTATTCGACATCCGCCAGGACCGCATGCGCGTGTTCCGCCCCGGCCAGGAACGCCGATCGGACAAGGACGACTTCATCGAAGGCCTGAGCAATCCCGAAATCGCCCGGCGCTTTGGCTCGGCGTTCGAGCAGGCCAGCGGCGAGATCGAACTCATCAACGAAGCCGCGCCCGCCTTCGACCGCGAACAATTCCTGGCCGGCAAGCAGACGCCTGTGTTCTTCGGCTCCGCCATCAACAACTTCGGCGTGCAGGAAGTGCTGGACGCGCTGGTCGAACAGGCGCCTCCCCCGGGCCCGCGCGAGTCCATGCAGCGCCTGGTGCAGCCCGTGGAGCCCAAGTTCACCGGCGTGGTGTTCAAGGTGCAGGCCAACATGGATCCGGCCCACCGCGACCGCGTCGCGTTCGTGCGCGTAAGCTCCGGCCGCTTCGAACGCGGCATGCGCCTGAAGGTCGCGCGCACCAACAAGGAAATGCGCCCCAACAACGTGGTGTCCTTCCTGTCGCAGCGCCGCGAGCTGCTGGACGAGGCCTATGCCGGCGACGTGATCGGCATTCCCAACCACGGCGTGCTGCAGTTGGGCGACGTGCTGACCGAAGGAGAGACGCTGCAGTTCACCGGGCTGCCGTTCTTCGCCCCCGAGCTGTTCCAGGCCGTGGAAGTGAAGGATCCGCTGCGCACCAAGCAGTTGCGCACCGGTCTCACCCAATTGGGCGAGGAAGGGGCCATCCAGGTGTTCCGTCCCGAGGCTGCCGGCGGCTCGCTGCTGCTGGGCGCGGTCGGACAACTGCAGTTCGAAGTGGTCGCCCATCGCCTGAAGACCGAGTACGGCGTGGACGCGCGGATGCTGCCTTCCCGCTACACAATGGCACGTTGGATTACGTCTGAAAACCCCAAGGCGCTGCGCAAGTTCATGGATGCCAATGCCGCCCATATCGCCTATGATGTTGTGGATGCGGCGGCGTTTTTGATCGGTTCTCCCGCGCAATTGCGCGTGGCCGAGGAACTGTATCCCGATGTGAAATTCCATGCCATGCGCGAGCACGGCGGCAAGGTTTTCGGAGACAAAGCGTAGACCCGTTCGGGTTCCGCACGGCAGATGAGGGTAGCAATGTCTTGGCGTTTCTTATTCGCAACGCTCCTGATCGCGCTTGGCGCGTCGGCCTGGGGCGGTATTCAACTGGGTGATTGGCTGGTGGCGCATGCGCCGGTGGCCGCGCCCGCTCCTGGCCAGGATGCCGCGGCATCCCAGCAGCCCGTACTGGATGCCAACGGCCGTCCTTACGTGGCCCAGCCTCCGCAGCCGCGCATCGACGGTACCTTGGGCGTGCCCGACAAGCCCGCCGACCGCGAATGGCAGGTCAACACCGTTTCGCTGTTCGACAGCGTCAGCGACCCTGCGGTGAAGATCTCGCGCGAACGCATCAGCCCGGACCAGGCCCGCGAAATCGCGGCAGCTTCGCAAGTGCCGCTGCCTTCGGGCACTTCGGACGTCAGCACCCTGGATCTGCAGGCTCCCGGCACGTCCACCGCCATCAACGGCGGCCAGGTCCAGGCAGGCGGCTACGGCACTCCGCAGATGGTGCAGGCGCCCCCGCCGCCCCCGAACACCGCGCAGGCGCCCGGCGCCCTGGGCTGGCAGGACGCGCTCAAGCGCGAACTCGCGCATTGCGCCACGCAAGGCTTCTTCGAACGCCCCTCGTGTTCTTGGGCCGCGCGCAACAAGTACTGCGGACCCAACCGCGCCTGGGGCACCATGGCCGAGTGCCCGGCTCGCCCGAACTGAAATATCGGCGCGCGGCATGCGCCGCATGACACCGACAAAAAAATGGCGCCCCGCAGGGCGCCATTTTTATGACCGGAACATTACTCCGGCACGGACATCTGGCTTTGCAGATAATTCTGGATGCCGACCTTGTCGATCAGGTCGATCTGCGTTTCCAGGTAGTCGATGTGCTCTTCGGTGTCGTCCAGGATGTCCTGGAACAGATCGCGCGAGACATAGTCGCGCACCGATTCGCAATGCGCGATCGCTTCCTTCACGGTCGCCTGCGCGCCTTGCTCCAGCTTCAGGTCACAGGCCAGCAATTCCGGCACGTCTTCGCCGATCAGCAGCTTATGCAGGTCCTGCAGGTTGGGCAGGCCGTCCAGCATGAAGATGCGCGCGATCAGGCGATCCGCATGCTTCATTTCGCCGATGGACTCTTCGTACTCGTGCTTGCCCAGCTTGTCGAAGCCCCAATGGTTCAGCATGCGGGCATGCAGGAAATATTGGTTGATGGCCGTCAGTTCGTTGGTCAGTTGCTTGTTCAGAAACTGGATGACGGTTTTGTCGCCTTTCATGATGGACTCCTTGCAGTCAGGCGCGACGCAGATGCATCGCGACAAAGGAGCGCACGATGCCGCGCGTACGCAACCCCGGCAGACTACCACCTGGCGCGGGGCCGCGCCTAGCCTTGCGCTGCATTTGGTAAACCGCTTTAGGAGCGCTACAAGAAAGCGACACGCCAATGAGAATGAGTATGCGTGCGTGATGCCTTGCATGCCGGCATCAGCAACGATGCGGCCTGACGGCGCGCGATGCCGCCGAATCCGCCGCGCGATCCACGCGATCGCTGGCAACGATGCGTCCCTCGACCGCGTGAAACGCGCCGGCTCGTGGCCGGCGGCATTTCGTTGCGGATCGGCAACCCCGGCTGGGGCGGCGCGTTACTCGGCGCGCCGCGTGGCCAGCCAGATGCCCAACGCGATCGGGACGATGCCCAGCAGATCCAGCCACGATACGTGCTCGCCCAGCACCAGCCACCCGAACAGCAGGCCCAGCGGCGGCATCAGGAAGTGCAGCGCGCTTGCCGCAGTAGCGCTGGCGCGGCCGAGAATCATGAACCACAGGTAGTAGCCGCCCATCGACACCGCGACAATCATGTAGGCCATGCTCCAGAACAGGCTGGCCGTCATGCGCGCATCGCCGATGTTCTCGTGCATCAACGCGAAGGGCAGCAAGGCTACGGCGCCGGCCAGGGACTGTATGCCCGTGGACGTCCACAGGCCGGAGGACGGCTTCAAACGCTTGTAGAGCAGCGTGCCGGCCACCAGCGCCACCAGGCCGCCCGTCACCAACAGCGTGCCATGCAGGTCCTCCTGCATGCCCGACAAGCGTGAACGCAGCACCAGGGCCACGCCCGCCAATCCCAGGCACAGGCCCAGCAGTTTGCGCCATCCCAGCCGTTCGCCCAGCACCGGGCCGGCCAGCACGCCGATGAGCAGCGGGTTGGTGCTGATCAGCACCGCGGTAAACGCCGACGACACCGTCGTCATGCCCGACCAGCTCAGGCCGAGGTACAGCGCGTTGTTCAGCACCCCCAACAGGATCAGCGCGGCCAGATCGCGCGCGCTTGGCATCTTCCAGCGGCCGCTCGCCGCCGCCAGGCCCAGCATCAAGGCTCCCGCGATCACGAAACGGATGGTCAGCAAGGTCAGCGGCGGACAGTCCCGCACGGCGATCTTGGCCGCAGCGAACGCCGAGCTCCACAGAAAGCAAAAAGCTGCGATGGGCGCCCAGCTGATGCCCGGCGAGGCTTGAGCTGGAATGGCGGCGGCGGAAAGGGTCGAGGTGGCCTTCATGATGAGTCCGGAAGGTGGCGCTAAGCCGCAGTGGCGGCGGATGGACGAATTCTGCGCGGCCGCCCATCCATTGACAAACTCTTTATTCGGATCGAAAGTATTTAAAAAATGAATGCATGGAGCCGGCGATGCCTGACCTCGATCTTTTGCACAGCTTCGTGTCCGTCGTGGATGCCGGCGGCTTCACGGCGGCGGGCGAACGCGTACACCGCAGCCAATCCACGGTCAGCCAGCAGATCCGCAAGCTGGAGGAATCCCTGGAATGCGCGCTCTTCATCCGCGAAGGCCGCCAAGTCTTGCTGACCGAGGACGGCGAGCGTCTCCTGGGCTATGCCCGGCGGATGCTGGCCTTGTCGACCGAGGTCCGTGAAGCCGTCAGCGGGCGCAAGCGCGTGGACGTGATCCGGCTGGGCATCCCGGACGACTTCGCGGCTGACGCGCTGACCATTCTGGTGTCGGAATTTGCGCGGACCCGCCCAGGCGTGCGGCTATCGGTCCGCTGCGACCTGACTTCCGCGCTCACGCGCGCACTGGAGCGGGGCGACCTGGACGTGGCGCTGCTCAAACGCGAGCCCGGCGCGGGTGCCGCGTTGGCCGCCTGGCCCGAACACTTGCATTGGATCGGTGCACCCGGAATGGAACTCGCGTCCGCCGAGCCGGTGCCGCTGGTCGCGTTTCCGCAAGGCTGCATCTACCGCAATCGCGCCATCCATGCCCTGGAAGCTTCGGGCCGGCACTGGCGCATCGCCTACGAAAGCCCGAATCTGATGGGCCTGCAAGCGGCGTTGACAGGAGGGTTGGGCGTGGCGCTGCTGGAGCGGCGTTGCCTCTTGCCGGACCATCGAATCATCGACGCAGGGCTGCCGTCCGTGCCGTCGACCGAATTGGCGTTATGCCTGGCCGATACGCTGCGCGAACCTGCGCGCCAACTGGCGATGACTATCCGGGAATTTTGCGAGAAAGAAGCAACGCGGCCCGCTGCGTGACGGCAGCGAGCCGGAAAGAGACGACCGTCCTCAGGCGATGGCGACCAGGGGAATCGGAAAGCTGCTGTTGGCAGCAGGCGCGCCCGACTCGACCATAGCGGCCGGAGGATTGACCGGAACGGCTATGGAACGCACGTCGCATACGCTGGAACAGCGTCCGCCCGGCAGGTATTCGGTCGCGGTAGCCGCGCAGCAGCCGCAGCACGTGGCCACGCCCAGCTCGAATTGCAGGTCGGAAAGCGTCGTCGCGCCCGCGTCCACGCTGGCGCGGACTTGGCGTTCGGTGATGGCATTACATACGCAAATGTACATGAGAATAATTATCGAAAATTATTCCGCTACTGACAAGCCCCGCGTGCAAATAAATTTGCAACCAAAGTGTCACGCAAGTCTTTGAAATTAGGGACGAATTTTCATAACCCCGTCCCTCATTTCATGGCCCCGCTCAGCGGGCTGCCGCCTGCGCCTTGCGCAACGCCGCCGGGGCTATCCGCAGCGCTTCGCGGTACTTTGCCACCGTCCTTCGGGCGATGACTATCCCCTGATCGGCCAGCTTTTGCATGATCTGGCTGTCGGACAAAGGCTTGGCCCGGTTCTCTTCGGCCACCATCTGGCGGATGAAAGTCTGCACTGCCGTGGCCGAGGTGGCATCCCCGCCGTCCGTCGAAACCCCCGTGCCGAAGAAGCGCTTGAGTTCCAGCGTACCAAACGGAGTGAGCATGTACTTCTGTGTTGTGGCCCGTGAAATGGTGGATTCATGCAAACCGAGCTCGCCGGCGATGTCCTTCAGGATGAGCGGCCGCATGGCGGCCGGCCCCTGGCTGAAGAAGGCCGTCTGGTGCTGCACGATGGCCTGGGCCACCCGCAGGATGGTGTCGAAGCGCTGTTCCACGTTGCGGATCATCCAACGGGCCTGCTGCAGCTGCGATTGCAGGCCCGCATGCGCGGATTCCTTCTGGTTGCCCAGCATCTGGGCGTACAGCCCGTTGATCTGCAGCTTGGGCACGGCGGCGCTGTTGAGGGTGACCTGCCAGCCGCCGCGCGTCTTGCGTACGATGACGTCCGGCACCGCGTAATCGGCCGCGGGCACGGTCCAGGCACGCCCCGGGCGGGGCTCCAGGCGCAGGATCAGGGCATGGGCGGAGCGGAACGTGGCTTCGTCGCAGCCCACGGCCGCGCACAGGCGCGCGGCGTTGCCCGTCGCCAGCAAGGCCAGGTGCTGCGCGCAGATCTGGCGCGCGCAAGCCAGGACCGCGGCATTCGCGGCTTCAGGCAGTCGATCCAGATCCGGGTTGCGTAGCTGCAACAGCAGGCATTCCGCCATGTCGCGCGCGCCTATGCCGGGCGGATCGAAAGACTGCAAAAGCGACAAGGCCGCCTTCAGCTCGTCGATGTCCGGTTCCAGTTCGGGCGGCAACCAGTCCAGGATTTCCTCCAGCGGTGATCCCAGGTAGCCGTTTTCGTCCAGCTCGTCGATCAGAAGACCGGCGAGCGCGGCGTCGCGCGGCGCGGCGCGCGTCAACATCAGTTGGCCCAGCAGGTGCTCGCGCAGCGTATCCGGCCGAGCGGCCTCGGGCCGGCTGGAGTCTTCGTCGGGGTAGACCCCGCCCGAACCCGGCATTTCATCCACCGGCGATTCGCGTTCGGCGGCGGGCTCGTCATCCTGCACCGAGGACTCGCGGTCGGACTCGGCCGGCGCCTCGGCCAACGGCGCTTCGTCCTGCCGCTCCAAGAGCGGGTTCTCCGCCAGCACTTGCGAAATCTCGGCTTCGAGGTCGAGCGTGGACAGCTGCAACAATCGGATCGATTGCTGCAGTTGTGGCGTCAGCGTCAAATGCTGACCTGGTCGCAGTTCTAAAATTGGACGGGTCATAGGTACAATATTTTGCATGATGAATCTGACTTCGCCCGCAAGCGTCCGCCAGGACTGCCGCCTCATTGGCCAGACCCTGCTCAAACTGGCGCTTCCCCGACTCGTAATGCGTGCGATCGTCATCGCCGTCGCTGTGGTCATCTGGTATCTCGCCGCCAACTGGATACTGAATTTCGGCCGCACCGTGAACTACGAGTTCCTGCATTCCCTGGGGCAGCCGACCGTGGACATGGTGCAGAAGGTCAACCCCTACATCTGGTGGGTGGTGGCCGGCATCTGGACCCTGATCGTGTTCTTCACGCTGCGCGCCTGGCTGTCCGCCAGCCTGGCTTCCGGCAGCGCCACCCCGGTCGAAACCAGCGTGCTGGCCGACCTGGCGCCCAACCTGACCGAAGAAACGCTGGGCGTGCTGCGCTGGACCTGGGGCGATCGCCAGGAGCCCTTCACGGTGGGCGATCTGCGCCGCTCCCTGTCTGAAATCCGCCACAACCGCGCCGGCAAGATCGCCATGGTCGCGGAACAGGCCCGCATCCTGGAGCCGTCCGACCGCCAGCCGCGCGATCCGCGCGACGAGGTCCGCCGCGAAGCACGCAGCGAACGCTACGTGGAACCGCGCATCGGCCCGGCCCGGTAAGCCCGTCCGTCCTTTCTCCATTGCCATAGCAGGCCGCCGACAGGCGGCCTGTTTTTTTGCTTCAGCCGTACGCCTGGCCTGGCAACCCCATAGCGTGCCTCCCGCCCCCCGTCCAACCTCGTTTTGCCGAATATTCTTCAGCAAAATGCGTTGCCACCGGCATATATTTCGCCCCAACACAAAAGAGTGTTCAGTTGCGCATTCGGCAAAAATGTGTTTGACTAGCAACCTATGGCCGCTCACCGCACCCCCTTCGCGATTGCCACCGGACGCTACGACGCTCCGGTTGCCGGCCTGCGCGCTCGTTTCTCCTCCTACGCGCTATCGCTATACCTACCGATCGGTTGCCGGGCCTAGTGTCCCCGTGGTAGCTCGGCAACCACGCTTGCCACACGCGATTTCCCCCTTTTATCTCTGAATCCTGCCGGTCAATCACGGCAAATCCTGGCGCAAGACCGCAATCCGGTCGCGCAGCCGCCTAGGGAAGCATTCCCGGGATTCAAAAGAAACCGATCGAGGTGTAGTAATGATGCTTGCCAACCCCGCCACCAAATACGTCCCCTTCGCGCCCTTTACCCGCGACTTTTCCGAACGCACCTGGCCCAGCCGCCGCATCACCAAGGCGCCGATCTGGATGAGCACGGACCTGCGTGACGGCAACCAGGCCCTGATCGAGCCGATGAGCGTCGAGCGCAAGCTCCGCTTCTTCGAACAGCTGGTGAAGATCGGCTTCAAGGAAATCGAAGTGGGCTTCCCGTCCGCTTCGCAGACCGACTTCGATTTCGTGCGCAAGCTCATCGACGAAAAGCGCATTCCTGACGACGTCACCATCATCGTGCTGACCCAGTCGCGCGAAGACCTGATCAGCCGCACGGTGGAATCCGCCGCCGGCGCCAAGCAAGCCATCGTCCACCTGTACAACGCCTGCGCCCCGGCGTTCCGCAAGGTCGTGTTCAACATGAGCAAGGACGAAATCAAGAACATTGCCACCACCGGCACGCGCCTGGTGAAGCAGTACATGGCGCAGCACCCGGAAACGCAATGGCGCTACCAGTACTCGCCCGAAGTCTTCAGCACCACCGAACCCGAGTTCGCGCTGGAAGTCTCCAACGCCGTGGCCGACGTATGGCAGCCCACGCCCGAGTGCAAGATGGTGCTGAACCTGCCCGCCACCATCGAGGCCACCAGCCCCAATCTGTACGCCGACCAGATCGAATGGATGCACAAGAACCTGGCGCGCCGCGACAGCATCGTGCTCAGCGTGCACCCGCACAATGACCGCGGCACCGCCGTGGCCGCCGCCGAATTCGCCGTGATGGCCGGCGCCGACCGCATCGAAGGCTGCCTCTTCGGCAGCGGCGAGCGCACCGGCAACGTCGACCTCGTCACCCTGGCCTTGAACCTCTACACGCAGGGCGTGCATCCGGGCCTGGACTTCTCGGACATCGACGAAGTGCGCCGCTGCGCCGAGTACTGCAACCAGTTGCCCGTTCACCCGCGCCACCCGTACGCGGGCGACCTGGTCTTCACCGCGTTCTCGGGCTCGCACCAGGATGCCATCAAGAAGGGCTTTGCCCAGCAACAGGCCGACGCCGTCTGGGAAGTGCCTTACTTGCCGATCGACCCGGCCGACCTCGGCCGCAGCTACGACGCCGTCATCCGCGTGAACAGCCAGTCGGGCAAGGGCGGCGTGTCGTACCTGCTGGAACAGGAACACGGCCTGGTGTTGCCGCGCCGCCTGCAGATCGAATTCAGCCGCGCCATCCAGCGCGTCACCGACGAAACCGGCCGCGAAGTCACGGCCGACGACGTGCACACCATCTTCAACCGCGAATACCTCGAGCAGAAGTCGCCGTGGAAGCTGGTGCGCCACCGCATCGACGGCAATCCGTCGGCCGGCGAAGGCCAGCACTTCAGCATCGAAGCTGAATTGGAATACAACGGCGAACGCCGCATCGTGACGGGCAAGGGCGACGGCGCCATCTCGGCCTTCGTAGCCGCGCTGGACGTGCCCGTGCGCATCATGGACTACCACGAGCACGCCATCGGCACCGGCACCGACACGCGCGCCGCGTCCTATGTCGAACTGCGCGTCGGCGAATCCAGCACGGGCTTTGGCGTGGGCATCGACCGCGACATCGTGACGGCTTCCTTCCAGGCCGTGCTGAGCGCCGTCAACCGCCACATCAATGCCGGCGCCGTGACCGCAACCGAGCAAGAAACCGCCGAAACCGCGTGATCCGCAATCCGGCGTAAAAAAAGCCAGCCTTATCGGGCTGGCTTTTTCTTTGGACGCGCGCCGCGCTTATCCGCGTGGCCAGATGTCGGCCGCGCCGATATCTGGCGCGGTGGCCGCAAGGAGCCGCTGATGGACCCAAGCGGCGATTGCCAGCGTGCGGTGGTCGCTATAGCGCGCGCCGACCAGCTGCAACCCGACGGGCAAGCCTTGCGGGCCGGTGGCGAAGGGCAGGCTGAGGGAAGGATGGCCGAATACCGTCCACGCGCGCGAGAACTGCGGATCGCCCGTGCCCAGGTCCGCGAACGGCGCCTCGCCGCTGGCGCTGGGCGCAAGCAGCACGTCGTATTTGTCGAACCACGTGTCCACGCGCGCGCGCGACTCGGCGACGCGCATCAGGTTCTTCTGGTGTTCTTCAGCGGTGATGCGCGAGCCCGCTTCCAGGATGGCCTGGATCTTGGGACTGAGCTGCGCCGCATGCTCCAGGCGCTCGTAGGCCAGCGCCTGCGAAGCTTCAAACGCCATGATGTCCGCATGCAGCTGCACCAGAACGCAATGCTCGGGCGGCAGCGGCAATTCTTCGACCACGGCGCCGGCGCGCGACAGGATGGCCGCGGCCTGCGCGTAGGCTTCCTTGGTTTCGGGCAGCGCATGCCGCCATTGCAGGCTGCGGTACATGCCGATACGCGGCTTGCCGTCATAGGCCAGATCAAGCATGCGCGGATCGCGCATCAGGACGGAAGCAAACAATGCCACGTCCGGCACCGAACGCGCGAAACCGCCGATGGTGTCCAGGGACTCCGCCAGGCTTTTGACGCCCGCGCGGGAAATGCTGCCAAAGGTGGGTTTGAAGCCCACGATGCCGCAATAGGAAGCAGGGCGGATGATGGAAGCCGCGGTCTGCGTACCCAATGCGAAGGGCACCATGTCGTCGGCCACCGCCGCGGCCGAACCGCTGGACGAACCGCCGGGCGAGTAGGCTTCGTTGCGAGGATTGCGCGTGGGGCCTGCCAAATAGGTGGCGAATTCAGTCGTCACGGTCTTGCCGACGACGATCGCGCCCGCGCCCCGGCACAGCGCCACCGAGGCCGCGTCCAGGCCCGGATGGTGGCGTTCATAGATGGGCGAGCCATAGCGCGTGGGCAGGTCGACAGTGTCGAACAGGTCCTTCACGCCCATGGGCAGGCCATGCAGCACCCCGCGCAGCGCGCCGCGGTCCAATTCCTGCGCGCGATCCAGCGCGGCCTGCTTTTGCAGCGCGGTCCAGGCGTGGATGGTGCTTTCGCGTTGCTCGATGCGCGCAAAGCATGCGCGCACCAATTGCTCTGCGGTCAATTCGCGCCGTTGCAGCTTGCGCGCGGCTTCCAGCGCGCCAAGTCTGTTCAAGGCAGTAGACATGGTCCTTTCCTCTTTACCGGTACCGCGCGTGTCGCACGGCAGCTAAATACGCACCCGGTCCCCTTTGACCGAGGATCCGCCTTTATGCGCGGCATATTGCCGCGCAGTTCGGATGGACCGACTCCAGCCATTGTGCGCGCTGCGTCAATTGGGATAAACACCGAAAAAGCCGCTTTTTCCCGGGGAAATCGCATGCCGCGCCATGGCAATTTATTGTTGCGTCGGCATCAGCATAGCGCAAACCCGTGCAATACAAAGGTCATATTTGTCGAGTAATATGAAATCGTTTTCACGAATCTCGGCAGCACTCCCGCCATGGCCTCGCGCTCGTCGCCCCGCTTTTCCATCATTGAAGTGGCCCGCAAGGCCGGGGTCTCCCCGGCAACGGTTTCGCGCGCGTTCAACCAGCCCGAGATCGTTCATCCCGACACGCTCGCACATATCCGCAACGTCGCCAAGCGCGCGGGCTTCCGGCCCAATCGCGTGGGCCGCAGCCTGCGTTCAGGCAGCACGCGCACCATCGGCCTGATACTGCCCACGCTGTCCAATCCCGTGTTCGCCGAGTGCTTCGAAGGCGCGGAACGGCGCGCGCGGGAATCGGGCTACAGCGTCATGCTGACCGCCACAGGCTACGATCCTGCGGTGGAATCCGCCGCGGTCCAGGGCCTGATGGACCATCAGGTCGACGGCCTGATCCTGACGGTCGCCGACGCCGCCAAAAGCGCCACGCTGGATGACCTGGACCATGCCGGCATACCCTACGTGCTGGTCTACAACGAGTCCGGTGCCCATCCCTTCGCGTCGGTCGACAATCGCGCCGCCGCCAGCGACATGGTGGCCCACCTGGCCGCGCTGGGCCATCGCCGCATCGCGCTGGTCACGGGCCCGCTGACTGCATCGGACCGCGCCCGCCGCCGGCTGACGGGCGCGCGCGCCTGCGCCAAGCGCCTGGGCCTGGACGACATCCAGCACATCTCCATGAGTTCGCACACGGGCAGCGACCTGGATGCCCTGAAGGCTGCGCTGCGCGGCAAGCAGGCGCCCACCGCCTTGTTCTGTTCCAACGACCTGCTGGCCACGGCCGTCATCGCGGACCTGGTGGGCCTGGGGCTGTCCGTGCCCGCCGATATCTCGGTGTGCGGCTTCGACGGCATGCGCTTTGGCGCCTTGCTGACGCCGCCCCTGACCACCGTAGCCCAGCCCAGCGACGGCATTGGCGAGACGGCCTGCTCGAACCTGCTGGCGCAGATCCAGGGCCAACCGCCGCATTCGGACCGCCTGCCGCACTGCATCGTCGTAGGCGGCACCGCCGCGCCGGTGCGCCGCTGAGGTCTTTTCCTACAACACTATTCTTCGGTACATGCGTCATGCTCATCGCACAAATCACCGACCTGCACATGCGCACCCCGGGCGACAAGGCCTACGGCATCATCGATCCGGCGGCGTTCCTGGCGCCCGCGGTGCGCGCGCTCAATGCCCTGACCCCGCGCCCCGACTGCGTCCTTATCACGGGCGATCTGACTGACCTGGGCCGCCCGCACGAATACCAAGTTCTGCGCGACCACTTGCAGGCGCTGGAGATTCCGTATTTCCTGCTGCCCGGCAACCACGACGACCGCGCCCAGCTGCGCGCGGCCTTCCCCGACCACGGCTATCTGCAAGGCGAAAGCCCGTTCATCCAATACACCATCGAGACCTATCCGTTGCGCATGCTGGCGCTGGACACGGTGGTGCCCATGAAGAGCCATGGCGAACTCTGCCAGGACCGCCTGGACTGGCTGGCCGCGCGCCTGGCCGAACAGCCCGAGCGGCCCACGTTGGTTCTGATGCACCATCCGCCTTTCCTGACGGGCATCGAACATATGGACGCCATTGGCCTGCTGGCTGGCGCGCCCGAGCTCGAACGCATCGTGGCGCGCTTTCCCAACGTGGAGCGCGTGCTTTGCGGCCACCTGCACCGCACGATCTTCCAGCGCTTCGGCGGCACCATCGCGTCCACCTGTCCAGGCACCGCGCATCAGCTTGCGCTGGAACTGGGGCCGCGGCCGACGCTGCAATACATCATGGAACCGCCGGGTTATCAGTTGCATTGGTGGCAAGGCAAGAACCTGGTCACGCACCACGCGGTCATTGGGGAATACCCCGGCCCGTACCCCTTTGCCTGAGGCCCTAGACTACGAAAGTTTGTCCTGCCATACATCCGTCATGTTTGCGCTGCACAATGAAAAGGTTTTCATAACAGGCAACAATGCGGATCTAACTATTAGATCTTCGAGACAGCATGTCATCCATCGTTCTGGATAACCTCACCAAACAATATGGCAACGCCGCCGCGATCCATGGGGTGAGCTTCACGGTTCCCGCCGGCAGCTTCACGGTCCTGCTTGGCCCGTCCGGCTGCGGCAAATCCACCACCTTGCGCATGATTGCCGGGCTGGACACGCCGACCTCTGGCACCATCCACATCGGCGACCGCGACGTCACCCAGCTGCCGCCTGCCAAGCGCCGCATCTCGATGGTGTTCCAGTCGTACGCCCTGTTTCCGCACCTGTCGGTGCGCGAGAACATCCTGTTCGGTCTCAAGGTGCGCAAGGAGCCCGCGCGCGACTACGACCGCCGCCTGCAACGCGTGGCTGGCCTCTTGGGCCTGAACCATCTGCTGGACCGCAAGCCCTCGCAATTGTCGGGCGGCCAGCAGCAGCGCGTGGCGCTGGGCCGCGCCGTGATCTCCGAAGCGCCGGTGTGCCTGATGGACGAACCGCTGTCCAACCTGGACGCGCAGCTGCGCCATGAAATGCGCCGCGAGATCCGCGCCTTGCAGCAAGACCTGGGCATCACCATGGTCTACGTGACGCACGACCAGACCGAAGCCATGAGCATGGCCGATCAGGTAGTGCTGCTGCGCGGCGGCAAGATTGAACAGCACGACACGCCCGACGGCCTGTATGCGCGGCCCGCCACCGAATTCGCCGCGCGCTTCATCGGCACGCCGCCCATGAACCTGATCGGCCTGAGCTCCGCGCAGGGCGCCACCATCATCGCCGGCACGCAGGGCCGCGCCATCGCCGGCGCCCCCGCGGGCGCCGTGAAGCTGGGCGTGCGTCCCGAACACATCCGCATCGACGCCAACGGCGTTCCCGCCACCGTGGAAAGCGTGGAGTACTTCGGCGCGGACTCCATCGTGGTCTGCCGCGTGGGCGACACCAGCGGCGTGGCCGTGCGCGTGGGCGGTCACTTGCGCGCCGGCACGGGCGAAACACTGGGCCTGTCCTGGCAGGACGGCCAGCAGCACTTCTTTGCCGCCGATTCGGCGGTCATCAACTCCGCTGGCCGCTAGGGCCCGTACACAGGAAAGGAAACCAACATGCGTCGCATCGTACTGAAAACCCTGGCCGCCAGCCTGGCCGCCGCCTGCCTGTCGCTGCCTGCGCAGGCGCAGAACAAGCCCGTCGAGGTGGAGTTCTATTACCCCGTCGCGGTCGGCGGCCCGATCACCAAGATCGTCGACGACATGGTGGCGGATTTCCAGAAGGAGAATCCCGACATCAAGATCAAGCCGATCTACGCCGGCTCCTACCAGGACTCCATCGCCAAGGCGCTGACCGCGCTCAAGGGCGGCACGCCGCCGCAGCTGGCGGTGCTGCTGTCCACCGACATGTTCACGCTGATCGACGAGGACGCCATCGTCCCGATCGACAGCCTGGCCAAGAGCGACGCCGACAAGAAGTGGCTAGGCGGCTTCTATGACGCCTTCATGCAGAACAGCCGCACCGGCGGCCATACCTGGGGCGTGCCGTTCCAGCGTTCGACCATCGTCATGTACTACAACAAGGACCTGTTCAAGGCCGCGGGGCTGGATCCCGAGCGCGCGCCGGCGACCTGGGCCGAACTGGTCGAATACGGCAAGAAGCTGACCAAGCAGGACGCCTCCGGCAATACCACGCAGTGGGGCATCGAGATCCCCTCGGGCGGCGCCTTCGCCTACTGGCTGTTCCAGGCGCTGACCACGCCCAACGGCGCGATCCTGATGAACGAGGCCGGCAACGAGGTCTACCTGGACAAGCCCGCGGTGGTGGAAGCCGCGCAGTTCTGGCGCGACCTCTCGGCCAAGCACAAGATCATGCCGACCGGCACCATCGACTGGGGCACCACGCCCAAGGACTTCCTGGAAAAGAAGGCCGCCATGGTCTGGACCACGACAGGCAACCTGACCAACATCCGCAAGAACGCGGACTTCCCGTTCGGCGTGGCCATGATGCCGCAGCAAAAGCGCGGCGGCAGCCCGACCGGCGGCGGCAACTTCTATATCTTCAAGAGCGGCACGCCGGCGCAGCAGCAGGCCGCGCTGAAGTTCGCGCAATGGGTCACCACGCCCGAGCGCGCCGCCGACTGGAGCATCGCCACGGGCTACGTGGCCGTAACCCCGGCCGCCTGGCAGACCGAAAAGATGAAGAAGTACGCGCAGGAAGTGCCGGCCGCCGCGGTCGCGCGCGACCAGCTGGAAGTCAGCGTGGCGGAGTTCTCCACGCATGAAAACCAGCGCGTCACCAAGACCCTGAACGACGCCCTGCAGGCGGCCCTGACCGGTTCCAAGACGCCGCAACAGGCCCTGACCGACGCGCAACGCGAGGCCGACCGCATACTGCGTCCCTACAAGTAAAGCCGACAAGCACGATGAGCCGCTCTTTAAACGCGCTTTATGGCTGGCTGCTGTTGCTGCCAGCCATCGTGCTGCTCGCCGCCTTCATGCACTACCCGGCGGTGGCGACGCTATGGCACAGCTTTTTCTCCACCCCCAAGGGCGCGCGCCCCGCGCGCTTCGTGGGGCTGGACAATTACGCCGTCATGCTCGACGACCCGGTGTTCTGGCAGTCGCTGTGGAACAACCTGTGGTTCGCGCTGGGCACCATCCCCACGTCCATCGGCATCGCGCTGATCATGGCGCTATGGGTCAACCGCAACCTGAGCGGTCGCGGTTTCCTGCGCATGGCCTACTTCACGCCCACGGTGCTGCCCATGGTCGCGGTGGCCAACATCTGGCTGTTCTTCTACACGCCGCAGTACGGGCTGATCGCCCAGGTGATGCAGCTGTTCGGCTCGCCAGGCCCCAACTGGCTGGGCAACCGCGAGACCGCGCTGCCCGCGCTGATGCTGGTGACGGTCTGGAAGGAGTCCGGCTTCTTCATGATCTTCTACCTGGCCGCCCTGCAGACAGTATCGCCGTCGCTGCGCGAGGCCGCGATGCTGGAAGGCGCGTCGCGCTGGCAGTACTTCCGCCGCATCCTGTGGCCGCTGCTGATGCCCACCACCCTCTTCGTGCTGATCAATGCCCTGATCAACGCGTTCCGGCTGGTGGACCACGTGGTGGTCATGACGCGCGGTGGACCGGATAACGCCAGCACGCTGCTGCTGTACTACATCTACCAGGTGGGTTTCAGTTTCTGGGACACGGCTTACGCCGCCACGCTGACCGTCGTGTTGCTGGTGGTGCTGGCGCTGACTGCGCTGGTCAAGTTCCGCTGGCTGGACCGCAGGACGCACTATCAATGAAAGACAAGCTCGATACCCTGGGCGCCTGGGCGCTCGGCCTGCTGTGGATCCTGCCCCTGGCCTATGCCATGTGGGCGGCGTTCCATCCGCCCGCCTACGCAACCCGCTTCGACCTGTTCGCCCCGCTGACACTGGACAACTTCGTGCGCGCCTGGCACGCGGCGCCGTTCCCGCGTTACTTCCTCAACACCTTCCTGCTGGTCACCATGGTGCTGGCGGCGCAACTGGTGCTGTCGACGCTGGCCGGCTACGCCTTCGCGCGCTTCGAGTTCCGCGGCCGTGATTTCGTCTTCATGCTGGTGCTGCTGCAGCTGATGATCATGCCGGACGTGCTGCTGGTGGAAAACTACCGCTCCATGAGCCAGCTGGGCATCCGCGACACGGTGTTCGCCATCGGCCTGCCTTACTTTGCATCCGCCTTCGGCATCTTCCTGCTGCGCCAGACCTTCAAGACGGTGCCTCGGGAACTGGAAGAAGCCGCGCGCATGGAAGGCGCCAACGCGCTTCAGGTGCTTTGGAAGGTTTATGTGCCGCTGGCCAAGCCGATCTACGTGGCCTACGGGCTGGTATCGGTCAGCCACCACTGGAACAACTTCCTGTGGCCGCTGATCATCACCAACTCGGTCGAATCGCGGCCGCTAACGGTGGGTCTGCAGGTGTTCTCGTCCACCGACCAGGGCATCGACTGGTCGGTCATCACGGCCGCAACGCTGATGTCGGCGGCGCCGCTCCTGATCGCCTTCCTGCTGTTCCAACGGCAGTTCGTGCAATCTTTCATGCGGGCTGGCATCCGCTAGTCCCGCCTGCGGGACCGGCTCAAATGAAAACTGCCCCTACGGGGGCAGTTTTGCTTGGAGATGAGGCCGGGTCGCTCAGTAACCTACCGTCAGCCCCGGCAAATCCACCGTGATGCGCGGGCGTTCCAGCGCCAGCGCCAGGTGCTCCGCGAACTCGCGAGCCTCTTTTTCGTCGGTGGACAGGGTGTCGTAGCCCAGCGCGTCGGCCACGCCCAGCACCTTGTCCAGCAGCAGGACCTTGCCGCTGGGACGCAGCGGTTCGCAACCCAGCGTTTCCCAGGCGCTGTCGAACCAGTCGCGCGCATCGCTCTGGCGCTGCGGCGAGGGCTCGACGCTGGCCGAGAGGTCAAGCGAACGGCGGGAGTCGAAAACGATGGTGATGTCGCTGCGCATGTCAGGGTTCCTTGGGGTGGCGTCAGGCGAGTAGGGTAGGCAAAAAACGCCGGGCAGATTGTCCGCCCGGCGACATTGGGCTCGCCGGCTTACCAGCCGCGCGACACCTCCCAGGTGACTTCGGCGTTTGCCGCCAAGGACTGGCGCATCATGTCCAGCAGGGGAAAGGCGCGTTCCTTCAGGCCCACCATGCGGGCCATGGGCGAGGCCGGGGCCTTGTCCTCGTCTTCTTCCTCGGAGCCGTCATGGGCGCTCTGGTATTCGTCGATCGCGCGCTCGATGCCGCTGATGGCCGGCCCCAGCTGCTCGACGGTGAAAACGCCGCGCTCCGGGATCTTGTCCTTGAAGGACTTGCCGGCCGCCAGCAGCAGCGCGCCGGCATGGTCGGTCAGCATCAGAACCTCGGCCACGACCTTGGAATGAAAGGTGATCAGCATATTCCAGTCTCCCACATTGATTACTTACATACACTACCGCAACACCAGGGGGCTGCCAACTGGCCCGGGGCAGCAGGCCCGATGGACCGGCCCCATCCGTCCCCCCGGACCTGCCGCCGCCGCGTCCGCGCCCCTGGCGCAGGCCGGTCCGATGGCCAAATCAAGCTATGATTCAGGAGATTCCCGTGACAGCGGGACCTGACGCGGCCATGAATCCGGCGCGCGCGGTCCGCCCGGCTACGCCGCCCCTGTCCGCTCCGCCCGACAGGTCCGGCCTGTGCGGGCGCGTCCGTCACTAACTCAGAACTTCTCCAGACGCCCATGCTCCTCGAGCAACAAAAACAGCTTATCTCCCTGATCCAGGCCGCCGTCGCGCAAAGCCTGCCCGACGCCGTGGCAAATGTGCTGCTGGAGCGCCCCAAGGTCGCCGCCCACGGCGACGTCGCCACCAACGTGGCCATGCAGCTGGCCAAGCCGGCCCGCCGCAACCCGCGCGAACTGGCCCAGGCCATCGTCGACGCCCTGATGGCGCAACCCGGCGCCGCCAGCCTGATCGAGTCCGCTGAAATCGCCGGCCCCGGCTTCATCAACCTGCGCATCACCGCCGCCGCACGCCAGGCCGTCATCGCCGCCGTGGCCGAGCAGGGCGCCGCCTTCGGCCGCGCGCCGCGCAACGGCGAGAAGATCCTGGTCGAATTCGTGTCGGCCAACCCCACCGGCCCGCTGCACGTGGGCCATGCCCGCCAGGCCGCGCTGGGCGACGCCATCTGCCGCCTGTATGACGCCATCGGCTGGGACGTCACCCGCGAGTTCTATTACAACGACGCCGGCAACCAGATCCAGAACCTGGCCATCAGCGTGCAGGCCCGCGCCCGCGGCCTGACGACCGATTCCCCCGAGTGGCCCGCCGACGGCTACAAGGGCGACTACATCGCCGACATCGCGCGCGACTTCCAGGCCGGCGCGACCGTCCACTCCGATGGCGTGGACGTCACCGCCACGGGCAACGTCGACAACCTGGACGACATCCGCGTCTTCGCCGTGGCCTATCTGCGCCGCGAACAGGACCTGGACCTGCAGGCCTTCGGCCTGGCATTCGACAATTACTACCTGGAAAGCTCGCTCTACACCTCCGGCCGCGTCGAAGCGACCGTCAAGGCGCTGATCGCCGGCGGCCACACCTACGAGGAAGGCGGCGCACTTTGGCTGCGCACCACCGAACTGGGCACGGGTGACGACAAAGACCGCGTCATGCGCAAAAGCGAAGGCGGCTACACCTATTTCGTGCCGGACGTGGCCTACCACAAGGCCAAATGGGAGCGGGGCTTCCATCGCGCCGTAAACATCCAGGGCAGCGACCACCACGGCACCGTGGCGCGCGTGCGCGCCGGCCTGCAGGCGCTGGAAGAGGGCATTCCCAAGGAGTACCCGGCCTACGTGCTGCACAAGATGGTCAAGGTCATGCGCGGCGGCGAAGAGGTCAAGATCTCCAAGCGCGCCGGCAGCTACGTGACCATGCGCGACCTGATCGACTGGGTGGGCCGCGACGCGGTGCGCTACTTCCTGATCCAGCGCCGCGCCGACACGGAATTCGTGTTCGACGTGGACCTGGCACTGTCCAAGAGCGACGAGAACCCCGTTTATTACATCCAGTACGCGCACGCCCGCATCTGCTCGGTCATCAACAACGCCGCCATGCCGGCCGCCGACGTGGCCCAGGCCGACGCGGCGCTGCTGACCGCGCCGACCGAATTCGCGCTGATGCAGCGCCTGGCCGAATTCCCCAACGTGGTGGCGCTGGCGGCGCAGGAACTGTCGCCGCACCACATCGCCTTCTGGCTGCGCGACTGCGCCTCGGATTTCCACACCTGGTACAACGCCGAGCGCGTGCTGGTCGACGACACGGCCCTGAAGCTGGCCCGCCTGCGCCTAGCCTCGACCACGCGCCAGGTGCTGGCCAACGGGCTGGAGCTGATGGGCGTATCGGCGCCCGAGCGGATGTAACATCGGTTCATGGCAACCAAGCGCAAAACCACCCGCCGTTCCTCCGGCGAAAGCGGCAGCACCCTGTACGGCGCGCTGGCCGGCTTGCTCATCGGCCTGATCGTGGCCGCCGTCGTCGCCTTCTACGTCACCAAGGCGCCAGTGCCCTTCGTCGACCGGGCCAGCCGCCAGGGCGACAACGGCAAGCTGCCGGACCCGCGCCAGGCGCCGGACCCCAACGCCGGCCTGTACGGCCGCGACGGCGGCGCCGGCACCCCTTCCACCGGCCCGACCGCCACGGCGCCCGCGCCGCTGCCTGGGGCCGGCACGGGCCAGGCCAGCGGACCCGCCGCCTCCAAGGGCGATGACACCCCCGCCAAGCTGGACGACCTGGGCGCGCTGATCGCCACCCTGCCTACGTCCAAGGCGCCCGCCGCGGCTTCGGCCGCGCCGTCCGCCGCCCCCAGCCAGGCGCCCACGCCTATCTCCAAGGCCGCCCCCGCCGCTGCGCCCGCGCCGGCTCCCAAGCCGGCCGCCACCGCCTCCGCGGCCAACGGCACGTATTACCTGCAGGCTGGCGCCTTCCGGGGCGAGAACGACGCGGAGTCCCTCAAGGCCCGCATCATCCTGCTGGGCCTGCCGGTGGCGGTGCAAAAGGCCGAAGTGAACGGCAAGCCCATCAACCGGGTCAGGGTGGGGCCCTTTGCCCGCCTGGACGACATGAACCGGGCGCGCGGCCGCCTGGGCGAGAACAAGATCGAAACCGCGGTGGTGCGCCAGTAATGTGGGCCGCCGCGCACGCAAGCATTGAACTTATCCGGCCCCGGGCCTGTCTGTAACTTTTTACTCAGGAACCTCTCATCCATGCTGTCCCCCAAGATAATCCGCATCCTGGCCGCGGCCGCGCTGACCGCCACGGCATTCTTCAGCCCGGCAAGCCACGCGCAAGGTACGCAGCAGTCCATCGCCATCAATCCGCCGCTGCCGTCGGACACCCCGGGCAAGATCGAGGTCCTGGAATTCTTCGCCTACACCTGCCCGCACTGCGCCGCCATGGAGCCCATGGTTGAAGACTGGGCCAAGACCGCGCCGCCGGACGTGGTGCTCAAGCAGGTTCCGATCGCGTTCAACGCCGGCATGAAGCCGTTGCAGCAGCTCTATTACACGCTGCTCGCCCTGGACCGCCCGGATCTGCACCCCAAGGTCTTTGCCGCCATCCACGGCGAGCACAAGCGCCTGTTCGACAAGAAGGCGATGGGCGAATGGATCGCCACGCAGGGCGTGGACCGCGAGAAGTTCGACTCGGTCTTCGATTCGTTCAGCGTGCAGACGCAGGTGCAGCGCGCCACCCAGCTGGCCGACGCCTACCGCATCGACGGCACTCCGTCGTTCGCCGTCGGCGGCAAGTTCATGACCTCGCCGGTCATGGCGGGCAACAGCTACGAAGGCGCGCTGAAGGAAGTGACCCGCTTGATCCCGCTGGCGCGCAACTGATACTTTCCAGCCGGAATCCCGAACGCCCCGAGCCTGCCGGCCGGGGCGTTTTTCTTTGCGGTTCCCGCCCGAGCCCGCGCTACACTTTCCGCACAACAAATCGCCGCAACAGCGGCACACAATGGGTGGAAGACAAATGAAGCAGCGATTCCCGCGCAAACGCGCGATGCTGGGCCTGTGCCTGGCGCTGGCCGCCGGCCTGGCGCAAGCCAACGAAACCGACGGCGTGAAGATCGGCGTACTCACGGACATGGCGGGCGTCACCGCCGACGCCACCGGCCGCGGCTCGGTCGAAGCCGCCCGCCTGGCCATCGAGGAAATGGGCGGCACCCTGCTGGGCAAGCCGATTTCGCTGGTCTCGGGCGACCACCAGCACCGGCCCGACATCGGCAGCGGCATGGCGCGCAAGTGGTACGACACCGACGGCGTGGACGTGATCGTGGACGTGCCCAACTCGTCGGTCGCGCTGGCGGTGCAGGGCATCGCGCGCGACAAGAAGAAACTGGTGCTGTTCTCCAGTCCTGGCACCACCGCGCTGACCCAGGCGCAGTGCTCGCCCTACGGCGTGCAATGGACCTACACCACCTACGCGTTGTCGCGCGGCACCGCGACCGCCGTGGTCAACGAGGGCAACAAGCGCTGGTTCATCCTGGCGTCCGACTACGCCTTTGGCAAGCAGCTGGCGGCCGACACCGAGGCCGTGGTCAAGGCCAACGGCGGCGAGGTCGTCGGCACCGTCTACCACCCGCTGAACGCGTCGGACTTCGCATCCTTCCTGTTGCAGGCGCAGGCCTCCAAGGCGCAGATCATCGCCATCGCCAACGCGGGCGGCGACACCATCTCGGCCATCAAGCAGGCCGCGGAATTCGGCATCGGCGGCGCGCAGCAGCTGGCGGCCATGCTGCTGCTGATCACCGACGTGCACAGCCTGGGCCTGCAAGCCGCGCAGAAAACCTACCTGACCGTGCCGTCCTACTGGGACATGAACGACGGCACGCGCGCCTTCGCCAAGAAGTTCGAGGCCCGCGTGGGGCGTCCGCCCACCTTCCTGCAGGCAGGCGTCTACGGCTCGGTGCGCCATTACCTGCAAGCCGTGAAGGCGGCAGGCACGGTGGACGCCGATGCCGTCATGGCAAAGATGAAATCGCTGCCCATCGACGACCCGTTCAGCCTGAACGCGCGCATCCGCGAAGACGGCCTGGTGGTGCGCGACATGATGCTGGCACAGGTCAAGACGCCGGCGCAGTCCAAGGCGCCCTGGGACTACTACAACATCGTGCGCAACATTCCTGGCGCGGCGCTGGCCTGGCCCTTGTCGGAAAGCCAATGTCCTCTGGTCAAGCCATGACGCAAGCGCCGCCCGAGGCAGTGGCCCTGGCCGACTTCGGCAGCTTCTACGCGGGCGGGCGGCAGGTGCGTATCGACGGCCTGCCGCCGCGCGAGATCGCCTTCACGCAGAGCGCATCGCTGGCGTATGACCCCAACGGCCTGTATCACTTCGAGCAGGCCTACGTGCAGTACTTCATCCCGGCGCGCCTGGCGCATCCGCTGCCCATCGTGCTGCTGCATGGCGGCGGCATGACGGGCGCGATGTGGGAGCAGACGCCCGACGGCAGGCCCGGCTGGATGCAGCACTTTCTGCGGCAGGGACATGCGGTGTACGTCGTGGACAACGTCGAGCGTGGCCGCGCAGGCTGGGCCCCGTTCACGCAGGTCTGGCCCGAGCCGCCCATCATCCGCAATGCCGAGGAAAGCTGGACGCTGTTCCGCTTTGGCCGCGCCGAAGACTACGCGGCGCGACGCGCGTTCGAAGGGCAGCGCTTTCCGGTCGCCGCGTTCGACGAATTCATCCGCCACGCGGTACCGCGCTGGCTGGGCAATAACGATGCGGCCCTACGGGGATTCTGCGCGGTGCTCGACCGCGTCGGACCGTGCCTGGTGATGGCGCACAGCCACGGCGGCGAAGTCGCCTACCGCGCGTTGCATGCGCGGCCGGACCTGGTGCGCGGCGTCATCGGCATCGAACCCTCGGGCTACTCGTCCGAGGTGACGGCCCAAGCCGTGGCGGACAAGCCCTTTCTGTTCGTCTATGGCGACTACCTGGACGCGACGCCGCTATGGGAAAAGCTGTGCGCCACCGGCCAGGCCTATGCCGATGAGCTGGCGCGCCAAGGCGCCCGCGTACAAACCTGGCGCCTGGCCGACATGGGCATTGCCGGCAATTCGCACATGCCCATGATGGACGACAACAGCGACGACATCGCCGCGCGCATCGGCGCGTGGATACGTAGCGCGGCCGCCTGAGGCCGCCGCGCCTTGCGTCGTTCAGCCCTGGACGGCCGCGGCTTTTTCCAGCGCCTGGGTCAGGTCGGCAATGATGTCGTCCGGCGATTCCAGGCCGATATGCAGCCGCACCAGGGCGTTGTCGCCTTCGCCCCAGTAGCGGTGCTTGGCCAGGTCCTTGCCCGACACCAGCTGCACCAGGCTTTCGTAGCCGCCCCAGGAAAAGCCGATGCCGAAAAGCGTCAGTGAATCCACGAACACGCGCGCCGCCGCCGGCGACAGGCGCAGCTCGACGGACAGCATGCCATTGGAGCCAGTGCAATCGCGCTGCCACAGGGCGTGGCCGGGATCCTGCGGCCAGGCCGGGTGGAACAGGCGCACGGTCTCGGGACGGCTCTTGAAGAACTCGCACACCTGCAAGGCATGGCGCGCATGCTGGGCCATGCGGATGGGCATGGTGCGCACCCCGCGCAAGGCCAGCCAGGCGTCGTCAGCGCTGATCGAATAGCCCATGGCGTACTGCGTGCGGTTGAGCTTGCGGGCTATCTGTTCGTCATTGGTGACGACGGCGCCCAGCATCAGGTCCGAATGCCCGCCCACGTACTTGGTGCCGGCGATGACAGACACCTGCGCGCCCAGCGTCAGCGGACGGTAGATGTAGCCCGAACCCCAGGTGTTGTCGGTGGCCAGCACCAGCCCGTGGCTCTGCGCGAAAGCGGCCATGGCGCCCATGTCCAGCATCTCGAACAACAGCGAGCCCGGCGACTCCACGTACAGCAGCTTGGTGTTGGGACGCACCAGCGCTTCGAGATCCTCGCCAGCCGCGAAGTAGGTGATCTCGATGTTCATGCGCTTGAGCACCGCGTCGTCGAGTTCGCGCATCGGACCATAGACGCAGTCCGAGATCAGTGCGTGGTCGCCGGCCGAGCACAGGGCCATCATGACCATGGTCATCGCCGACAGGCCCGAGGACGCCAGGTAGCAATGCGTACCGCCTTCGAGCTGGGTGAAGACTTCTTCCAGCGCCGCATGCGTGTCCATGCCCATGCGCCCGTAGGTGGAGGCGCGGCCGCCTGCCGCCTTGTCGCGCTGGGCCTTTTCAAGCGCAGCGAGGTTCTCGAAGCGCACCGTGCTGGCCCGCATCGGCGGCAGGGGCACCGGCGCCGTGCCGGTTTCAGGGTTGAACGGGGCGGTGCCTGCGTGCTGCAGAAGCGTATCGATGTGTTTGGTGGGCATCTTCAGTGGACTGCTTGCGTATGGACAGGGGCGGAATAAAAGCGATCAGGATGAACCATATCAGGCCAGGCGCAGCCTGTCCCTATTCGCCGATCCAGGTAACGGTTTCGGATTGCGGGGCGCGGCTGGTGCGATAGCTGTTGGCGGGGTGCGCCGTGTCGGCATAACCGAAGGAAATGCCGCAGACCACGCGGCGGCCCGCGGCGATGCCGAGTTCCTCGCGCAGCACTTCCGGGTACATGGCCAGGGATGCCTGGGCGACGGTCGCCACGCCATTGGCCTGGGCCGCCAGCAGGAAATTGGCCACATAGCCGCCGCAATCCATCGCGCCGTATTCGCCCAGCGCCTCGTCGGTGGTGATGATGGCCACGTGCGGCGCGTCGAACAGCTGGAAATTGCGCATTTCCTGGCGGCGGTATGCCTCGCGGTCGCCGCGCGCCACGCCGACCGCGCCATACAGCTGGAAGCCTGATTCGCGCCGACGGGCCAGGTACTCGCCCTGATACTCGCGCGGAAACGGAAAATCCGGCGTAAAGCCAGACTGCTCCGCGCGGCGTTGCAGCGCGTCGCGCAGGCGTTCCGTACCCGCGCCTTCGGTGATCGTCACCTGCCAGGGCTGGCAGTTGCACCAGGACGCGGCGCGCTGCGCCAGATCCAGGATGCGCTCGATGGTGCCGCGCCCGACCGGTTCGGGCAGGAAGGCGCGGCAGCTGTGGCGCGCATGCAGCCACGCCTCGAGCGCGGCATCGGGGCGTGCGTCGGCGGCCTGCAAGGGCTGCGGGGAATGCGGCATGGCGGATGGTGGCATGGCGGCTGTCTCTCCTGATCGGGTCGCACACGCCCCGCCAGGGACGCATGCGGCATGCATGATGGGCACGTCTTTCCCTTTATGATGCCACTTCCGGCCTTCCGAAGCCGGTCGAACCGTTCCAGGCGACCCCCATGCTGCCCATCGACACCCTGATCGCATTCTTCGGCATTGCCGTCCTGCTGGCCCTGACTCCAGGGCCGGACAACCTGTTCGTGCTGATGCAATCCGCCATCTGGGGACGCAAGGCCGGCATGTTCGTGGTGCTGGGGCTGTGCACGGGGCTGCTGGGGCATACGGCCGCCGTGGCCGTTGGGCTGGCGGCCGTGTTCGCGGCCTCGCCCATGGCCTTCACCGTGCTGAAGCTTGCGGGCGCCGCCTACCTGGCCTATCTGGCATGGCAGATCCTGCGCGCGCCGGTCGAACCCGAGGACGGCAAGCGCCCCGAACCCATGAAGCCCGGTGCGCTGTATCGCCGCGGCATCGTGATGAACCTGACCAATCCCAAGGTCCTGCTGTTCTTCTTCGCCTTCCTGCCGCAGTTCACCTCACCGGCGCTGGGCCGCGTGGGCTTGCAGACCATGCAGCTGGGCGCGGTGTTCATGGTGTCCACGCTGCTGGTGTTCGGCGCCATCGCGTTCTTCTCGGGCGCGTTCGGGGAACTGCTGCAGCGTTCGGTGACGGCCAAGCGCTGGTTGAACCGGATCGCCGCGCTGGTGTTTGTCGGGTTGGCCGTGCGGCTGGCGACCGCCTCGCGTTGAAGAGGCGGCGAAAACCCTTCCCGACCCACCTGCGCTGCGCGCGCCCTGTGTATTTCCCATATGTACATGCGGAATTTGCAGTTTGCGGACCGGCGCCCACAGTCCAAGATTGCCGCACCGCCCCAACACAGGCCTAGGCATGGACGCCGATAGCCACCTCTTGCGGCGCAAGGAGAGTGGCCATGAAGCAAAACAAACATTTGTACTGGAAACCCGCTGCCCAAGCGCTGGCGGCGGTTGCCACACGGGTCGGATTGCTTGCCGCCGCGCTGGCTATCCTGCCCTTGTCCGCGCGCGCCCAGACCGACTATCCAACCAGGCCCTTGCATCTGATCGTGCCTTACCAGGTCGGCGGGCAGGTCGATACCATCGCACGCTCGGTTGCCGAAGGCCTGTGCAAGCGGCTCGGCCAGCCCGTGCTCGTGGAGAACAAGCCTGGCGCAAGCGGCATCATCGCGACCAATTACGTCGCCAAATCGGCCCCGGACGGCTACACCTTGCTGTTGACGCTGGCCTCCCCGATCACCGCCAACCTGGTGCTCTTCAAGAAGCTGCCCTACGATCCGCGCACCGAGTTGCGGCCGGTCTCCGATATCGCCAAGGGTACGGGAGTGATCGTGATCAACAGTGCGTTACCCGTCAGGAACATCGATGAGCTGATCGCGTATGCAAGAAAGGAACCAGGCGCGCTCCGAATGGGATCGTGGGGACCAGGCTCCACACCGCACCTCATTCAGCACTACATGAACAAGACCTACGGCATCAACATCCTGAACGTACCCTACAAGGGCGAGCTGCCGATCATGACGGCGTTGCTTGGCGGCCAGATCGACGTTGCCCTGGCCTCCGTGTTCACGCTCAAGCAGCCCCTTGCCACCGGCAAGATACGGGCCCTGGCCGTGCTCGGCAGCAAGCGAATCAGCAGCCTGCCGGACGTCCCAAGCATGGCCGAGTCGGGCTACCACGATGACGCTTACCGGGCCATTGCACCGACGACGCTGCTGGCCCCGGCCCAAACGCCCGCACACGTCGTCGAGCAGCTGAGTCGCGAGGTCAGCGCTACGGTGCAGAGCCCCGAGGTCCGCGACAGGCTGCTCGCGATGGACCTGGAACCGATCGGGAACCTGCCCGACGAAGCCCTGGCCGAGTACCAGACCTATCTTCCGATCATCCTCAAGCTGAACGCCGACACGGGCGTAACGCTGGACTGAGACGGCGCTCAGGCAGCCGAAAACCGCATGATGCCGTCCGCGCCCAGCGCGCGCTTGAGCTTGCCTTCGAAATACAGCGCATGCAGGTGCGCCAGCGCTTCGCCCATGGCGAAGGTCAGCTGGTGCAGGTCGAGCTTGCGCTTGAACAGCACCGGCACGATGTCGGTGGTCGATTGCGGCTGGACCGCACAGGCTTCCAGCACTTCCGCCAGGCGGTCGCGGTGGTGTTCGTGCTGTTGCGCGATGCGCTCGTGCAGACCCTTGAAAGGCCGGCCGTGCGAAGGCAGCACCAGCGTGTCTTCGGGTAGGTCGGCGTAGCCATCCAGCGAACGCAGATACAGCGGCAGGGGATTGGCGTCGGGCTCGTAGTCGAACACGCTGACGTTGGTGGAAATGCGCGGCAGCACCATGTCGCCGGAGATCAGCACGCGCAGGTCGGCGGAATACAGCGACGCGTGTTCAGGCGCGTGGCCATAGCCCACGATGACGCGCCAGTCGCGCCCGCCGATGCGCACCGCGTCGCCATGCAGGATGCGGGTGTAGCGCGCGGGCACGGCCGGCACCAGGTTGGGGTAGTAATTGGCGCGCTGGCGGATCTGCTCCTGCGCGTCGAGGTCAGTCAGGCCATGGCGCGCGAAGTGGTCCACCGCCGATTGGCCGCCCGGGCCGCCGCCGGCTTCGCCGCGGCGCGACGACCACAGCGAGGCCACCATGAAGTCCGTCATCGTCATCCACAGGGGCGCATTCCAGCGTTCGCACAACCAGTGCGCCAGGCCGATGTGGTCGGGATGCATGTGGGTGACGATCACGCGCAGCACCGGCAGGCCTTCGAGTTCGGTCTCGAATACTCGTTCCCACAGCGTCTTCACTTCATCGCGGGTAATGCCGCAGTCGACGATGGTCCAGCCGTCGCGGCCGTCGATGTTGTCGCGCAGCAGCCAGAGGTTGATATGATCCAGCGCGAACGGCAGAGGCATCCTGATCCACTTGACCCCATCCGCCACCACGTGCGAACGGCCGGCTTCGGGCTGGAAATCGGCCCAGGGGTACTGCAGTTTCTGTTCGTTCGGATTCATTGCCTCTCCTCCACGCTTGACGATTGGGTCAAGTCATCATAATTTACGTTTACGTAAACTGCCACACGCCGCATGTCCCCGTCAACCTGGACCATCTCTGAACTCTCGCGCGAGTTCGACGTCACGCCCCGCACGATCCGCTTCTATGAAGACCAGGGGATCGTCAGCCCGGCGCGCGAAGGACGCAACCGCATCTTCGGGCCGCGCGACCGCACGCGCCTGAAGCTGGCCCTGCGCGGCAAGCGCCTGGGCCTGCAATTGTCCGAGATCCTGACCTTGATCGACATGTACGACGGGCCGGGCGACACCGCGGTCCAGCTGCGCCAGTACCTGAGCGTGCTGGAACAGCACCGCTCCACGCTGGAACAGCAACGCCGCGACATCGAGGATACCCTGCGCGAGATCGCGCAGCAGGAACAGCAATGCCGCGAGCTGCTCGCGCAAAAGCCCTAGCGGGACGCGCATGGGCGCCCTGCAAACCCTCGCGCTGTTCATCCTGACGGCGCTGGCCGAGATCGTCGGCTGCTATCTGCCTTATCTTTGGCTGCGCAAAGGCCATTCCATCTGGCTGCTTGCGCCGGCGGCCGCCAGCCTGGCGCTGTTCGCCTGGCTGCTGACGCTGCACCCCACGGCTTCGGGCCGCGTCTACGCGGCATATGGCGGCGTCTATATCGGCATGGCGCTGCTGTGGCTGTGGGCCGTGGACGGCGTGCGGCCCAGCATGAGCGACTGGCTGGGCGTGGGGCTGTGCCTGGCCGGAATGATGGTGATCATGTTCGGGCCGCGCAGCGCGTAGGCTGCGGCAAGCCTCTCGAAGCGTCCGCGGTCTTGGGCCGGCTCAAAAAAAAAGCGCGCCTAACCCCCAGGGGTCGCGCGCTTTTTTGCCAGGCAGAGCTTATTCGGCCTTGATGTTGCCTTCCTTGATGACTCGCGCGTTGTTCGCGAATTCCGCCTGCACCTGCTTGGCGAAGGCCTCGCCCGTGGCGGTGCCCGGTTGCAGGTAGGACTTGGCCAGCAGTTCCTGGAATTCGGCGCTGGCCACCGCCTTGGCCAAGGCGGCCTGCAGCGGCTGCGCGACGGCCGGCGGCAGATTGGCCGGCGCGAACACGCCGAAGTTGGAGTAGTACTGCGCCTGCGGCATCTTCAGTTCCGCCATGGTGGGCACGTCCGGCCAGGCGGCCAGGCGCTCGGGCGCCATCACGGCCAGCGGCTTGAGCGCACCGCTGGCAACGTGCGGCAGCACCACGTCGCTATTGACCACCAGCAGCTCGACCACGCCGCCCAAACCGTCGGTCAGCGCCTGGCTGTTGCCGCGGTAAGGCACGTGCAGCATCTTGGTGCCGGTCTGCGCCGTGACGGCCGACATGCCGATGTGGGCCACGGTGCCCTGGCCCGGCGTGCCGTAGCGCACGCCGTCGGGATGCGACTTGGCGTAGTCGATCAAGCCGGCGAAGTCCTTCACCGGCAGCGCCTTGGTGGCGACGATGGCGACGGGCGCTACCGCCACGCTGGCCACGGGCGTCAGGTCCTTCATCGGGTCATAGTTGGTCTTGGCCAGATGCGGGAAGATCGTCAGCGGGCTGGTGGAGGCCAGCAGCAGCGTGGTGCCGTCCGGCTGTGCGCGTGCCACGAAGTCGGTGCCGACGGAGGCGCCCGCACCCGGCTTGTTCTCGACGATGACGGTTACGTTGCTTTCCTTGCGCAGGACGTCGCCCAGGCGGCGTCCGATCGCATCGGCGCTGCCGCCGGCGGTGTAGGGCACGACCAGCGTCACGGGCTTGGCCGGCCAGTTTTGCGCCATGGCGCCGCTGGCCATGATTGCCAAGGCCGCCCCCGCGGCCTTGATCAGCAATGTCTTCTTTTTCATATCGTCCTGGTAATGTTGCGTGGCACTGCGTCAGATAAAACGAAAGGCGTGAAGCACATCAGGCCAGATAGCGTTGCGCCAGGCGTACCCAGTACGACGCGCCAGCCGGAATCAGGGAGTCATTGAAGTCGTAGCTGGCGTTGTGCAGCATGCAGGGACCCAGGCCGTGGCCGGCCATGCGGTGCTCGCCGTCGCCGTTGCCCAGGAACACGTAGCAGCCGGGCTTTTCCTGCAGCAGGAAGGCGAAATCTTCCGAGGCCATGGCCGGCTCGATCACCATTGCCTTGTCCTCGCCCACGACCTCGCGCATGACTTCCATGCAGAACTCGGTTTCAGCCACGGTGTTCACCAGCGCCGGATAGCGGCGTTCGAAGAACACGTCGGCCTCGCAGCCGTGCGCGGCGGCGATGTTGCCGGCGATCTCGTTCATGCGGCGTTCAATCAGGTCGACCACCGCGGTGCTGTAAGCGCGTACCGAGCCACCCAGCCAGGCGCTGTTGGGAATGACGTTGATCACGCTGCCGCCGGCCTGCACCTGGGTGATCGACAGCACGGCGGCGTCCAGCGGACGCTTGCTGCGCGTGAGGATGGTCTGCAACGACTGGCCGATGGCGAACAGCGCCGGCACCGGATCGCTGCAGTCCTGCGGCGCGGCCGCATGGCCGCCCTTGCCGCGCACGGTGATCTTGAAACCGTTGGCGGCCGCCATCATCGGACCGGAACAAGCGCCGATGGATCCGGCGGGCAGCCCCGGCCAGTTGTGCAGGCCGAACACGGCTTCGCAGGGGAAGCGCTCGAACAGGCCGTCCTGGATCATGGCCCGGCCGCCCGCGCCGCCTTCCTCGGCCGGCTGGAAACACAGGTACACGGTGCCGTCGAAGCCGCCTTCGGCCTGCAGATGGCGCGCGGCGGCCAGCAGCATGGCGGTGTGGCCGTCATGGCCGCAGCCGTGCATCTTGCCGTCGTGGCGCGAGCGGTGCTCGAACTGGTTCTCTTCCTGCATGGGCAGCGCGTCCATGTCGGCGCGCAACATGATGGCGCGATCCGACGTGCCGCGCTTGATCACGCCGACCACGCCGGTCTTGGCGATGCCGGTGTGGGTCTCGATGCCCCAGCCGCGCAGCGTGTCCGCCACCACCTTAGCCGTGCGGTGCTCTTCGTAGCAAAGCTCCGGATGCATGTGGATGTCGCGCCGCAGCGCCACAATTTCGTCCAGGTTGGATAGTTCGAGCACGGCAGACTCCATCGCAATGATTCAGGATTCAAGGATCGGCTGGCATCTTACTCAGCGCAACTCCCTGGGCAGGGCTGAATTACCTAGGGATAACCCGACTCCAATTTACGTTTACGTAAACGTAATATTTGCGGTGCATCATTGCGCGGCGATGGCCGATCGGCGCATCATGAGCCACGCGCGGCAAGCTGGCGCCGGACACGGGCGCCCACAAAATAGTAAGTACCTACTATCACGGAGACAGCGATGAACCTTCCCGGCCTGAACTTCGACCTGAGCGAAGATCTGGACATGCTGCGCGACGCGGTGCGTAATTTCGCACTGGCCGAGATCGCGCCGCGCGCCGCAGAAGTCGACCGCAGCGACCAGTTCCCCATGGACCTCTGGCGCAAATTCGGCGAACTCGGCGTGCTGGGCATGACGGCCGACGAGGAATATGGCGGCGCCAACATGGGCTATCTGGCCCATATGGTCGTGATGGAGGAAATCTCCCGCGCCAGCGCCTCCATCGGCCTGTCCTACGGCGCGCACTCCAATCTGTGCGTGAACCAGATCAACCGCAACGGCACCGCCGCCCAGAAAGCCAGGTACCTGCCCAAGCTGATTTCTGGCGAACACGTGGGCGCCCTGGCCATGAGCGAGCCGGGCGCCGGTTCCGACGTGGTCAGCATGAAGCTGCGCGCCGACAAGAAGGGCGACCGCTACGTGCTGAACGGCACCAAGATGTGGATCACCAACGGCCCGGACGCCGACACCCTGGTGGTCTACGCCAAGACCGATCCCGAGGCGCACCAGCGCGGCATTACCGCCTTCCTGGTGGAAAAGGGCTTCAAGGGCTTTTCCGTGGCGCAAAAGCTGGACAAGCTGGGCATGCGCGGCAGCCATACCGGCGAACTGGTGTTCCAGGACTGCGAAATCCCGGAAGAGAACGTGCTGGGCCAGGTCAACGGCGGCGTCAAGGTGCTGATGAGCGGCCTGGACTATGAACGCGCGGTGCTGTCTGGCGGCCCGGTGGGCATCATGCAGGCCGTGATGGACGTGGTCGTCCCCTATATCCATGACCGCAAGCAGTTCGGCCAGGCCATCGGCGAATTCCAGCTGATCCAGGGCAAGGTCGCGGACCTGTACACCACGCTGCAGGCCAGCCGCGCCTTCTGCTACCAGGTCGGCAAGAACCTGGACCGCCTGGGCGCCGAGCACGTGCGCCAGGTGCGCAAGGACTGCGCCGCGCTGATCCTGTACACCGCCGAAAAAGCCACCTGGATGGCGGGCGAGGGCGTGCAGATCCTGGGCGGCAACGGCTACATCAACGAATACCCGGTGGGCCGCCTGTGGCGCGATGCCAAGCTGTACGAAATCGGGGCCGGCACCAGCGAAATCCGCCGCATGCTGATCGGCCGCGAACTGTTCAACGAAACCGCCTGAGCGACGCCGCCATGATCCGCATGTCCGACGTCCAGCACATCGAGCAGGCGCCCGCTCCGGGCCCCTCGCCGCTGGACGTCGCACGGCTGATCCTGGCGGGCTTCGACCGCCATTACGCGCTGTTCCGCTACAGCGCCCAGCGCGCCAAGGCGCTGTTCGAATCCGGCGACTGGCACGGCATCCAGCGCCTGTCGCGCGAGCGCATCGAGTACTACGACATGCGGGTGCGCGAATGCGCCACCCAACTGGAAGGCGTGCTGCGCGGCCGCCCCGAAGGCGCGGTGGGCGCCAACGGTAGCGCAGCACCCAACCTGAGCGACGAGCAGACCGCGTTCTGGCAGCAGATCAAACAGGAATTCGTGGGCCTGCTGGGCGACCACCGCCAGCCCGAATGCGCCGAGACGTTTTTCAACTCGGTGTCCTGCCGCATCCTGCACCGCGATTATTTCCACAACGCCTTCCTGTTCGTCCGCCCGGCCATCGCCACCGACTACCTGGACAGCAGCATCCCCTCGTACCGGGTGTATTACCCCACCACCGACGGGCTGGAAAAAAGCCTGATCCGCATGGTGGCGGACTTCGGGCTGGCGCTGCCCTTCGAAGACCTGCCCCGCGACACCCGGCTGCTGGCGCGCGCCGCGGTCAAGCAGTTGCGCGCGATACTGCCGCGCCACGTCGGCCGCCGCATCGCCAGCGACTGCCAGATCCACGCGCTGGGCTCGCTGTTCTTCCGCAACAAGGGCGCCTACATCGTCGGCCGCTTGATCAACCAGGGCACGGTGTATCCCTTTGCGGTGGCGCTGATGCGCAACCCGGCGGGCCAGGTCGTGCTGGACGCGCTGCTGCTGGGCGCCGACGACCTGAGCACGCTGTTCAGCTTCACTCGCGCCTATTTCCTGGTGGACATGGAAACGCCGGCCGCGGTGGTGAATTTCCTGTCCAGCCTGCTGCCACGCAAGCCCAAGGCCGAGCTCTACACCATGATCGGCCTGCAGAAGCAGGGCAAGACGCTGTTCTACCGCGACTTCCTGCACCACCTGGCCCATTCGCGCGACGCCTTCGACATCGCCCCCGGCATCAAGGGCATGGTGATGTGCGTGTTCACGCTGCCGTCCTATCCCTACGTGTTCAAGCTCATCAAGGACCGCATCGACAAGGACGGCATGGACCATGCCACCGTGCGCCGCAAGTACCAGATGGTGAAGCTGCACGATCGCGTCGGCCGCATGGCCGACACCTGGGAATACTCACAGGTGGCGCTGCCGCGCGCGCGCTTTGCACCCGCGCTGCTGGAAGAATTGCGCCGGCTGGTGCCCAGCCTGATAGAGGAAACCGGCGACACGGTGGTCATCCGCCATGTCTACATCGAACGGCGCATGACCCCGCTGAACATCTACCTGCGCCAGGCGTCGGATGCGCTGCTGGACCCGGCCGTGCGCGAATACGGGGACGCCATCCGCCAACTGGCGGCGGCCAATATTTTCCCCGGGGACATGCTTTACAAGAACTTCGGCGTCACGCGCCTGGGCCGGGTCGTTTTCTACGATTACGACGAAATCCAGCGCATGACAGAAATGAATTTCCGGCGCATTCCGCCCGCCCCCAACGAAGAGGCGGAGCTGGCGTCCGAACCCTGGTATGCCATCGGCCCGAATGATGTCTTTCCCGAAGAATTCGGACGCTTTCTGCTAGGCGACCCGCGCGTGCGCGGCGCCTTCATGCGTCACCATTCCGACCTGCTGGAACCGGAGTGGTGGCAGGCCTGCCGCGCCCATGTGGCGCAGGGCCGGATTGAAGAATTTTTCCCTTACGATACGGACAGACGCCTGCGTCCGGAACGCCCTACGGGCGAACCCGCGGCCTCGTAACCCCAGAGCTGTCCCGACCCTCACAGGAGCTAGCCATGTCAGATCCCATCGTCATCGTTTCCGTCGCCCGCACGCCCATGGGCGGCATGCTGGGCGCCTTGTCCGGCCTGGCCGCGCACGAGCTGGGCTCGATCGCCATCAAGGCCGCCGTCGAACGCGCCGGCATCAAGCCCGAGCAAGTCGAAGAAGTCATCATGGGCAACGTGCTGCAGGCCGGCCAGGGCCAGGCCCCGGCGCGCCAGGCAGCGCTGGGTGCCGGCCTGCCGCTGGGCGTGGCTTGCACCACCATCCACAAGGTCTGCGGTTCGGGCCTGAAGGCCGCCATGTTCGGCCATGATCTGCTGGCCGCGGGCAGCGCCAACATCGTCGTCGCCGGCGGCCAGGAAAGCATGAGCAACGCGCCCTACCTGCTGCTCAAGGGCCGCCAGGGCTACCGCTACGGCCACAACACCGTGTATGACCACATGGCGCTGGACGGCCTGGAAGACGCCTACGACAAGGGCAAGGCCATGGGCGTGTTCGCCGAGGACTGCGCCGCCAAGTATTCCTTCACCCGCGAACAGCAGGACGCGTTCTCGCTGGAATCGCTGCGCCGCGCCCGCGCCGCGTCGGAAGACGGCAGCTTCAAGTGGGAAATCGCCCCCGTGACCGTGGCCGGCCGCAAGGGCGACACCGTGATCGACACCGACGAAGCCCCCACCAAGGCCATGCCGGAAAAGATCCCCACGCTCAAGCCCGCCTTCAAGAAGGACGGCACCGTCACCGCCGCCAACTCCTCGTCGATCTCCGACGGCGCCGCCGCCATGGTGCTGATGCGTGCCTCCACCGCGGAAAAGCTGGGCGTCAAGCCCCTGGCCCGCATCGTCGCCCACAGCCAGCACTCGCAAGAGCCGAACTGGTTCACCACCGCCCCCGTGGGCGCGCTGAAGAACCTGTTCGCCAAGACCGGCTGGAAGGCCGAGGACGTGGACCTCTACGAAATCAACGAAGCCTTCGCGGTGGTCACCATGGCTGCCATGGCCGACTTCAAGCTGCCGCATGACAAGGTCAACGTCCACGGCGGCGCCACCGCCCTGGGCCACCCGATCGGCGCGTCCGGCGCCCGCCTGATGGCCACCCTGGTCGGCGCGCTGCGCAAGACCGGCGGCAAGCGCGGCGTAGCCACGCTGTGCATCGGCGGCGGCGAAGCCGTCGCCATGGCGATCGAGATGGTCTGACGCAACGCCGGGAGGCTTCGGCCTCCCGGCTTTCGATGGATTCCGCTGCGCCTTTCTTGCATGGCGTCGTAGCGCGACGGGTCGGTCGCGCGCCGTACAGGAAAGGCGCAACGAAATCCCTCTTCGGTGCCCCTAACCGACAAGAATGCCCGGCCCACCGGGCAGCGAGACAAACCGCTCCACGAGCGCCTTCAAATTTCCAACAAGCAGGACGGGTGGAACCCCATGCCCATCATCGAATCCCGCATCAATCCGCGGTCGCAGGACTACACCGACAATGCGCAGGCCATGCAGGCGCAGCTGGACGATCTGAATCAGCAATTGGCCCATACCGCGCTGGGCGGCAGCGAAGCCGCTCGCGCCAAGCACGTGGCGCGCGGCAAGCTGCTGCCGCGCGACCGCGTCGAGCACCTGATCGATCCGGGCACGCCGTTCCTGGAACTGTCGCCGATGGCGGCGCACGGCATGTACGGCGGTGAAGCCCCCGGCGCCGGCGTCATCACCGGCATCGGCCGCGTGGCCGGCACGGAATGCGTGATCGTCTGCAACGACGCCACGGTCAAGGGCGGCACCTACTACCCGATGACGGTCAAGAAGCATCTGCGCGCGCAGGAAATCGCCGCGCAGAACCATCTGCCCTGCGTCTACCTGGTGGATTCGGGCGGCGCCAACCTGCCGCAGCAGGACGAGGTCTTCCCCGACCGCGAACACTTCGGCCGCATCTTCTACAACCAGGCGCAGATGTCCGCGCAGGGCATTTCGCAGATCGCCGTGGTGATGGGCTCCTGCACCGCCGGCGGCGCCTACGTGCCCGCCATGAGCGACGAGTCCATCATCGTCAAGAATCAGGGCACCATCTTCCTGGGGGGCCCGCCGCTGGTGAAGGCCGCCACCGGCGAAGAAGTCAGCGCCGAAGACCTGGGCGGCGGCGACGTGCACACACGCCTGTCCGGCGTGGTCGACCACCTGGCCGCCAACGACATGCATGCGCTGCAACTGGCGCGCAACGCCGTCGCGCGCCTGAACCGCAAGAAGCCGCAGCCGCTGGCCACCATACCCGTGCGCGAGCCGCGTTACGACCCCAGCGAACTCAACGGCATCATTCCCGCCGACACGCGCAAGCCCTATGACGTGCGCGAGGTCATCGCGCGCATCGTGGACGGCTCCGAGTTCGACGAATTCAAGGCGCGCTTCGGCCCCACGCTGGTCACCGGCTTCGCCCACATCCACGGTATGCCCGTGGGCATCGTGGCCAACAACGGCATCCTGTTCTCGGAGTCCGCGCAGAAGGGCGCGCACTTCATCGAACTGTGCGCGCAGCGCAAGATCCCGCTGGTGTTCCTGCAGAACATCACCGGCTTCATGGTCGGCCGCAAGTACGAAAACGAAGGCATCGCCCGCCACGGCGCCAAGATGGTGACGGCGGTGGCCACCGCCAACGTGCCCAAGTTCACCGTGCTGATCGGCGGTTCGTTCGGCGCTGGCAACTACGGCATGTGCGGCCGCGCCTATTCGCCGCGCATGCTGTTCATGTGGCCCAACGCCCGCATCTCGGTCATGGGCGGCGAACAGGCCGCGAGCGTCTTGGCCACGGTCAAGCGCGACGGCATCGAGGCCCGCGGCGGTCAGTGGTCGGCCGATGAGGAAACCGCCTTCAAGGCGCCGATCCGCGAACAGTACGAACGCGAAGGCCATCCCTACTACGCCACCGCGCGGCTGTGGGACGACGGCATCATCGCCCCGGCCGACACGCGCCGCGTGCTGGGCCTGGCCTTGTCGGCGGCCTTGAACGCGCCCATCGAGGACACCAAGTTCGGCGTGTTCCGCATGTAGGACGGCATGGCCGCCCCCATTGCAGCCCAAGAATAATTTCAGCCTGGATGACATCCATGTTCGACACTTTGCTGATTGCCAACCGCGGTGAAATCGCCTGCCGCGTGGCCGCCACCGCCCGCCGCATGGGCATCCGCACCGTCGCGGTGTATTCCGACGCCGACGCCAACGCCCGCCACGTCGCCGCCTGCGACCAGGCCGTGTACATCGGCGGCTCGGAGCCGCGCGCCAGCTACCTGCGCGCCGACGCCATCCTGCAAGCCGCGCGCGATACCGGCGCGGGCGCCATCCACCCCGGCTACGGCTTCCTCTCCGAGAACGAAGCCTTTGCCGAAGCCGCCGAAAAAGCCGGCATCGCCTTTGTCGGCCCGCCGGCCTCCGCCATCGCCGCCATGGGCAGCAAGTCCGCCGCCAAGTCGTTGATGGAAAAGGCCGGCGTGCCGCTGGTGCCTGGCTACCACGGCGACAACCAGGACCCGCAATTCCTCAAGACCCAGGCCGACGCCATCGGCTACCCCGTGCTGATCAAGGCCAGCGCCGGCGGCGGCGGCAAGGGCATGCGCGTGGTCGAATCGTCGGGCGCGTTCCTCGACGCCCTGGCCTCCTGCCAGCGCGAGGCCGCCTCCAGCTTCGGCGACGACCGCGTGCTGATCGAACGCTATCTGCAGAAGCCGCGCCACATCGAAATCCAGGTGTTCGCCGACACGCATGGCAACTGCGTCTACCTGTTCGAGCGCGATTGCTCGGTTCAGCGCCGCCACCAGAAGGTGATCGAGGAAGCGCCCGCGCCCGGCATGACCGAAGAGCGCCGCCGCGCCATGGGCGAAGCCGCCGTGGCCGCCGCGCGCGCCGTGGGCTACGTGGGTGCGGGCACGGTGGAGTTCATCGCCGAACCCGACGGCCGGTTCTACTTCATGGAAATGAACACGCGCCTGCAGGTCGAGCACCCGGTCACCGAAATGATCACGGGCCACGACCTGGTCGAATGGCAACTGCGCGTGGCCGCCGGCCAGCCGCTGCCCGCGCGCCAGGAAGACCTGCGCATCCAGGGCCACGCCATCGAGGCCCGCATCTACGCCGAGAATCCGGAAAAGGGCTTCCTGCCATCCATCGGCACGCTGGCCTACCTGGGGCTGCCGGCGCACACCGCGTTCGCCAACGGCGACATCCGGGTCGACGGCGGCGTGCGCATGGGCGACACCATCACGCCGTTCTACGACCCCATGATCGCCAAGCTGATCGTGCACGGCGCCGACCGCGACCAGGCCCGCGCCCGCATGCTGCAGGCCCTGGCCCAGACGCAGGCCGTGGGCGTGCAGACCAACGTGGCCTTCCTGTCGCGCCTGATGCAGGACAGCGCCTTCGCCGCCGCGGCCCTGGACACCGGCCTGATCGAACGCCAGCGCGCCACGCTGCTGCCCGAACCCCAAGCCGCCAGTCCCGCCACGCTGGCGCTGGCCTGCGCCGCCGTGCTGGTGCGCCAGGGCCTGGCGCAGCCGGGCGCCGCCGGCGGCAAGCAGCCTGCTGATCCCTGGGACTCGCGCGATGGCTGGCGCCTGGGCGGCCGCTACCAGCGCCAGCTGCAATGGGTGGACAACGGCGAGACCCGCCACGTCACCGTCGCCCGCCAGGGTGGCGCCTGGACCCTGGACAGCGGCTCGGGCCCGCAAGCCTTCCTGTGGCGCGCCCACGCCAGCGCCAACCCCAATCTGGCCTATGGCCTGCGCATCACGCTGGACGGCCATGAAAGCGCCGGCACCGTCGTGCTGCACGCCGAAAAAGCCCACGTCTTCGGCGAAGGCGGCATGCACGTGCTGGACCTGTACGATCCCCTGGCGCATTCGCAGGACACCCAGGGCGAACACGGCGGCGGCCTTACGGCTCCCATGCCCGGCAAGATCATCTCGATCTCGGTCAAGGCTGGCGACACCGTGGAAAAGGGCCAGCCGCTGCTGGTGATGGAAGCCATGAAGATGGAGCACACCATTTCCGCGCCCGCCGACGGCAAGGTCTCGGAAGTGTTCTACGGCGTGGGCGATCAGGTGGCGGAAGGAGCCGAGCTGGTCGCCATCGGCGAGTAGCCAGGCGCGCAGTAACAAAATCGTCATCCTCCGCGCCGCCCGCGGGTGCATCATGGGCGCTCCTGCTTATCCACGGGAGTACCCATGATGAGTGCCAAGTCACCCGAATCGGCGGCGCCCCGCCTGTTTCCGACCCTGCGCTGCCGCGACGCAGATGCGATGATCCGCTGGCTGACCGGCGTGCTGGGGTTCACCGAGCACGCCGTCTACCGCGACGACGGCGCCGTGCAACATGCGGAATTGGCCTATGGCAGTTCCATGCTGATGCTGGGCCCGGACCGCGACGACGCCCACGGCAAGCTGGTGGGCGACCTGCAAGGACGCCGCACCGACGCGCTGTATCTGGCCGTGGACGATCCCGACGCCTTGCATACGCAGGTCCAGGCCTCGGGCGCCACCATCGAAACCCCACCGTACGACACGGCCTACGGCAGCCGCGAGTTCGCCTGCCGCGATCCGGAAGGCAATTTGTGGAGCTTTGGGACGTATTGGCCCAAGGCGTGACGGCGGGCCCGGCCGGGGACACATGAGCCGCTCTTAGTTTCCCGTCAGCGACTTGTCCCTAGAATGCGGGGTCCGGCGCCCGTCGCGCGCCCATCGCGCCATCCTCCATGCCTGCCCCCGACTCTCCCAGTCCGCTTCAACGCCCCGCCTTCCTGCATTACCTGTTCGCGCGCATCGGCGCGTCGCTGGCCTTTCAGATCGTTTCGGTCGCGGTGGGTTGGCAGATCTATGCGCTGAGCGGCAGCGCGCTGGACCTGGGGCTGATCGGCCTGGCGCAGTTCCTGCCCATGGCAGTCCTGACCCTGGTGGTGGGCCATGTGGCCGACCGCTATGACCGCCGCAAGATCGTGGCGGTGTGCATGGCGCTGGAAGCGCTGGCCACGCTGGTGCTGGCGATCGCGGCCCTGCATGGCGTGGGCGGCAAGACGCTGATCTACGCCACCATCATCATCATGAGTTCGGCCCGCGCCTTTGAAGCGCCGACCCTGGCCACGTTGATCCCAGCCGTGGTGCCGCGCGAATGGTTGCCGCGCGCGACCGCGCTGGCGTCCTCCGGCGGCCAGATCGCGCAGATCGCGGGTCCTGCGCTGGGCGGCGTCGGCTACGGGCTGGGGGCAGGGTGGATCTATTGCGTGGCGGCGGCCCTGTACCTGTCGGCCTTCGCGTCCATCGCCACGCTCGTCATCGAACGCGCGCCGCCGCGCAAGGAACCGACCACCTGGCGCACGCTGTTCGCCGGCATCACCTTCATCTTCCAGCGTCGCCTGCTGCTGGGCACCTTGTCGCTGGACCTGTTCGCCGTGCTGCTGGGCGGGGCCACGGCCTTGCTACCCATCTTCGCCAAGGACATCCTCAACGCCGGTCCCTGGGCGCTGGGCGCGCTGCGCGCCGCCCCCGCCTGCGGCGCCGCGCTGATGTCATTGACGCTGGCGCGCCTGAGCCTGGGCGAGCACGTGGGCCGGCTGCTGTTCGGCGCGTTGATCCTGTTCGGACTGGCTACCACGGTATTCGGCCTGTCGACCTCGATCCCGTTGTCGATCGGCGCGCTGGTGGTGCTGGGCGCGGCGGACGCGGTCAGCGTGGTGGTGCGTTCGTCCCTGGTGCAGCTGAATACGCCCGACCATATGCTGGGCCGCGTGAGCGCGGTGAACACGCTATTCATCGGCGCCTCGAACCAGCTGGGCGAATTCGAATCCGGCGTCATGGCCGCCGCGTTCGGCGCGGTGCCGGCGGTGGTGATCGGCGGGGTCGGCACCATCGCCGTGGCGGGGTTGTGGATGCGGTGGTTTCCGGAGCTGAGGAAGCTCAGGAGCTTGCACGCGCCCTGATGCGGTGCGCGCCGTGAACAGCGCGTCGAAACCCTCGGCAAGCTCCGCGTAGAGATCTCGCTGCTTCATATCATCCGCCTCCATCGAGTACGTTTCCCATGGCAAGGCGGTCATTCTGCCGGCGGCGCCCTGCACGGTCGTGCTTTCAAGCTTTTCAGAATTGCCCCGCCTATTCCTCGCCGCGTCGCTCCCCGGCAGCAGCGTTTGATAATCTTGATATAATAAGAATCATTATCATTTGATCAAGCCATGCCTACGCGCCCAGGTCACAGAACCCGGCGCCGGACATCGACAGGGGCATCATGGGGGAGCGGTTCTTCGGCGTGATCGCCGAGGCGTACAAGGCGTGGAACGCGGAGCTGGTCGGTTTCCTGAACCGCCAGCTCAAGCGTTCGCCCGAGGCCGCCCAGGACCTGGCGCAGGAGACCTTCGCCAAATGGCTGGCGGCGCATGACGGCGCCACGCCGCCGGAGAAGCCGCGCGCCTATCTGTACGAGATCGCCCGCAACCTGCTGCGCGACCATTGGCGCCGCGAGAGCGTGCGCGATGAACATGTGGTGGCCAGCCTGGACGACCAGGGTTTCGAGCCCACGGCAGTCGGCCTGGCCGCCCCCGCCGGCCTGCAGCCCGAGGCGCGCGCCGACGCCAGCCAGCGCCTGCGCCTGCTGCAGGCCGCCATCGACGAGATGCCGCCGCGCCAGCGCGAGGCCTTTCTGCTTTATCGGTATGATGAGCTGCGTTGCGAGGACATCGCCGACCACATGGGCATCAGCGTGCGAGCGGTCGAGAAGCACCTGCAACTGGCGCTGGCGCACTGCAAGCGCCGTGTCCACGGCGAAACGCCATGACCCGATCCCTACCTTTGTCCGCTGTCGAAGAGGCCGCGAGCGCATGGTTCATGCGCCGCCGGGAACGCGCGTCCGACGCCAGCGCCGAACAGTCCTTCCAGTCCTGGCTGCAAGCCTCGCCCGAACATCGGCGGGAGTACGAGCGGCTCGAGCTGGTGTGGGAGGACATGGCGGCGCTGCCGCGCCCGGACTCCGCCCGGGTGCACTCGCAGCCGGCCAACCACACGCAGAATCCGTCGCGCAGACGGCCGCAGTCCCCGCCCCGCGCGTGGTCAGCGCCGACGCGGCGCCCCGCCTTCCTGCGCTGGGGCGGTGCGTTGGCCGCGATGCTGCTGATCGCGGCCGCCGCCTACCAGTACGTGCCCATCAGCTACGAATCCGTGGCCAACGCGTCCACCCAGACCCGCAACCTGGACCTGCCCGACGGCACCCGGCTGCATGCCAACGTCGGCACCCGCGTGACCGTGCGCTACACGATGGCCGAACGCCATATCCGCGTCGAGGGCGGCGAGGTCTACATCGATGCCGCCCCCGACCGCCGGCCGCTGATCGTGGCCGCGGGCGACGCGGAACTGCGCGACATCGGCACCGAGTTCAACGTGCTGCTGCTGCCCGACGTGCTGCAGGTCGGTGTGCGCAGCGGCGAAGTCAGACTGAACGCCCAAGGCGCCAACGCCCCCGCCGCGCAGACGCTTCAGGCCGGCGACACGGTGCTGCTGTCGCGAGCCGACGCGCGCCTGTTGCGCCGCCAGCAGGTGCCCGCCAGCGAGATCGGCGCCTGGCAGGGCGGCGTGGCGGTGATGCACGACGCCACCTTGCAGCAGCTGGCCGGCTACCTGGCCCTGTACCGCGACACGCCGCTGCGCTTCGCCGACGAGCGCGCCCGGGGCTTGCGCCTGTCCGGCACGCTGGATCTGCGCCAGCCGGACGCCGTCCTGGACATGCTGCCCGGCCTGTTGCCGGTGACGGTAAGCCGGCGTCCGGACGGCACCGCGGTGATCGGCAGCCGCTGAAGACAAGAATTAAGAATTATTTTTAATTAGACAGGTTCGGGTTTTGGCGGCTGGCGCGTCTTCCCCAGTTGAAGATCCACTTCCAGACTGGGGAAAGTCCATGGCGCAACGCCATTTTCATCGTCGGCTGAGCGCCGGCCGTTACGCGCTGCTGTGCGCGCTGTCCATGAGCGCCGCGCTGGCGGTCCAGGCGCTGGCGCCATCCGCGGCCCATGCGCAAAGCGCCGTCGCGCAAAGCTTCGACCTGCCCGCCGGCAGCCTGGCCGACGCGCTGGTGGCGTTGGGCCGGCAGGCGCAGCTGCAGGTGCTGTTCAGCCCCGACGTGGTGGCCGGCCTGAGCGCCCCCGCCGTATCCGGCTCCATGACGCCGCAGGTCGCGTTGAACCGCCTGCTGGCGCGCAGCGGCCTGGTGGCCGTGCAGAGCGGCTCGGGCTTCGTGGTGCGGCGGCCGGCCGACGCATCCACCGGCGATGCCACCACCCTGGCGCCCGTGACGGTCACCGGCCGCGACCTCACCGTCACCGAAGGCACGGGGTCCTACACCGCCCCCGCCGTCACCATCGGCAAGAACGCGCAAAGCCTGCGCGAGATCCCGCAATCGGTCTCGGTGGTGACACGCCAGCTGCTGGACGACCAGAACCTGACCACGCTGGACGACGCCATGCGCACCGTCACCGGCATCACGGTGGAAGCGGGCAGCATCGGCGGCAACCATGGCAACTTCTACTCACGCGGCTATGCGCTGGACACGATCCAGGTCGACGGCGTGAACACGCCGGCCAGCACCGGCAACGACCTGTCCTCGGGCTTCGGACTGGCCATCTACGACCACATCGAAGTGCTGCGCGGACCTTCGGGCCTGTACCAGGGCGCGGGTGATCCCGGCGGTACCGTGAACCTGGTGCGCAAGCGCGCGCAGAAGGAATTCGCCTTCAGCGGCCAGGTCATGACGGGCTCCTGGGACCGCTATTACACCGAGGCCGACATCACCGGCCCCTTGGACAGCGATGGGCGCCTGCGCGGCCGCCTGGTGGCGTCCTATGACGACCGCAAATCCTTCGTCGACGGCGTGTACACCGAGAAGCCGCTGTTCTACGGCACCCTGAGCTTCGACCTGACGCCCGACACCGTCCTGACCGCCGGCGCCACCTACCAGCAATACAAGGGCCGCCCGTTCTTCGGCCTGCCCGGCTACACCGACGGCCGCTTGCTGGACGTGCGCCGTTCCACCAACCTGGACCCCAGCTGGAACCACATCACCGAGGAAGTCACCGAGTACTTCGCCGACGTGGACCACCGCCTGGCCAATGGCGGACGCATCAAGGTCAGCGGCATCTACCGCGAACAGGACGAGCCCAGCCGCGAGTTCGGCTGGTCCGACTGCGCAGTGGACCCGATCACCGGCGACACCTGCCTCGTCAGCTGGAAGTACCGCAGCAACTGGAAGACCTATGGCCTGGACGCCTTCGTCGCCACGCCCTTTGAAGCCTTCGGCCGCCAGCACGAGCTGACCGTGGGCGCCGACTACCGCAACGTCCACAAGAACTTCCGCTACGGCGGCGGCGACAACGCCGACACCAACCTTTACCACCCCAACAACAACATCCCCAAGCCGGACTACCAGTTCACCAACGGCAACGACAGCAAGACCGATCAGTACGGCCTGTATGCGCGCACCAATCTGCGCGTGACCGACGCGGCCACCATCATCGCTGGCGGCCGCTTCACCTGGTGGGAAAACCGCACGCAGAACCGCAACGCCTACTTCAACCAGTTCACCAACACCAGCGACAAGATCAACGGCAAGTTCACGCCCTATCTGGGCCTGGTGGTGGACCTGAACGAGCAGTTGTCGGCCTACGCCAGCTACACCAGCATCTTCACGCCGCAGACCGTCACCGACGTCAACGGCCAGCTGCTGGACCCGCGCACCGGCAAGCAGTTCGAGATCGGCCTGAAGGGCGAATTCCTGGACAAGCGCCTGAACGGCCACGCCGCGCTGTTCCGCATGGAAGACGAGAACCGCTCGATGACGGACCCGAATAATCCGCTGTTCTCCATGGCTGCGGGCAAGATGCGCAGCCAGGGCTTCGAGGCAGAAATCAGCGGCAGCCCGGCGCCCGGCTGGGACATCACCGCCGGCTATGCCTACACCACCACCAAGACCCTGAAGGGCACGGAAGAACAGAAGTCGCAGCAGTACGCCTTCATCACGCCGCGCCACACCTTCAACCTGTGGACCAAGTACACCTTCGCCACCGGCACGCTGGAAGGCCTGTCGCTGGGCGCGGGCGTGCGCAGCGTCAGCAGCATGTACCGCCTGAACGGCCCGGTGAAGTTCGAGCAGCGTCCGTACACCACCGTGTCCGCGCAAGCCGGCTACCGCTTCAACAAGCACCTGGAAGGCACGCTGACGGTGAACAACCTGTTCGACAAGGTCTATTACCAGCGCGTGTGGGCCGCCTACGGTTCGAACTACTACGGCGAGCCGCGCAGCGTGATGCTGAACCTGCGGGCGACGTACTGAGGGAAAACGCCGCGCGAAACCCATCCCCGTCCCGTAACGGGCGATGGGTTTCACGCATTGCAGGACAGTTCTGTCCGCCACGTCTTTCTTGCGCCACACCCATCCTACGATCCCCGAGCAAAACGCCGATTCCGTGGCAGACTAGCCAGGGGCGCTCCATGCATTGCAGTCCGACACAATTGGCAAATTGTTGTCCGACGCGGATTGCAACGGGCGATTAGGATGGCGCCGCACAGACAGAGACAGGCGATCACAAGGCTTTCCCGCCTGAGGCCGACAAGAAGATGTCCGACACATGAAAACCATTCAGAAAATCCCCCCCCCTGGCCGTTTGCTCCGCACCGCCATGGCCGGCCTGCTGGCGTCCACCCTGGCCGCGCTGTTCAGCCCCGCCGCAACCGCCGCTGAATCCGCCGGCGCCGCGGCGCTGCCGCCCACCGCCCAGGCCGCCGCCATTGCACCGCCCGATGTGCCCACGGTGATGTATTCCATCTACCAGATCGACGGCAAGGGCGCCGATTCCTACGAAGTCGCCAACGGCAGCATCGCCACCTTCTGGTTCGGCCATGCCTTCGAACTGGGCGGCACGCGCTACTACACCGGCTTCACCTGGGACACGCGCGAACGCTACGGCAAGCCGGGCGAAGACGAGGTCGGGCCCGGCACTCAGGTCAACTTGGCCGAAGCCACGTACACGTTGACCGGCGCCACGCCCGACCGTCCCTGGAAGTTCCGCGGCATGAAGCACTCGGTCGGCGAGTTCGGCGCCTACGAAAAACCGGAAGACGTCGACACCCGCCGCAAGCCGGTGGAGTACCGCACGCCCGCCGGCAAGCTGCTGCTGGCCGTGCCCACCGAAGGCTTCGACAACGGCATCAGCTTCAGCGGCTACGCGCTGCTGGTCTTCAATCCGGCGGGTCCGGACGAAGGCGCGGGCTGGACCTATGTAGGCAGCATCAATACCGGCGAAGACAATAGCGCGGCCTGCGCCGAAGGCGACGTCATGCCTTGCGTGGCCAGCTCGGGCGAACTGGTCTTCTCCGCGCATGGCGGCAGCGACATGCCGCGCGTGACCGTCAAGCGCAGCGGCACGGAAATCGCCGGCCCGGACAAGACCCGCCAACTGGGCGCGGGCGATGCCGTCGTCTACGCCTACGACACAGCCAGCAAGAAGTACGCGGAGAAGTAAGGCCGGCATTGCTGCCAGCCGGGCGCGCAAGCCGGCTTCCCAACGGCTGCGCTGCCCGCGCGGCTTGTGCTGCTATGTGAGATTCAATCCGCCATCGGACAGCAGGATCTCGCCGGTCAGATAATCCGACGCGGCCAGCATGGCGACCGCCTGCGCGATATCCTCCGGACTGGCCGCCCGGCGCATCGGCGCCTTGTCGCGCCACAAGGCTTGCGCCTGCGTCCAATCGGCCGTCATCGGCGTGTCCACCAGGCCCGGCGCAACCGCATTCACGCGGATATGCGGCGCCAGTGAAAGCGCGAGCAAGCGCGTCACATGGTTGAGCGCCGCCTTGGTCGCCGCATAGGGAATGGAAGCGCCTTTGGGCCGGATACCCGCGTGCGAACTCACGTTGATCACGCAAGCCGGCCGGCCATGCGCCGCCGCCGCTTGCAACGCGGCCTGCGCTTCGGCCACCAGGCGAAACGGCGCCACCACGTTGACCTCATGCAATGCATGCCAGATGTCCGGCGTGGCCGCGGCCAGGTCCGCATGGGGAATGACTTGGCTGATTCCAGCGTTGTTGACCAGCACGTCCAGCCGCCCCCATGCCGCGACGGCTTCCCGGACCAGCCGGACCCGGTCGGCATCGTTCGCCAGATCCGCCTGCACGTAGACAGCATCGCCCAGCTCGCGCGCCAAGGCATGGCCGGCTTCAGCCGAACGGCGTGAATGCACGACCACCGCATAACCGTCCCGCGACAGGCGGCGGGCAATGGCCTCGCCTATGCCGGAGGTAGAGCCCGTGACCAGCGCGACGGGACGCGTAGATTGCAAATGGGACATCGAGGAATCTCTTGCTCTGGAATGCGCCGCATGTGGCGATGGGTCTACAACTTAACACCGTGATGAAAATCGCAACCTGAGAGACAAGGCCTAGGCTGCCGCGCCGCCGTCCTCGCGCGACGCGTCCAGTTCTTCGGACACCCACTCGCAGAACGCGCGCGTCAGCGGATCGTCCTCGCTGTCCCGATGCACCAGCAACGCCCATTTCGGACCGCGCACGGTTTGCTCCGTCAACGCGGCCAACGAGCCGTCGCGGCGCGAGCGGTCGGCCAGCAAGCTGCTGACCAGCGCCATGCCCAGGCCCTCGCGCGCCGCATCCAGCAACAGGCCTGGGTCGGAAAAATTCATGCCCTGGCCGCGCTGGCCCACGTCGGCGCCGCCTTGCGTTTCCCAATGGCTCCAATCCATCTCGCGTTCGCCATGCAGCGTGGCGCGCGTCTCGGCCGCCAACAGGCGAGGGTGGCAGGCTGGATACATGCGGTCCTCGACCAGCACGCGGAACGCGCAATCGGCCTGTGGGCCCAGGTCGTCGCGCAGCGCGATGTCTATGGTCTGCTTGCCCATGTCCGGCGCGGCATCGCTGGTGTACAGCCACAGGTCCGCCTCGGGATGCAGGGTGCGGAAGGCTTCCAGCCTGGGCAGCAGCCAGTGCCGCGAAAACGCCGGACTGGTGTTCACGATCAGCTGATTCGGCTTGCGGTACTGGTCCAGCCTGCGGATGCCGGCTGCCAACTGCTGCAGCATGGCCTGCGTCGTGCCCAGCAGATCCCAGCCCGCATCCGTCAGCGACACGGCGCGCCCCTGGCGGAAAAACAGCGGCTGGCCCAGATAGTCCTCCAGGCTGCGCACCTGCTGGCTGATCGCCGACTGCGTCAGATGCAGCTCGTCAGCCGCTTTATGGAAGCTGCCCAGGCGGGCGGCCGCCTCGAAGCCGCGCAGCACGTTCAGGGGAGGCCATTGCTTGAGCATATCAATAAGCCCTGCTAATCAGAATTCCACTAAATATATCGCTAGTCCGCGCGGCCAGGCGGGAAATACACTGCAATTCAAGAGGTGCGCACCTTTGACTCAAACATAACCATTTTTTATCGATCTTCCAGAATCCCAGGAGCCCGACGTGCCCACCCGCCGCCAACTCATCCAACACACCGCCACGCTCATGGGCGTCCAGGCCGCCGCCTCGCTGGGCCTGGGTCTGCTCGCCCCCGGCGCACGGGCGGCGCCAGCGCCCCGGTGGCACATGCCCGACGAAGGCGCGCCCCAGGCCCGCGCCTTCATCGCCTTCGGCGCCCAGGACGCTATCTGGGAAGACTTCACCGCCGACGTCCAGGCCGCGCTCGGCCGCATCGCCCGCGCCATCGCCGCCCACCAGCCCGTCACCGTGTTCTGCCGCGCCCGCGAACGCAGCCTGGCCGAACGCCATTGCGGCGCCGACAACGTCAGCTTCGTCGAAACCCGCCTGGACGACATCTGGATGCGCGACATCGGCGCCAACTTCGTGCTCGACGGGCGGGGCGCGGCCACCGGCGTGGACTTCAACTTCAACGGCTGGGGCAACAAGCAGCGCCACACCGCCGACGCCAAGATCGCCGCTGAAGCCACCGAGGTCACCGACACCGAATACCTGCAAAGCGAACTGGTCGGCGAAGGCGGCGGCATCGAAGTCGACGGCCGCGGCACCGGCATCATGACCGAAAGCAGCTGGATCAATTCCAACCGCAACCCCGGCTGGAGCAAGGCCGAAGTCGAAGAGGAACTAAAGCGCTGCCTGGGCCTGCGCAAGATCATCTGGCTGCCCGGCATCAAGGGTAAGGACATCACCGATGCCCACGTCGACTTCTACGCCCGCTTCGCCCGGCCCGGCGTCGTCGTCGCCAACCTCGACATGGACCCCGAGTCCTACGACTACGCGCTGACCCGCAAGCACTTGGAGATCCTCCGGCGCGCAACGGATGCCGACGGCAAGCCGCTGGAAATCCACACCGTGAGCCCGCCGCTCAAGCCCCGGCGCAGCAAGTTCCTGCGCGACAACCCCGACTTCGCGGCGGGCTACATCAACTACTTCGTCATCAACGGCGCCGTCATCGCACCGGAATTCGGCGATATGGAAGCGGACGCGAAGGCGCGCGATCTGATGGCGCGTCTGTATCCGGGGCGCAAGGTGGTGCAGCTGGATATCGACGCCATCGCGTCAGGCGGCGGCGGAATTCATTGCGTGACGAATCAGTTGCCGATGGCGTAATGCCCGGGCTCGCGCGAGGGATCGCGCGGCGCCAGAACCTCCACCCGCTTTCCATGCGCAGTTATGCCATGGCCGCCGTGGTAGAGTCGTTCGTCCTTCCTGTCGCACCCCATCACCGCGCCAAGCGTCACATCATTGCGGGCCGCCCAGGCAGCAGGCCGACCCGCAAGGCGCGCATGGCAAACCCTTTGCGGAGCGGAGCATGAACACCCAGACCCTGGCCATCATTCCGGCGCGTACCGCCTTGCTGGTCATGCACTACCAGACCGACATCATGGAACTGTTCCCGTCGGTCGCCCCCGCCTTGCTCGGCAACACGCGGCAACTGTGCGACGCCGCGCGGCGCGCCGGCGTCAGCGTCTATTTCGCCAAGATCCATTTCAGCCCTGGCTATCCTGAAGTCAGCCCCTTGAACAAGAACGGGCAGGGCATCAAGCAACTGGGCCGCTTCGTCCACGACCGCATCTCGCCGGAACTCGACCGCCGCGAAGACGAGCCCATCATCATCGCCCACCGCGCCAGCGTGTTCTTTGGCACCGACCTGCAAGTGCGGCTTTCCGCGCAGAGCATAGACACGCTGATCATGGCCGGCGTCGCGTCCACCGGCGTGATGCTGTCATCGATTGCGCATGCCAGCGACGCGGACTACCGCCTGCTGACGGTCAAGGACTGCTGCTACGACCCGGACCCGATCGTGCATGAGCATTTGTTTGCGACGGCGTTTGAATCGCGCACCACCGTGCTGTCGCTGGACGATGCCTTGTCCTTGCTGGGCTAGCGGACTGCTGGAAGAATACCTGCCTCCATGACCCCGACGGGTTCCCCCTCGCTGCCCATCATGTCTTTCCAAACGATTCCTGCAGAACCTTACGCACCGCGCCGCATGGCGTTCATCGAACAATGGCGCGAAGACGGCCTGGCCATCAAGGCCTACGCGATACAACGCAATCCCGATCCAGCCGTTGCGCTGCTGTCCGCTGAAGTAGCCGCAGCCGCGCGCAAGACCGCAATGGCCGCGTTGCGAGACGCCGCCAGCGATCCGCGCGCCACGGGCTTGGGCTTCTGCATCGTGCACGTGGGCGAAGAAGCGGTCTGGCTGCTGGCTGACTGGTGGATATCCGGCGGCATCCTGTGCCAACAGATGTACTCCGCGCCGCTGGATCGGCCCGAACAGTTTCAACCCGTGCAGGGACCGTTCATTGCCTGCGTGTGGGAGCTGGAAGTGACCGCGCATGAGCGCGGCGCGTGGATGAGGCATGCGCTGCGAGAGACGCCGGATATCAACGCGTATTTGGCGGACGTGCTGCCTGCGGGCAGCTATTGAGACTGCCTCAAGCAGCGCGGCGCTTACTTCCTGAGATAGGACTTCTTTCCGCTATCGGTGTAGCAGAACGTTCCGCCCCGCGGCCCGGTGCAGTATTGGCCATCACGGCAGCTGCATGCGCCATTCGAGCCGGAAGCCGAGGGCTTGGAAACAAGTGGCTGTGCGCTGGAATCCGGACTTGAGCACACGCGCTTGGATGCGCTGATCGAACCGTCGCGGCACAAAAACTGTTCTCCGACGCAACGCTCCACGCCACCCTTCTTTCCTGAGCAGGGATAGTTCGCCGCATGGGCCGTCGCGGCAAACAGCAAGGCCGCCAACAACAGACCAAGACGCATCGTCATTTCCATTGCAAGTAGGCAAGAACAGCGGCGGGAGCGGACTGCGATCAGCCCGTGCAACGGCCTTCGGCCGCCAGGTTCACTTCGGACTTGGAGATCACCCGCTGACCTTCCTCTTCCGTTACCTGCTCCACGCCGGCGCCACCCACAAATACGCCCATTTTGATGAATTGGCGCACGAAGTAATTCTTGCCCGCTTCCATCATCACCATCAGGTCGTTCGGCGAAAACTCCGATTCGGTGGAGACTTTGTGCTGCTCGTTGCCGGCCACCTGCGTGTAGAAGAACACGCGGTCGGCGGTTTCACCCAGGCACTTGCCGTTGACGTACACGTCCTTCTTCAGCGCTTTGCCCACGAAGCTATCCCGGTAGACATACAGGCCGGACTTTCCTTCGTCCGGCGCCGGGAATGATTTGGCCTGCTTATTTTGTTCCGCTGGCGCCATCGGCACATTGGCGCATCCCGCGACCGTCATCACGCAAGCGGCAGCGGCCGCCAACTTCAACATCTTTTTATTCATGTGATTCATCTTCTTCAGCTTAGTTATCTGCCGCTTCCTGCCCTCCGCAGGGGAACGGGTAAATGTATCCAAGAGATTCTAATAATGTCACATGAATACCAAATAAGCTATCTGACAGTAGGAAATGCTGCTGTTCCGGGATTAGAAATGGCAGACTACGACTCCCCGGCGACATCGCAGCCAGACATCTCCTCGTCCATGAACAAAACCGAAGGCGCTACCTTCCTGATGGCGTATGACAAGGGCAACTCGCACTTCAGCGATCTGCACTTCCACGACTGCACTTTCAACAACGGCGCCCTTTCCATGGTCAAGACCCCACAGCGCATGTCGCGCGTGCAGAACGTGCGCGTTTCCAAATGCCGCGCGGTCAACTCGATGATCCAGCCCTGCATGTTTGAAGACGTGCTGATCGAGGACTTGTCCACCAACCCCATCCTGCTGGTGTGGGCCTCGTTCTTTCGCCGGGTCAAACTGGCGGGCAAGATCGGCAAGCTCAATCTAAACCTGACGCCCACCGCGTTCTGCAAGGACGAGCGCATCCTCGATCAGTTCGCAACCGCGCGCGCCGCCTTCTACGCCGAGACGGATTGGGCCTTGGATATCAGCGAAGCCAAGCTATTGGGCCTGCGCTGCGAAGGCGTGCCGCTGCACCTGATCCGGCGCGATCCGCAGACGCAGGTCATCGTGGACAAGCAGGGGAATTATCCGGGGCACGAGGCGCTGGGAGCGGATTTCGTCCAAGCGTTCCCGGGCATCGCCAGCACGCTGCATGGCTTTGATAGCTCGCCCATCCAGTCCATGCTGCTGACCGCCTCGCTGGCCGCGCCCAAGGCGCGACGGGAGGAGGAAAAGGGCGCGATCGCGGAACTCAGGACCTTGGGGTTCGTGGAAGAAAGTTCGGCGTAGTTCTGCGCGCAAGCTCGCCGGTCAGGGCACTACCGAAAATACGGCGCAAGCCAGAACCACGCCGCAAGACTTATCCCCAGCCATAGCGCCACGATCATCACCGCGCCCGCCGCACTACGCGGCTTCTTGCCCTGCGACTGCATCCAGGCGTCCGCCTGAACCCTGCATTCCTGCAGCACGTCGGCCGGCAACAGCTTGATGACCAGCCAGATCAGGCCGGGCAACAGCAGCACATCGTCGACGTAACCCAACACGGGGATGAAGTCGGGGATCAGGTCGATGGGGCTGAGCGCATAGGCCACAACGAATACACCGAGCGCCTTGGCGTACCAGGGCGTGCGGGCGTGCTTGCCGGCAAACCATAGCGTCAGGCCGTCGCGCTTGATGCGCTTGGCCCAGGCTTTCAGGCGGTCGCTGAGGTTCATGCGGAAAGCGGGTGCTCGCACCCAATAGCCGTGAATGGGCGTAGTCTGCCACACCTTTTCCGCTAATACGGCGCGCTGCTTCAGGGCTTGCGGTCGATGACAATCCGATCGCCATTCCGGCTGCACGTCAAGGTATCCCGATACGCCGCGCACAGCTTGTCCACCAGCGCGGACCAGCAGGCGCCGCTGACTGGCTGAGAAATCATCACGGTCTCGGATCCCCCTTTCAGCAGGATATCGGCGCTGGAGTTCCGGCGTAACCCTTCGGCGATGGAACCGAGTGTGCGAGGCGCCCCTGAGAATTCTTCCGCGTTGGCGGGGAACCTGTTGTTCAACTGCCAGTAAAGCCCTCCCACCAAGGCGATGGAGAGAAGTATCAAGAACACGCCGGCAGGCCCTTTCAAACCATATTTGTCGATGGTCGTTTCCACCTCATGCTTGGTGTTTGGCGTAGGGGAGGGTCTGGGTCGAAGCAACAAGTAGATCCCCAGCACGAACAAGATCAGGGCCACCACGACGGCAACAAGCAGCACGGCCCAATCCAATCCGGGAAGTTCTCGCATGCAGGTGAGATCCATGGCCGATCACCTCTTCGCATCAGAGAAGAAAAGCACCAGCAATTGCGACGCTTGCTTGTAGTCCATCAGCACATAGCCTCGCCCGATCTCAAACTGAAAGCCTTCCGTCCACGTCACCGAAAGCGGCGGCCTTTTTCCTTGGAATACTTCCGCTATGACGTTGCTGTATTTCCTGGAGAAAACAACGATCTCGTTGTCGATCTGTTTGACGGGCAACTCCGCGATGACGACGGCCTGTCGAAACAAGCTGCCTCGCGCCAGGACCGGCAGGGCGCTCTCGATAAAGCCGCTCTCGCTCAAGGCCGACGTGTCTCCCGACTGCGCAAACGCCAGATAGCGGGGGAAGATCTGCGCCGCGGATTGCAGTTGCGCTTGGTACGCGTCCTGTCCAAGGATGGAAGTAAGAACCGCCGGATTGGCCCCGATACCCGAGAAACCGTATTCGCACTTGCGTCCGCCGGCGTAACGCTGGACGGTGCAGGTCCCGTTGACGCTATAGGCCTCGTATTGCCCGGATGAGAAGCGGCATTCGCAGTATTTCGCTGGCGCCAGCGGCGTTGGAACCGGGGCGCTCTGCCCAGTGCCTTGTGCTTGAGCAGTGGCGCCCAGCGCCATGAACAAGGCCCCGGTGGCGGCCAAAGCGTGCTGGATGAATCGAGAGTGTGGCATGGGTACACCTCGCTTTATTCAACCACCTGAACGGGATAGTGAAGCTTGCCGCACATTTAATAACGATCCCGCGCGGTCTGAACGAGGATTAATCCATCAGGAGAGATCCAAAAGGGGCTCTGCCGGTGGAGCGGGTGACGCTGAAGTCTCCATCCCCTTTGGCTTTCCAGAACCCATCATGCCATAATTGATAACGATTCCCATTTATTCACAGCACAAGCCGTGGACTCAACGCGTGACACCTGCTTTTCCACCATCTACAAGAGCGACCATCCCTGGCTGGAGCGCCGCCTCCAGAACGGCCTGCGCAATCGCGAGGATGCCGAGGATGTCGCAGGCGAAACCTTCACCCAGTTGCTCTGCCTTCCTGCGCTGGAGCAATTGAATGAACCCCGCGCGATGCTCATCACCATCGCGCGGCGCATCACATGGCGGCTGTGGCGCCGGCGTGAACTCGAACAAGCGTGGCTGGAGATGCTGCGCCTGCAGCCCGAACCCCTGGAGCCCTCGGCCGAAGAGCGGGTACAGACCCTGCAGTCCTTGCAGGCGCTCGACACGGCGCTGGACGGTCTTTCTTCCAAGGCCAGGATGGCTTTTCTCTACAGCCAGCTCGACGGCATGACGCATGTGGAAATCGCCGCGCGGCTGAAGGTTTCTCCCACCATGGTCCGCAAATACATCGTCCAGGCCCTGCGCCGTTGCTGCGAGGTGTTTGGCGTATGACGCCCTTGGACATGCGCAGCCGCGAGGCGGCCATCGAATGGCAGGTCTGTCTGTCCAGCGGCCAGGCCAGCGATGCCGACCGCAAGGCCTTCGACCGGTGGCTGGCCGAAAGCCCGAGCCACGGCGCAGCCTGGCAGCGGCTGAACGCGGCGTTGGACGGCACGCTGCATCGCCTGCGGCCCGGACTGCTTGCCGACGGCAACCCGCTGCGGCGTTCGCTGGTCGGGCCGCAACTCGCGCAGCGCCGCAGGCTGGGCAAGCTCGTCCTGGCGGGCGGGACCGTGCTGCTCGGCGCCGGCGTCGCGGACCGCTATGTGCCGCTGCGGCATGTGACGGCAGGCTATGTGACCCGCACCGGTGAACGCCGGCGCGTGGCCTTGCCTGATGGCAACATAATGGAGCTGGACGCGCGCAGCGCCGCCACGCTGGACGGGCAGCATGGCGTACAGGTGTCTTCTGGTGCCGCCATCTTTGAGGTGGCGGCAGGCCAGGGGCTGCAAGTACGTCTGCCCCATGGCGAAGTCCGCCTCGCCCAAGGCCGCGCCATGGTGCGCTGCGCGTCCGAACGCAGCTTCTGTCTGGCCCTGAGCGGAGCCGCCGAGGTCTCCACACTTGCCGGTATCCGCCGGCACTTGGCGCCTGGCCAAAGCGTCTGGTTCGACGCGCAGCAGATCGATGCGGTGCAGGACAACCAGGAGTACGCCGCCGCCTGGAGCAACGGCGAGCTTGAAGTCCATGACGACCCCCTGCAGACCGTGATCGATGCCCTGGCCCGATATCGGCCAGGTTGGCTGCGAGCCTCACCCCAGGCGTCCCGCCTGCGCGTCACCGGCCTGTTCCCGCTGGACGACAGCGACCGCGCCCTGGCGGCGCTCACGCATACCCTGCCCATCCGGCTGCAACGGCTGGGCAGTTGGTACGTCATGATCGATCTCGCCTGAAAATTTTTTCTGCGCCAGGTGTTTTTTTGCCGGCGCCGATGCACATACATGGAACGCGTGCTCACGCATCCACGGAGTGTTCCATGCTTTCCCTCAGGTTTCCGGCTGCCTGCGTCATCGCAGCCGCCGCCAGCACCGCCCATGCCCAGGCGCTACGCCAGTATGATTTGCCCGCGGGCCAGCTGGATGTCGCGCTGACACAGATCGCGCGCATCGCGGGCGCGGTCATCTCGTTTCGCGCCGAACTGGTAGCAGGCAAATCCGCGCCGGCCATCTCCGGCCGGTTGACCGTCGACGAAGCCACCGCGCGCGCGCTGACCGGAAGCGGGCTGGAACTACGGCGCACACCGGACGGCAGCCTGACCGTGGCGCCATCAGGCACCACGACACTCTCGCCGGTAACCGTCGAGGCGGCCACGCTGGGCGTGACCGAGGGCACGCATTCATACACCACGCCGGTGATGGCCACGGCCACCAAGTTCGCGCTTTCGCCACGCGAAACGCCGCAATCGGTCAGCGTGGTGACCCGTCAGCAGATCGAGGACCGCGGCTTCCAGTCCCTGGACGATGTGGCCCGCGACACCACCGGCCTGACCACGCGCCAGATCGGCGGCGGCGAGCGCACGCAGTTCTTCTCACGCGGATTCGAGATCAGTTCGTTCCTGGCCGACGGCGTGCCGCTGGCCTACGACTACGACACCCAGGGCGTCGCAACGCTGGCCATGTACGATCACATCGAAGTGCTGCGCGGCGCGGCCGGCTTGATGACCGGCGCTGGCAATCCCTCGGGCACCATCAATCTGGTGCGCAAGCGCGCGACGGCGGTGCCGCAGTTTTCGGTGACCGCCAGCGCCGGCAGCTGGGACAACTATCGCGGCGAAGTCGACGGGTCGGGCGCCTTGAACGAAAGCGGCACCTTGCGCGCACGCGGCGTCGTGGCCTATCAGGACTCGGATACCTTCAAGAAAGCCTACGAGCATCAGCGCCAGCTCTATTACGGCACCATCGAAGCCGACCTCACGGCAAACACCACGCTCAGTATCGGCGGCTACTACAACCGCGAAGACAACCCCGGCGCGGATTGGAATGGCCTGCCGACCCGCCGCGATGGCAGCTTCTACGACTTCAATCGGTCGACCCGCCTGTCGCCGGATTGGGCCTATTGGAACAAGGAAAACACCAGCTTCTTCGCCGAACTCGATCATCGCTTCGACAACGGCTGGTCCGGCAAGCTTACCGCCCGCACGCTGCGCGCCAAGATGAACATGCTGGGCAGCTACCTCTATCCCCTGGAGAACTCGACGTTCTTCGGACAAGGCTTGGGCCAGTACAACTACGACAAGACCCAGTACAGCGTCGACGGCTACCTGAGCGGCCCGTTCACGCTGCTGGGGCGTACGCATGAACTGGTGCTGGGCGGCAGCTTCCTGAAGAACAAGGACGACGACGGTCCTGGCGGATGGCCGTTGGGCTATGACATGACGGTCGATCCCGAACACTGGGACTCCAGCGCCGTCGAAAAGCCCACGTTCGTCTACCCCTGGTCGCGCAAGGGATTCCAGCGCCAGATGAGCGGCTACGCCACCACGCGCCTGAGCCTCGCCGACCCGCTGACGCTGATGCTGGGCGCCAGGCTGGACTGGTATGAATACGACATGACGCTGAAGTCCGGCGACTACGTCAGCCCGCCCGCGGCCTACAAGGTCAACCACGAACTGACACCCTACGCGGGCCTGATCTACGACCTGGACCGCCACCATTCCGTCTACACCAGCTGGACCAGCGTGTTCCAGCCGCAAAACTACCAATCAGCCAGCGGCGCACCGCTGGATCCGGTCATCGGCACCAATCTGGAAGCGGGCATCAAGGGCGAGTATTTCGACGGCCGCCTCAACGCCAGCGCGGCGGTCTTCCAGATCCGCCAGCGCAACCGTCCAGTCGCCCTGACCACCTCCTCGTGCGGCCCAGGAGTGATCGAATGCTATGCGCCCTCCGGCAAGGTGGAAAGCCGAGGCGTCGAATTCGAAGTGGCAGGCGCAATCACGCCGGGCTGGCAGGTGTCGGCCGGCTATACCTACAACCAATCCAAGTATCTGGAGGATTCGGGCAACCTCCGGGCTGGCGCAGCGTATGACACGCAAACCCCGCGCCATCTGTTCAAGCTATCCACCATGTACACCCTGCCTGGCTCCTTGAATGCCTGGCGTGTGGGCGGGGCGATGCGCGTGCAAAGCGCGATCAGCTTGCCTGCCTACAACGTGCGCCAACCCGGCTACAGCATATGGGATGCCGTGGTGGCTTATCGGGCCAGCCCGAATCTGGATCTGCGGCTGAACGTCTACAACCTGTTCGACAAGTACTACTACCAAGCGATTGGCAGCAACCAGGACAACAACCACTTCGGCGCGCCGCGGTCGTTTTTGTTGACGGCGAAGTACACGTTTTAAGGTTGGGGCGTGGCTGGGAGAATCGTTCGTAGAAAGAATTTCGGACTACACTTTCCGGGGCAATTTCACAGCCTGACACCTTGCCTCGGACTCTCTGCCTGCCCGGCCTTGACCCACGGCATCCGGCTTGAAGAACACGACAACTGCGAGACGACACATGCGTGCTTTAAAAGCGGCTTTCCTGCTGGCGATACTGTACCTCGGCGTCGCTGTCTCGGCGCAGGCCGAACAAGGTTGCCCGGACGGCTTTATGCCCAACGCCGCCGGCACGCCGGGCCAGCAGTGCGTGCCGATCCCAGGCCTGTCGCGGCCACAAGGCGGCACCGGCGCGCAAACCGCGCCTGACCAACCGCGCTGGACCACCCGCTGGGGCGCAATCGCATACGACCCGCCCTCGGGCTCCGTCGGCATCGCCGCCGACAAGACCAGCAAGGTCAAGGCCGAACAGGCCGCGCTGGAGCATTGCGCGTCCAAGGGCGGCAAGGGTTGCAAGACCAACATCACCTACTACAACCAATGCGTGGCGGTGGTGTACGGCCCTTCCCCCAAAGGCGAGGGCGTCTTGATGAATTCCGCCAGCGCCGAGACCAAGGAACAGGCAGAAGCATTGGGCATGGAAACCTGCAATAAAGCCACGCAGACCTCCTGCAAGACCTTCTATACGGGCTGCAGCTACCCGGTGCGGTTTCAATAACGCGCGGGCTTCAACTACCGACCCATGACGTGACACGGGATGACCACGGGCCTGCGCAGCTGACGGCACTCGCGATACTGAAACACGCTGCACAGAGTAGACTGGCCGCCTGTCCATCTGTATCGAGTCCTACTCCATGCTAGTCAAAGCCCTACGTGTCGGCCTGGGTCAAATCATCGTGCTGGGCGACGCGCTCACGCGGCCCCGCCCGCAACAGCGCTCCGCGCAAGGCCAGGCCACGGTCAACACCGAAGCGGCCAAGCTGTCGCTCTACCAATTCCACGCCTGCCCGTTCTGCGTGAAGACGCGGCGCGCCATCCACAAGCTCAACGCGCCCATCGCGCTGCGCGACGCCAAGGGCGATCCCGAAGCGCGCGCGCAACTGCAGGCAGGCGGCGGCAAGGTGAAGGTGCCCTGCCTGCGCATCGACGACGCCGCGGGCACGCGCTGGATGTACGAGTCCAGCGACATCATCGCCTACCTCGAACAACGCTTCGCCAACGTAGCCTGACAAGGGTTCATGGGCATGATGCGCCTGGCTCGCCTGTTCCTCATCGCCTTGGCCACCGCGAGCACGCTGGCCGGCTGCGATGCCGCGCTGGAGCCCGCGCCGCCCGGGTCGAAACTCAACGCTGAAGCCATCGCCACGCGCGACACGCCTCCGGAGCATCAGTTCAAGGGCGTGCTGGCCGGGAAGCCCGTGCATCTGCTGATGCATAAATGCAAGGTGTACATGGTCGAGCCGGCCGAAGGTGAAAACCTGAAGTGGACGCTGGTGCTGGAAGGCGACCTGTATCCGCTGCCGACCAGCTGCATCCGTCAATCGCTGACCGAGAGCAAGGGCGTGGTGACCGCGTTCATCGGGCGGCAGGCGTTTGGGGCGGGCGGGTGTTGCACGGGGACGCCGGAGTATCGATCCAGGGATGGGGTGAATTGGAAGCCGCGCTGAGCGCAGCGATATCATGCCGCCAGCACCCTTTGCAGAAATCCCCGCATCAGCACAGCCACCTCATCCAGATGCGTCTCCAACAACCAATGGCCGCCACCCTCCAACAGGTGAAGCTCAGCATCCGGCAAATCCCGCAGATAGGCACGGGCGGAAGCTTCCGGCATGTAGTGATCCTGCGGCCCCCAGACAATCAGCGTAGCCGGCTGGTGATCCCTTAGATACCGCCGGTGCTCCGCAAACCACGCGCGGTTTTGCTTCAGGCCCGCAATCAAATCGATAGCGACCTCCTTGCGGCGCGGCGTCATCAGCGACCAATGCAGTTTCCATAGATCCGGCGAAATGCGGTCGACAACTTCCGGCCCGACATGGTTCAGGAATTCCTCCTGGAAGCTTGCTTCAGTAATGCTGTCGCCTATGGCGTGGCGCATCTCCGCGGGCGACAACGCCCAGGTGGCTTCGATGTCCGCATATTTGGGCCCCAAGGCATCCTCGTAGGGAACGTCGCCATTCTGGATGATCAGCGCCGTCACCCGATGAGGCGCACGGATCGCCAGCCGCGCCCCGATGGGCGAGCCGAAGTCGTGCAGGTAGAGCGCATAGCGGTCCAGGCCCAGCGCCAGGACAAAGCGATCCAGAAAGGCCGCATAGCCGTCGAAGCTGTAATCGAAGTCCTCGGGCGTGGCGCTGTAGCCGGCGCCGGGATAGTCGGGCGCGATCAGGCGCCAGCGATCGGCCAGGCGAGGCATCAGGTTGCGGAACTCGTAGGAAGAACAGGGGTAGCCGTGAGGTAGCAGGAGGGCAGGCGCATCGGAAGGGCCTGCGATGCGGTAGAAGGTGTCGATGTTGTCGACCGGGATGCGGCGGTGCTCGACAGTGGTGGTCATGTGAGGCTCCTTAGGTTGCGGACGGCGAGTGGGTGTAAATGGCCGCCACTCGTCAGCAATCACAGTGCCTGGGCATGGTTCGCCCCAGGGGAAATGCCCCGATGCAATCGCACCGGCGCCGCGCGTGACGCCGTAAGCGCCTCTGCCCACTTTTGGCTTTCCGGAATTTGGGAAAATCGTCGGGGAAGAAGACATCAGGCTACGATTTCGCAACATGCGGTTGGTCAGCCAACCTCCCGTTACGCCGTACCCCAAAGGAAAGCCGCAGATGGCAAATGACGACCGCAGCCTGATCATTCCCAGAAGAACGCCCGAATCAGCGACCATGACGGCCAACATCAAACGCGCGATGACGATCACCGCCGCCCTCAACCGTCTGACCTTCAACGACACTGCGGAAGTCCGCGCCTTGTTCAGCGAACTGATCGGCAAGACGGTCGATGAGAGCTTCCTGTTGATCCCACCGTTCTATACGACCGGAGGTCCCGACATCAGCGTCGGGCGCAACGTCTTCGTCAATCAGAACTGCACTTTCTATGACCTGGGCGGGCTGAGCATTGCCGATGATGTGATGATTGGGCCGAACGTCAGCCTCATTACGTCTGGCCATCCGATCGAACCTTCGCGGCGTCGCGACTTCGTCACTGCGAAGCCGATTGTGATCGAGAGGAATGTCTGGATCGCGGCGGGTGCGACCGTTATTGGTGGCGTGACTGTGGGCGAGAACTCGGTGGTCGCGGCGGGTTCGGTGGTCACCAAAGATGTGCCTGCGAATACGCTGGTGGGTGGGAATCCGGCCAGGGTGATTCGGTCGATTGCTGAGTAGGGCGCGCGCGCGAGCGCGAGCGCCGCGCCTCTGGTTGCTTAGTTTGGCTACTGGATCGACGACGGTGCGCCGTGCGTGACGTCGCCGAGACCTGCATCCACTTCGCAAAAGCGCGCCTGCGCCAGCATGGCATCGGTCAAGGTGCCCAGGTGATCGCACAGGCCTTCCACTCCACCCATCAACGCCACTACCGTCCAGGCGTCCAACGGCTGACCGCCGGTTGCGTCGGGTTCGGATGCACTGTTGCCGACCATGCGGGCGATGGCCTCGATGGCGTGGCGGGCTCGGTCTATGTGGTGGAGATGGGAGAGGGGGACTGGGCCGAGTTCGGGGTCGGATTCGACGGACCAGGGGTTTTGGGTGAGGGGGTGGGGTTGCATGACAGGCTCCAAAGACAAGTTAGGCCTGCTCCCCACTTCCAAATGGGGTGGGCGGGCACATGGCAAGGTTGGAAGACCGGCGTCTTTGGAAACCGGCGTGCGCGAACGCACCCTCGTCAAGGCCCGCCCATAGGGACGTGCAGAGACGTTCGGACGTGAAAATGCCGCCTGAGCGGCGGCTGTCCGCCAAAGACATTACCGGCTTCCAAACCGGGCTACCTGTGGTGCGGTAGTGGGGGGAGTATACGGGAAGGGGAAACGCGATTTGGGCTTGTGGGACAAGTTTGCTACAGGAAGGCGATACTCATAGCGAGGCAGAATGTCCGCTTTACGTCCCATAGCAGACATCCTAACGTTTTTCAATGAGCGGCCTAGGGAAGCGCTAGGCTGCAGTGGACGGGTTAACCCGAACCAAGTAGGACGATTTTTCCAAGTTCTTCACCGACTTTGTCCAAATGCTTATTAATCGCAAGGACAGAAAAGCCTTGCGCGCCTTCAAGCGCCAACTCGAATGCGTCCAGTTCTTCAAATGGAATGGCCAACGTCATAAAGTGCTTTACCTCGAAGCGATCATCCTGCTCCTTCACGCCCACGTTAGCGTGAACGAGATCACTGTCGCCATTATGAGCAACCAAGGTGTTTCTGATGTTGAGGATGCGCTTGTGCGCAACTAGCGCCTCACCGGCTGAGCTGAAGACTCTTTTCCCATCAAGCGTTACCCGACCGTTCCCAGCGCTCGAAAAGCACTTGCTGTACTGGAGAATGAACGCAGAAAACAGCGCCAGTTTGTGATACGCGTCTTGTAGATTGCCTTTGACTGATTTGCAAGCTTTGAGCTCGTCAAGGTAGTACCTCGCGCTAGCGAGTTGAAAAAGAACCCCGTGCCATTGCTTTAGCCGTGCGAATCGAGCGTCGTCTAGGCAATAGTCGTCATTTTTCAAGGCGGAGTAATGTGGATCGAGAATTTCTTCGTTCATGAAGTCCGATGGTTTTAGAATAAAAACGATCATATCGCGGCATTTGGCCGCAAGCTGACGATCATGACGTTCAACGACCGCTTCTGGCCGGCAAGCGACCGCTCGCCGGCCGGGATGCATCAAACCTCGGTTTGCTCTGCCATCTCAAGAGCATCGTCGACCTCGATGCCGAGATAGCGAACTGTGCTTTCCAGCTTCGTATGCCCGAGCAGCAACTGTACCGCCCGAAGATTCTTCGTCCGGCGGTAGATCAGCGAGGCTTTAGTACGGCGCATAGTGTGGGTGCCATAGGCGGTATCGTCGAGGCCAATCGATGCGCCCCAGCGATGCACAATCCGGGCGTACTGCCGCGTCGAAAGATGCGGCGACGTATGCAAACGGCTCGGAAACAGATAATGCGCCGCCTTTAGCCTCCGCGCCTCGATCCATGCTTCAACGCTCTCACGGGTTTGCTCCGTGATCTCGAATTGCACCGGACGCTGGGTTTTTTGTTGCATGACGGTGGCTCTCGCGGCCACGTGGCTTCCGTGACGGATGTCCTGCACCTGCAATCGCGTGAGATCGCACGCTTGAAGCTTGCTATCGATTGCGAGATTGAACATTGCGAGTTCCCGGCCGTTCGACGCCATCTGGAGTCTCGTTCGGATTGCCCAAATTTCTCCTAGCTTTAGAGGTGGCTTCTGCCCGGTGAGTTTGCCCTTGTTCCATGGCACACGACGGCCAACGGTGACATTCGCGGATTCCATGACAATCTCCTTTCGCGTAAAGGGAGATTCAGTGTGCTCCTACGGAGGGTCGCTATCGACGCGGAGCGGTCACGCTATGTCCGCTTAGAAATGTCTGCTAAGGGGCGTTTTCCTTCGTACCCCCTCCAGCACGTTACAAAGCGCTCCGGGATGCGGGATCTGACAGCCAAGTGGCGATCAAAATTCCGCTCAGCCAACCGCGACTGCAATCAGCGAAGCTCTTCAACGGACTTTCCTGTCAGATCGACCAGCCATTTCTAAGGTGAGCACCATCAGCGCATGCCTGCTGCAGCCCTAAGAAAATGTGATACAACTTCTAACATAATCTCTTACAGCCACTCGACGAGCGTTGTTGTGTCACGTGGATTTCATCCGGTACGCGGCAGCGAGGGCTTTTGGTGGTCTTAAGGGGGCTGCTCCAAAGAGAGAGTGATCTCTCACACTATCAATTCAACGCCTTTCGGCGCTCCAGCGGCAGTACCGGGGCCAGCTCCGGAAATACCAGTTGAGGTAGCAATCGATATGTCATCCCCGATCCGTCTAGCCTGTGTCGAGGTCTGCAACTTCCGACGCCTTGCATGCACCCGGCTTGATCTTGATGAAGGAACTACGATTCTGGTTGGTGCGAACAACAGCGGCAAGACGTCGCTGCTGACCGTGCTACGAAATTTTCTTGGAGACTCGCCCGGCTTTCGCCCGTATGACCTAAGCCTTTCCCAATGGGCTAAGTTACGTGAGCTAAGCAAGGTTTGGGAGGATCTCGGTGAAGATCCGACTACCGACACCAAGGACGCCGAAGAGTGGGAGGTTCAGTTACGAACCCTGCTGGACTGCATGCCATTCGCCGATTTGTGGTTCAACGCGGAAGAGGGAGCCTACAGCTATGTAGCGTCTTACATCACCACGTTGAAGTGGGAGGGCGGTCCTGTTGGCGTGCGAGTCCGAGTCGAGCCCGTTTCTAACACCGATGATTTGAGAAAGCTGGCGTGGGCCTACCGCGAGGCTCGACTCCCGGTAAAGGGCCTTCCGCAGGAGGGGCATGCTTGGCCGGTCGATATCATCGACTATTGGCTGAGAAACCCATCAGATTTGCGCCGCATCGCTTCGTATCGCCTTGACCCCCAAAAGGGACCACTGGCACCTACGGCAGCCGAGCTCCCGCAGACCCTACCGGGGAGCCCTTCTCCCGTAGACCTGAGTCACCTGCGGAAATTGGTTCGCGTCGACTTCGTCTCAGCCCAGCGCGGGCTCGGATCTGAGGAGGACGAAGCTCGGACTGAGTCACCAAGCTCGCGGCCGGGCATGTTCTCAAGTCAATTGCTCAAGTTCGCCCGGCAGCATCTGAATGTCTCCACCAGCGCTCCGGTACATGGTGAGGCTCTCGTGACCGCTATTGCGAACGCACAGGCCGACCTTGACGAATTGATTTACAAGGCACTCAAGCCGGCCATGGAGGATGTTGAGGTTCTGGGATACCCTGGTCTGCACGACCCCCAACAGTTCCACTTTCGAACTCGAATTCAGACCGCAGACCTTTTAGCTCATAGCACCGCAGTCCAATATCGAATCGATAAGACGGCTGTCAATGAGTCCTTGCCGGAACATTCCATTGGTCTGGGTTATCAAAATCTTCAGTCCTTGAGCTTTATGCTCGTGTCATTCAGAACTGCGCGTCTGAATCCCTCACAAGGAGCGCCAGCCGCCGTGCATCTTGTATTGGTCGAGGAGCCAGAAGCCCATCTGCACGTGCAGGTCCAAAGGAACTTCTCATCTAATGCGCTCGGCCTCATTCGGCCTAAGGAAGAAATCCATTCCAAACTGCGTAGCCAGTTGCTAATCAGCACACATTCCAGTCATCTGGCCCACGGTGACAGTTTTACCCGCCTTCGGTATGTGAAGAGGTTGGCGGGCAAATTGGAAGGCGCAAAACCAAGCACTGAAGTCGTGAATCTGGGGGATGCCTTCGGCAACGACGTAGAGACTCGTACCTTTGCCGAACGATATTTCCAAGTCCAGCACACCGATCTATTATTCGCAGATGCTGCCGTTTTCGTCGAGGGGACTGCTGAGCGAATGCTCATACCGCTCTTCATAGAACGAGACTTTCCGAAGCTCGCTAAGAAGTATGTGTCTTTCGTCGACATTGGAGGCAGTCACGCGCACCGGCTCAGGCCTCTCATCGAGCGCCTTGGCATCCCAACCGCGGTCATTACCGACCTGGATCCGGTCATTCCAACTAAGTCTGAAAGCGGGAAGATAGTGCGGTCCGCTGTGCATATCGCCGGGCAAGCTGACCTGGAGTGCGGCAATGACACGTTGACGTCGTGGCATCCAAAGCTGGTTAAATTCGAAGGGTACGGAAGGCCCGCGCCAGCAGAGCTTGAGTGGATATCTCCGGCCGGCGTGAAAGTTCGGTTCGCTTGGCAACTGCCGGTCGCTGCGGCCAGCGCACAATGGCCAAGCTCGTTCGAAGATGCGCTCGTATTGTCGAATATCGACTGGTTCAAGAAGCTTGACGAAGAGGTTGACGAAAAGGGCAATAAAAGAAGGCACCGTGGTGCACTGGGCAAGGTGATTGACCTCGTGCGGCACCATCCCGATCATGTGGAGCTTGTAGAGGTGCTGCACAAACTGATGCACGGTAGTTTCAGTAAAGGTGACTTCGCAGCCACGATTTTTGAGAGGCTCAATGCTGGCGCTGCGCTGGACTGCCCAGGGTACATCAAGGACGCCCTTGCCTGGCTAAGCACTGAGCTGAAAGTCAACGCTGGTGAAACTCCATGAATGTACAAGTCCAATCCGAAGGCAATGACCGCGATGCTCATGTCGTGGAGGAAATCTGCGGATATGTCACTGCCCCGCTACCACGAAGCTTCTTCCTCTTTGCTGGTGCGGGTTCAGGAAAAACGCGTACGCTCGTTGAGGTCCTTCGACGAATCACCGGCGTGATTAAACATGAAGCTGGTGGGGAATACTCCAAGCGTCTTCACAGCCGAGGCCAGGCCGTTCGGGTGATCACATACACAAAAAATGCAACCGACATCGTTACCGGTAGGTTGGGGAATAACGACTTAACAGTTGTATCGACAATCCACGCGTTTTGCTGGGAACTCATCCAAGGGTTTGATGCAGATATTCGAGAGGCACTGCTTGCACTCAAAGATGAGGAGCTGGAAGCCGCGAAGCAGGTGGCCTCAAACAAGAAGAATGGAGAGACTGATACAGACCGCAGGAAGTATGCCGAAATTGCGATTGAAGCCGATGAGATACGTGCCGTTGAGAGGTTTCTCTATCACCCTGACCGCAACACGTATGGCCCCGGAGCTCTAGCGCATGCGACCGTCCTCGCCGCTGCCGCTTGGCTTGTCAGCAGCAGGCCAACTCTCCAACGCATCCTGGAGGAGCGGTACCCCTTGGTGCTAATAGACGAGTCGCAGGACACCATGAAGGGCATCCTCGATGCCCTTTTGAACTTGGAGGCCGCGCGGCCGGGCGAGTTCACCCTTGGACTGCTTGGGGACCATCGTCAGCGCATTTATCCGGACGGCCATCGTGATTTGCCTGCACAAGTCCCAACGAACTGGGCGTTTCCTGCGCTGCAGATGAATCATCGAAGTCAGAGGCGGATTGTGGACCTAATCAACGCGATTTGGCTAGCCGACATCGCCGGTCGCACGCAGCCCAAATCGGGTTTTTCTCAACACCCGCGAGAAGAGAAGTCGGCTGGTACTGTTCGCATCTTCATTGGCGATGCCGCATTGGCTACCGCGGACAAGGTTGAGCGTGAACGTCAATGCGCAGCGGTTATGGCAAAGGCGACCGGGATCGATGCGTGGGCCGATGAGACGCGGAAGTTCAAGACATTGGCACTTGAACACAAGTTGGCAGCGAAACGCGGAAGCTTCTTTGATGCGTACTTCGCCATGGACCTCTTGGACGAAGACGCGGCTGCTCCAAAGAGTAACGGTGAACCGACGGGACCGGCCATGGTGCGGCCTTTGCTCGGATCAATCTTCGACCTCGCGACCTGCTTTGATCCGGCCGGTGATTTGGACGAGTTCGCGGCGATGGACGTGTTGCGAGCGGCGAAGGCGTTTGCACATCTTCCTGAGGATGTCGAAGAGCGGCGGATACAACTCGCAAAAATACACGAGGCTGTGACGGCCTTCGGTGCTGCGATCCAAAATCCTAGCGCCACCGTTCGAGAGGTTTTGACTCCTCTTTTGAGCGCGCGGATCTTTGATACAGACCCACGCCTTGTTGCGGCCTTTACCGATGACTCTCCGCCTCCAGCTCCGCCAAAAGTAGCTAGCAAGGAGGATAGGAATGACAGGTTGAAACGAGGCTGGAGTCATCTCTTTCAGACCCCTTGGCCGCAGATTGCACGCTACCGAGACTACTTGCACGGAGAAGCGGAACTCGCAACGCACCAAGTTGTGAAGGGCTCGGAGTTCCCACACGTGATGGTGGTTATGGACGACTATGAAGCGCGGGGCTTCCTTTTCTCATACGACAAAGTGTTCGGGGGTGAGCCGCTCTCCAAGACGGACAACGAGAACATCGCGGCGGGTAAAGAAACCACCGTCGACCGTACCTTGCGATTGTTGTACGTCACCTGCAGCAGAGCCGAGGAAAGCCTCGCACTGGTGTTATGGGCCGGAAATCGCACTGCCGCCGCCGAAGCAATCAAAGCGACGGGCTGGTTTCAAGAAGCAGAGATTTCCCTATTGGACTGACTAGGTGCCACATCTCGGCAAGACCGGCGATTCGCGATACATAGGTCGAGCGGCTGCTCTCTGTCTGCAGCTGTCACTTGGAGGTGCAGGGAGCGCCGACCGCTCCTGGCCGTAAGCGCCTACTGTAGCCACAGTATGCTTTGCGTGACACATGGATCTTCAAACGTCGAAAGTCCTCTTGGTCGCACGTGACGGTGGGTACTAAGCGTGTTGTCCACCTAGAGACTATCGGCGGGGCTGTTCGCGCCGTCATTACTATCGCAGACATCGTCATAGCCTAGGTATTCCCGAAGGAGCCCCCATGGAAGCCATCCTCGGCATTGTGGCACTCATAGGTCTTTACTTGCTCTGGCAGTTCCTCGTTGACATGTGGAACGAGTGGAGCGGCGCCTACGGCCGCTGGCGCCGCGGCGAGCCCCTCCGCTTAAGCGAGCTACTCGCAGTCAACCGGAAGACCGAATGCGAGAGGCTCGAGCGTCGCAAGGTCGAGCTCCGTCAGCAGCATGACCGAAACCCACATCTCATCCTTGATGCGGCGTTCTGCCGAGAGTTCGAAAGCCTGGGCATCGGAACTGACATCTATCGTGAGGTCATCGCGTCATCAGACCACCACTGCGCTGCCTGCAGTCGGAAGTTCTCCCTAAGCCGGCGCAAGCCTCTGCTACATGTCGACCACATACGGCCTCGGAAGCTATACCCATACCTTCTCTACGTGCGCTCCAATCTCCAAGTCCTCTGCCGGTCCTGTAATTCGCACAAGTCCGCGTACGACGGCGACGATTGGCGCGACGTCGTCGCTACTCGCCGTCGCGCCACGAACAGGAAACGCAGGGCTGCTCGCGACAGGTCGTGATGTGAATGCATAAGGATTGCACCTTGTGACCGAGAAGGCTCCGAACAGAGCCACAAGATTCTCAGAGTAGCGAGCATGACTGAACTAGCGGCCGTACGGCACTTGGCTGCCGACGGAGCAATAAACATTCGCAAAGCAGCTCTTCCAATGACCGGAAATGGCTGTGGATTCAACCGGTCGTTGCAACAGCTTGGTTAAATCGCTCGGCCGGCGTTTCGTAGCCCAGAGTCTTTCGCGGACGCTCGTTCAAGCATCTAGCAATAGCATCTAGTCTGTTCTGCGAGTAGTCGCTGAGGTCGAGGCCCTTTGGCAGATATTGCCTGAGGAGGCCATTGGTATTTTCGTTGGTTCCACGCTGCCAGGGACTCTGTGGATCACAAAAGAACACTTGTATATCTGTGGCTAGAGTGAACCGGCTATGCGCAGCCATTTCCTTTCCTCGGTCCCACGTCAGAGATTTGTATAGCTCATGAGGCAACCTCCGAGCATGCCTGATCAGCGCATTGACGACCGTTTCGGTGTCCTTCGCTGCCACCTTGATCAGCATGAGGTAGCGCGTCTGCCTTTCGACCAGCGTGGCGATCTGACTATTACAACTTCCGAAGAGCAGGTCGCCTTCCCAGTGGCCTGGTACGGCTCGATCCTCCGCTGAGGCCGGGCGCTCGCTTATCGAGATCGCATCCACGATCCGCCCGTGGTCATCCGTCTTTTGCGTATGGTGGCGAGATCGGCGCATGGCTCGGGTACGTCGCAAATGCGCTACGAGCTCCTTTTTCAAGGCTCCGCGCGCTTGGATAAAGAGTGTTCGATAAATGGTCTCGTGCGACACTTGGCAGGCCTCGTCCCCGCAGTAGGCGCGTTTCAGCCAACCGGCGATTGGCTCTGGCGACCATTGCAAAGCCAACTTCTCCGCCACTAACTGCGCCAAACGCCAATTGTCTGCCAGTTTGCAGGGCTTTGGGCGACGCGCCCTGTCCCACGTCGCCTGATCGGCCTGGCTGGCGCGGTATTCCGACTGCCCTCCATTGCGCTTGATCTCTCTGCTGATTGTTGAGGGCGCACGCCTGAGCCCTATGGCAATGGAGCGAATCGATTGACCGCGGACCAGGCCCCGAGAAATTTCTTCCCGCTCTGCCAAAGACAACGCTAGGCAAGATCGACAGCGCGGCGCGGGTTGAATACCGCCCGTCTCAGCAAGAATCCTCTGAATTGACGAATGATTTCGGTCAAATAGTTGAGCAATCTGCTGAAGCGAGTCACCCTTTCGCCAGTGCTCCCACATCACGAGCTTCTGACTTTCGGTGTAGTAGATTCGAGGTCTCTGCTTCATTTGCAACACCTCTTCTGCTTGCGCAGCCTCTAGTGTGTTGCAACGACCGGTTGAATGCACAGCCGAAAGCTGCCATTAGCGATCGCTGGCGTGTCTCGTAGGCTCCGGCCAAAAACTTACCGAATTCGCGGAGATCTCCTAGCGGGCGCCAATAAAGCAGACAGGCCGTTAATATTGATCTCAGGCCGCAATTTCGATTTTTCACATCGTGATCGAGAGGGATGTCTGAATCCCGGCGGGTTCGGTTGTCACCAAGGATGTGCCCGCGAACACGCTGGTGGGCGGAAATCCGGCCAGGGTGATTCGGTCGGTTGCTGAATAAGGCGGGCGCGTAAGCGCCGCACCCGCAGAAATCTAGCAGATCGATCCCCTCTAACACGGGTGGATATACGACTGCTCCTCCGGGATAACCAAACTACTGAAATCCCCTGAGGCATATTCGCGCTACTCCGCCACGAATTCCGTGATGTCCTGGATGGACACGACTTCCAGCTGCGCATACCGTTTCAACATTTCACCTCGCAGTCCCAATTGAATTGCGCGGCGTTCGACCACATCGCAGGTCGGATCATGATCAGGATCCCACTGCAGCCGAACCTCGGACTGCTCCACACGAGCGCGCCATTCTTGCTGGGTCGCATATCCCGAGGCGGCAAAGCTGTAGCGAAATTGTAGTCTGACACCATTATCTCGGCTATTTACCTCAAAGGAATTGCAGCTTGACACCTTTTTTATTTTTCCTACTCAGCGGATAATCTACCACTGGTCGCATACTCAAGTGAGCTCATCAATCGACCTAAACGCTGTAGCAAATCATCATAGGTAACAATCTTTACCACCCTATTAGAATTAATATTAAAAAGCGTCTCTTTCTGCTGCTCATCTAAGGTATTTGTGCGGCCAACAATTACGACCCCTTCGACAATGTAAGCCCCTTTAAGCCACACGGGCATGTTGGGTGCATTTTGTCGTACAGCACCTATCCAATCCTCTACCTGTTGCATTGCATGAACCACCGAGTATCGAAGGCGATTTTTTTTATTAAAAATTGATACATCATCCCTCTCAAGTTCGACTAGAACAATCCGCTTTTCGGATTGTTCATAACAGAATACTAAATCGGCTCGATAGGCCCCGATCGTAACCTCACTATATACCTTAGCATGGTGCCCATCCAGAATTATTGGATACCTCTTCATGAACGAATGAAGGTCTGCCTCACGCTTATGACGCTTCTTCAACAAGTAACCTAGACGTACATAGATCTTCGCGAGTTCATCATCCACACTTGGCTTTGCAGGCGCTAGTGACGCAAGCCTATGTCCAAGCTCTACCATCGGATCGTCACTTCGCGGGAATACACGACCTCCAGCTCGCGTAACCAAGATCGGAGGAATCAGTTCCGCCCCCCCTCGTTGAATCACTTGAACGTTACGCTCGTCGAAAGATCCCAATATCACTGCTGGAACCTTCTTAAATAATAGAGCTTTATATGTCAAATACGCCGAATAATCATCGTCTGTAATTAAACGGCCATCTTTCTCATACAAGAGTAACGCAGTCACCGCCTCGCCACTATCAATATGAAAATTTTGAAGCCGCTTCAATTCCGTCAAAGGGTAGGACAAGGCATGCTGGAAGTCACCTGGAATTATTAAATCTATCGGCACAATCGCACGAGTGCAAGGAACTTTTCCTGCATAGGCACGCGCACAAAGATCAACCAAATAGCGATTCTCCTTTGGCGGCGCCAACGTACTGACATCGGCATTCTGGATATCTTTTATTGGAAAATTTCTAAAGCGATAGCTATGAACACCGGCCATGCAGCGCAGCATGAATTCCAATAAAGGGATTTGACGAAAATTTTCCTTAGAAAAATGTAACCACTCACCAGAAACTAGCAACGACGCAAATGGCTCCGGACTATGACGTGCTGCTCGAAACTCGGCCCGATACACGTTTGATATCCCAAATTTCGGCGAGAACATGGTAACCACGTAAACTAAGCCGCCGCCTTTTAAGTCATCCTTTTCTATAAGAATTCCGTAAGAGAGATCATCCCAGAGTACCGAACAAAAGCTGAACCGCCGTAGCGGTTGTCTCTCCATCAGCTCAATCATATTCAGAGCCTCGCCGATGGCCGGAAGATCCTCCTCTTGCAGAACCAGATCCTCGCGAACCGAAAGTACCCCACCTAGAGTTTTTGCCAAAGTCGGGTTTTCGCGAAGAGTATCCATATACCCTCGCCTCACATCTGAAATATTTATTTCTTCATTTTTAGCCAACTGCTTTCGAATCAGGCCACCTATGCTATTCAGCATCGGCATTGCCGCATTGGGTGAAAATTTATTCATAGCGATATTTTCTTTTTGCAGACCCCGAAACCTCAGTATAAACCTACACGCTTGGCAGAACATAATTGGCGAAATCGCAGCCTGATACCTTTTATTCTCGTGCCGAAGCATCGCACCAATGGCGTCAACGACACATTTCACCAGAACTCGCCTGGCATCTTCTAGACGGATGATCACCATTCCAGGTAAGTTTGTTGCTCGGCAGGAAATACGGCTCCCTACAGACACAGAATCGAGTGCTTTGCACGGTGTCCAGGATGTAATCGGTGCCACCCGCTTCCAAATAATAATGTCAGACTACAACTTTGCCGCTATATGCAGAGAAATTTTAGTCTGACACCATTATTATTTGCCTAATTGAAAATGATGGCCAGCAGAGACCAATATCAGCGTTTAACTTGGCGCTGGTCGGTCCGGTTTTGGGACACCCATCGCATAGCATCCAAAAACGAACGGTTTAGGAAAGGACATAGCAACGAAGCATGGGTATCATCTGTCGTCGAACATCCGATGGAGCAGAGATATTTAATGAATTGGGAAAAACTTTTCGCTGCATCAGCAAAAAAATTGACTGCGGCGCTTGAGGAGGCCCGCGCCGCACTCCAGCATCGCGGCTTGAAAGGGAGCGTCAACGAACGGGCCTTAGCGGACTGGATCAAGCCCCTGCTTCCCGGGGCGGTGGATGTGTGTACCGGCGAGATTATCGACAGCGATGGTGGCCGTTCGAAACAAGTCGATGTATTGCTCTATGACGCAGCCACGACACCTCGCTTTCTTTCGCGCGGCGACATCAATGTACTGCCGGTGGAAGCCGTATATGCCGTCGTGGAGATCAAGACGTATCTCAACAAAGGCGAAATTGAGGCGGCCTTCGAAAACATGAAGGCGGTGAAGGCCCTGAAAAAGCGCGCCTATCACCAGGGCAGGGCGACAACCGCGAAATCTCTGTATGGCCATCATACCGACTATTGGCCCTTGCAGTTTTTCCTGTTTGCATACGAATCCGACAGCCTGAACACTGTCCTCGAACATGTTAAACGGCTCAATGATAGGCAGCCTATCGATCAACGAATCGACATGGTTTGCGTCGTGAACAAGGGGTTAATCGTGAATCTAGCACCCGATGGGCTAGAGCCAATCCCGATGCCCAATACTCAACTGATTGCCAAGGAAAGCTCAAAGGCGCTGCTCACCTTCTACGCGCTGCTTGCTCATCTCATGGGACAGGTAACCAGCGAGCCGATCGCAATGCACTATTATCTCGCTCATATCAGCCATTAGCCTTCTGGTCGGAGCTTGCACCAAGATCAACGAAATAATGGTGTCAGACTAAAATTTTCCGCCGGCTCGCTGAATGCTTGGCGTATCGGCGGAGCGATGCGCGCATAGCACTCGCTTGCCCGCATCCGACGTGCTCCGCCCCGGCTACAGCCGTTGGGACGCCGTGGTGGCGTATCGGACCATCCTCACCTCGGATAACAACCACTTCGGAATGCCGCAATCATCTCTGTTGACTGCGAAATACTCGGTTTGGCGTTGATGCGTGAGCGACGAAATCGTGGCAATCGATTTCCTCGGACGGACGCATTGGGAATCAGCTCAAAATCAGACCAAATCAGCTCATTTCTTGAGCTGATTACTGCTAAATTGAGCTGATTCAACATCTTCGGCTCTTACCATGACCGTCCGCGAAGACATTCTTCAGTTTCTGCGCGCCCAGCGGCGCGAGAACCTGCCCTGGGTGAGTTCCAGCGAACTGGCCTACCGAACCGGCGTCAGTTGGTCCACGGTGAAGCGTCAATTGGAAAACCTGCGCAAAGCCGGCGCGATACTGCGCGAGGGGCGGGGCCGGGCAACCCGTTACCGGATTGCGGACGAAACACCCGCATCGACGCTCCCAATGACCATTGCCACGCAGCTGGCGGAGCCGGCGTCCGAGGCCGTCGGGATGACCTGGTCTGAGCGTGGTCAAGCCCTGCTGGCCCGGCTTCGGCAGCCGTTGTCGGCGCGTGCACCTGTGGGATACGAACGCGCCTTCGTGGAAAGCTATGTGCCGAACCAGAACTCCCTGTTGCCGCCTTCGCTAGCTCAAGACTTGGCCGACGAGGGCCGTATGCCAGGTCAGTCGCCAGCCGGCACTTACGCGCGCCGGGTATTGGAACCGCTACTGCTCGACCTGTCCTGGTCCTCCTCTCGACTGGAAGGCAACCAGTATTCCTTGTTGGCCACGCAGGAACTCTTCAAGCACGGAATGGCCGGGGAAGATCTGGATGCAGTGATGCTGCTCAACCATAAGAGGGCCATCGAGTTCCTGGTCGATGCGGTGCCCGCACATGGCCTGACGTCCGCCGTGATCGGCAACCTTCACGCGATCCTGCTGGAGGAACTATTGGCCAATACCAACGGCCTGGGCTGCATCCGCCAGATCGTGGTCAACATCGGGGACACGACTTACGTGCCGCTCCAGGCGCCCTTGTTGCTGCAGGAAACGTTCGACCAGATTGTGGAGAAAGCGCGGCTAATCAAGAACCCAGTGGAAGCGGCATTCTTTCTGTGGGTGAACCTGGCCTATCTTCAGCCGTTCGAAGACGGCAACAAGCGCACCAGCCGTTTGTCGGCCAACATTCCGCTGATGCTTTACAACTGCGCGCCGCTGTCCTTCCTGGATGTCGAGGTGCATGACTACGTCTACGCCATGTTGGGAGTCTATGAATACGGCGACGTGACGCTGGCGACGGAGTTGTTCGCCTGGGCCTATCGGCGCTCGATCCGCAAGTACGCCGTGCATCTCAACGCTGCGGGCGTGCCGGATCCGGTGCGATTCCGATTTCGGGAAAAGCTGAACGAGGCGATTGGCCGGGTACTACGTGAGCAACAAACGGCCGATGCCGCAACGGCAGCGCTGGGCCTATCCGAAGACGATGTTCAGCTATTCCGCCCGATACTGGCGCAGGAACTGCGCATACTGGACGTGTACAACTGCGCTCGCTATCGCTTGTCGATGGACCTAGTTCAACAATGGGTCGAGGCTGGGCGGCCGCACTGAAGTGAACCAGCGGAACAAGAGCCGCAAACATTGCGGCTCTCTAGTCCCGACACCGATAGATGTGAATCAGGGCTTACACCCCAACCACTCAGGTATTGTCTTTCACCACAGTGCTTGGCCCATTTGTCTTCACAGACGCAATCCCGGCATCCCGAGCCGCGGCGCTCGAATACATTTCACTGCGTCCAATGGACTGCCCATTCGCCGCGCTCAATGAGAAATAGGGCGAACCGTTGGTGGCCGTCTTGCGCTGATAGCGTTCATCGATCGGCGAATTCTGCCGAACGGATGCAATGCCATCCTGAGCGCTAGCCTTGGTGGTGTACCGCTCACTCGTCAGAATGACTTCATGATTTCCGGCTTTCAGATTGAACATGTACTGATCGCCGCTGCGCTTCAACTCGTAGTAACCGCTCATGGAAACCTCCAATATCTGGCTAGTTCAACAATGGGTCGATACTGCGATGCACACACATGAATGCCGGTTGATGATAGTCCATGCCTTGCGTTCAGGACATGCCAAAGAAAAGGGCCGCTAATCGCGGCCCTTATCGTCACTGCTTAACGAATCGATTCGATTACGCCTTGCGCACCTGCGCAATCAACCCATCCAACTGCGCCAGCATCGTATCGATTTCCTCAGCCGTCACATTCAACGCCGGCATAAACCGCAGCAGATTCCCACGCGGAGCATTCAGCAGCAAGCCGTTGGGCGTCAGATTGCGCGCGGCTTCGACAATGGCGGGGCCGTCGTCGCGGTCCATGACCAGTGCACGCAGCAGACCCATCCCACGCTCGCCCTTCATGCCCCACTTAGCCGACAGAGCCAGCAGGCCTTCGGACAGCTGCTTGGCGCGAGCATTGACCGATTCCATGAACCCCGGCGCAGCCAGCGCATCAAACACAGCAACGCCAACAGCAGCCATTAGCGGATTGCCGTTGTAGGTACCACCCTGGTCACCATGCGAGAACACGCACACTTCCTGACGAGCCAACAGCGCAGCCAGCGGCACGCCGCCGCCAATGCCCTTGGCCAGCGTCATGATGTCCGGCACGACATCCGATTGCTGGTAAGCGAACATGGTGCCCGTACGCCCCATGCCCGTCTGCACTTCATCAACGATGAACAAGATCTTGTGCTCGTCGGCCAGCTTGCGCAGGCCTTGCATGAATTCCTTGGTGGCGGGGATGACGCCGGCTTCGCCTTGCACGGGTTCGAGCATGATGGCGACGGTCTGGTCGTCGATCAGCTTGCGCACGGATTCCAGGTCGTTGATTTCGGCCTTGGGGAAGCCTTCGACCTGCGGGGCGAACATCTTGTCCCAGCCCGGCTTGCCGGACGCGGACATGGTGGCCAGCGTGCGGCCGTGGAAGCCGTGGTTCATGGTGATGATCTTGTAGGCGCCGTTCTTGTTGACCTGGCCCCATTTGCGCGCCAGCTTGATGGCGCCTTCGTTGGCTTCGCCGCCGCTGTTGGCGAAGAAGACGCGGTCGAAGACCGAGGCGCCGGTCAGGCGCTCGGCCAGCTCGATGGAGGGCAGGTTGTAGAACGCCGGCGAGGGGTTCATCAGCAGCTTGGACTGGTCCAGCAGGGCTTTCTGCATTTCCGGCGCGCAGTGGCCCAGGGTGTTGACGGCCCAGCCCTGGACGAAGTCCAGGTATCGCTTGCCCGCGTGATCCTCCAGCCAGGATCCCTGGCCGCGCACGAACACGAGGTCCGGGCGGGAGGTGATCTCCATGAGGGCGTTGGTCTTGAACTGGCTGAATTCCATGGCGGTTCCTGCGGAATGAGAGAACAGGGATTAAAAGTGATTGGACGATGCCAATAGGCGAATTTAGCACCGACGGGGGGATGCTATTGTGACGTACCCCCAGCCGATCCGCCCCGGGCCGCCTCAAAAGGGCAGACAACGCGGGCGCTCTATTTTATGCAACAGGCGCGACCCCGCGCGCAGCCCTTTGTCGCTTTTTACTGACCAATCATGAAACGTATTCTTTCCAGTCTTGCCGCCGGCCTGGCGCTGGCGACGGCCGCGGCGACCGCGCATGCCGATTATCCCGAGCGCCCCATCCGCCTGATCGTGCCGTTCCCGCCCGGGCAGGCGACCGACATCTTTGCGCGCGCGCTGGCCGAAAAACTGGGCGCGGCCGTGAAGCAGCCCATCGTGGTGGAGAACCGCGCGGGCGCGGGCAGCAATATCGGGATGGAACAGGCGGCGCGCGCGACGCCGGACGGCTACACGCTGGTGATCGCGGGCTCTGCCGCGGCGGTGAACCAGACGCTGTACAAGACCATCAATTACAGCCTGACCAAGGACTTCGCGCCGGTGTCGGGGGTGTTCTCGGTGCCGCTCATGTTCCTGGCGACGCCGGCTTCGGGCATTACCTCGCTCAAGCAGTTGGTGACGCAGGCGCGCGCGAATCCGGGTGAGCTGGCCTATGCCAGCGCGGGCATCGGCGGCACGCAGCACTTGTCGGCCGAGATGTTCAAGGCGGCGGCGAACATCGACATCCGCCACATTCCGTACAAGGGCAGCGGCCCGGCGCAGGCGGATTTCCTGGGGCATCAGGTGCCGTTGATGGTGGACTCGGTGACTGCCGGCCTGCCGCACGTGCAGAGCAAGAAGGCGGTGGCGCTGGCAGTGACGACGGCCAAGCGGCTGCCGCAGTTGCCGGACGTGCCGACCGTGGCGGAATCGGGTTATCCGGGTTTCGAGGCCATCGGCTGGGCGGCGGTGCTGGCGCCGCGCGATACGCCCGCCGAGGTGACGGGCTATCTGAGCAAGCAGATCGGCCAGGTGCTGAATTCGCCGGACATGCAGAAGTTCTTCCGCGACCGCGGTGCAGAGCCGATGCCACTGACGCCTGACGCGACCGGCACTTTCATTGCCGGCGAAGTGAAGAAGTGGGGCGAGGCGGTGAAGCAGTCGGGCGCTCAGGTCGACTGACGGACGCGCAAGACGTCATGCCCCCAGCAAACCGCCCCGCATCGCCGGGGCGGTTTGCATGAGGGGCTGAGGTAAAGCTATGGCGGCTTAGGCCGGATCACCCGGCTGGCCCGGCCGTCCGGGCTCGCCAGGCTGCCTGGGCTTTTCTGCGGGCTGTCCGGGGTTGCCGGGCACTTCCGGCGGCATGCGGCCCGGATCAGTATCATCGGGGCCGGGCTGGCCCGGCACCTGGCCGGGAGCCTGCTTTTCGGGCGCATCGCCCGGCTCCTGTCCGGGACGCTGGGACGGATCGATGCCGGTCTGGTTGGCGGGATCGCCGGGCTTCTGGTTCGTGTTCATGGATGTCTCCTGAAGATTCACGTGTAGCGCTCACGCGCAGCGGCACGCGTATCGTGCAAGTCCACGATAGAAGCCAGGTTCGCGCTCGCCCAGATCACGCAGGACGACTTTATCTAGTACTTTCTTCTTATCTCTTGCTCAACCAGGAGCCGGAATGAAGAAGACTGCCACGGCGTTCACCACGGAGCGCCGCCATCTGCTGGAAATCATCGACGGCCTGATCGAAGGCATCATCCTGCTGGACCAGGACCGGCGCATCGTCTGGGCCAACGACACTGCGTTGGCCATGCATGGGGTGACGGATCTGGCCGCGCTGGGCGGCACCGCTGCCGGCTACCGCAAGGCGTTTTCGCTGCGCTACCGCAATCACCGCGCGCTGCGCGCGGCGCAGTATCCGCTGGACCGCGCGCTGGCGGGCGAGACCTACAAGGACGTGGTGGTGGAAGTGACCAGCCGCCGCGATCCGGACTTCAGCCGCATGCATCAGGTACGAAATCTGGAGCTGCGCGATGCGCAGGGCGCTGCCGAAGGCATGGTGCTGGTGCTGCTGGACGTGACCGAACGCTATAGCGCGGAAGAGCGTTTCGAACGCACCTTCAACGCCAACCCCGCGCCGGCCGTGATCTGCTCGCTGGCGGATCTGCGGCACATCAAGGTCAATGACGGTTTTCTGGCGATGACGGGCTACACGCGCGAACAGGTGCTGGGCAAGACGCTGCGCCAGCTGGACGTGCTGGGCGATACGCCGCAACGCGAGGATGCGCTGCACCGGCTGGCGGAAGGCACGACCATTCCGCAGACGGAAACCATCATCGCGGTGCAGGGCGGCGGCAGCAAGCTGGTGATCGTGGCGGGTCAGCCCATCGAAGTCACGGAGCAGCCCTGCATGCTGTTCACCTTCAACGACCTGGAGCCGCGCCGCAAGGCCGAGACGGCGCTGCGGGATAGCGAACAGCGATTTGCCACGGCGTTCCGGCTGGCGCCCGTGCCCATGACGCTGAGCACAACGGAAGGCAAGCTGCTGGAGGTCAACGATGCCTTCGTTGCGACCACCGGCTACGACGCCAGGACCTTGGCGCGCGACGAGGATGCGCTGGCGCAACTATGGACGGACCCGCAGGCCTATGACCGCGCCATGGCCTCGCTTGAGCAGGGCGCCAGCGTGCGCAGCCAGGAAATGGCGCTGCGCACGCGCGACGGCGCATTGCTGGACTGCCTAGTGTCGGCCGCGCCGGTGTCCATCCAGGACCAGCCCTGCGTGCTGGCCGCGATCCAGGACATCACCGAGCGCAAGCGCAACGAGGTCGAGCTGATGGAGGCGATCGAGACGGTGATGCAGGACACCTCGTGGTTCAGCCGCACCGTCATCGAGAAACTGGCGCAGATCCGCACGCCCCAGGGCGCGCCGCAGGGGCAAGGCGAACTGGCCGACCTGACGCCGCGCGAACGCGAGATCCTGGGCCTGATGTGCCAGGGCCACACGGACCCGGAGATTGCGGCCAGCCTGCATCTATCGCGCAACACGGTGCGCAATCATGTGGCGGCGCTGTACAGCAAGCTGGACGTGCACCGGCGCAGCGCCGCCATCATCTGGGCGCGGCAGCGCGGCATCGTGGGATATGAAAAGCCGGCGCGCAAGCAGGCACAGAAGCCGCCTGGCAAGCAGGCTCAAAAACGGGTCCACAAGATTCGGTAGAAAAGTACCAGTCGATCTGATGCGCGCGCTTCTTACGCGCGTGCCATGCGCTTCCTATAGTGGGTTCGTCCGCAGCCGGAGCCAGGCTTCGCAGGCCTCTCCAGCGCGGTTTCACGCAACCTGGAATTAGGAGCGACAACATGGATAACGACCGCATAAAGGGCGCAGCCAAGGAAGTCAAAGGCTCGATCAAGGAAACGGCAGGCAAGCTGACCGGCAACCGCGAGACCGAAGCCGAAGGGAAAGCGGAGAAAACCGTGGGCAAGGTGCAGCGCAACGTGGGCGAAGCCAAGGATCAGGCACGGGACTTGCTGAACAAGAAATAGCGCGGCTGCCTGTCGGCATGACCCGCTACGCCCATGAACGCCGAAAGGAGAAAAAAATGACGCATCGAATCTGGCTTGCGCTGCTGCTGGCAATCACCGCCATCACGGCCGGTTGCAACACGATGGAAGGCGCCGGCAAGGACATCGAACGTGGCGGGGAGAAGATCCAGCAGAAAGCCCAGTAAGTCCTGAACCGGTAGCCTGCCTGGACGGCTGGCGCGCTGAAGGCGCGCCGGCCTTTTTGCGCTTACGCGTTGCGTCCTATGGCGCTTTTGCGTCCAGGCGGCCCAGCAGGGCGTCGAAACGGCCTAGCCGCGCGTAGCGCGTCTGACCGCCCGCCACGACCTCGCCGCCTGGCAGGCCGATCCATTGTTGTATCCCGCTATCCAGGTCCAGCGCGCCATGGCGGATTCGAAGCAACTGGCCCGACGCCGGATGCCAGAGCTGGCCCAGGTCCATGCTTCGATGCGGCGCATGCCAGTGGCCCAGCAATAGCCAGCCGCCCTGCAGCGCTTGCAGCGTCATGCCGCCGGCAGGCAAATGCCCCACTTCGTGTTGATGAACGGCGCCGGCATCCAGGCCTGCATGGCAAAGCATGTCATCCTCCAGCCACGCAATGGCACTGTCGCCCAAGGCCACGGGATGCGAGATGTCGCCCGACAATGGCACGGCATAAGAGAGCGGCAAGGGATGCAGCCGCCCTTCGCGAAACTCCAGCAGTTGGCCGCGGCACAGCACGCAGGTACGGCCGTCGGGCGTAAGAATGACGGCGGACCTGTCACTGACGGGACGGCGTTGCGCGGGCGCCGTGTGCAGCAGCGTCGGCTCCGCGGCAGAGTCCCCTTCCTGGCGCCCGTAGGCGGGATAAAGAAAGACCATGCCACGGTCCACCAGCAGCAGATCATCGCCCGCAAACCCCAGGCTGAATTCCGGCGTCCGGCGTTGCACTTGCGCGGCGCGCGGCGGCAGGGGCATGCCGGGCCGGTTTGAAGAAGGCAGCTCGACCTGGCCGGAATGCAGCAGACGCGCATAAGGCGTGCTGGACAGTCCGTCCGGCCCCTGTTCGATCCAGGCATGTACCCCGCTGAGGCTTACGCAGGAAGCGAGCAGCCCGCGCCGCGCCGGAAACTTGCCAGCGATCGCGCGCAATGCCGGCCATGCACGCAGGTCGGTGAGCATCGAGCCTTCCCAGTCCTCCATTGCGGCGCAGGCCCATCCCGGAGCCACCGCTACGGCGTAGGGAATGTCCAGATAGTCCTCGGGGCCGCACAACGGACCCGAAGCCGGCTTGGGCAGGGCCGCCTGGGCGCCAGCCGCGGCCCCTTCCTGGCGATGTGCAACGGCCTCCCAACCCCGCGCCTGTATGTGCGTCTTGAGATTGTTTGCCTCGGCCTGCGGCACGATCAGCAGACGAATCGCGTCATCCTCTTCGCGCTGCTCGATGAGCGCCAGCCCCAACGCCTCCAGTTCCTGGCCCAGCGCCGGCAGGAAGTCGTCGGCCCGGTCGTCGCTCATGACGGACCGAAGCAGGTCCAGGCGCGCGGATGCAAGCGCCGGGTGGCGGGTCGAATAGATTTGCCTGAGCGTGTCCAGCACGTCGGACAGGGGAATCTTCCAATCGAAGGAGACCGGCTGCTGCATCGCGATTCAGCGCGAGAAACCGCGCGCGGAGATTTCCCAGATGTCCTGCACCACGCCATCCTTGAATACCACCAGGCCGTCGTGCAGGTTGAAGGTCGGGTCCACGTGCGCGGGCACCAGGCGCAGCACGCTGCCCAGCGCGGGCGCCGTGGCGCCGGGTTCGACGCGCACCACGCTGTGCTCGTCGTTGATGGCGGTGCAGGTCAGGCCGGATTCGCCATAGACGGCGGGCGGGCCGCATTCGGCGGAGGCCGATTTGAGGCCGGCGTCCAGCACCACGCGGTCAGGCGTGGGCGTGCTCATCACGGTGGACAGCAGGAACAGGCTGTTCTGGAAATTGAGCGGGCCACCCCATTCGTTGGCGCCGTAGTCGCCGTCCATGAAGGCATAGGAGCCGGCCTGCAGTTCTGTATAGACGCCGCTGGCGGCGTCGAACTCCGCGCTGCCGGTGCCGCCGCCGGTGATGGTGTCGCAGGCGATGCCGCTTTCGCGCAGCAGCTGCGCGTAGGACGCGGCGATGCGCGCGGCCTGGCGGGAGACGGTGGCGCGTTCTTCGCGGGTGCGGTAGTGCTGCACCGACCCGTGATAGGCCTGCAGGCCCGCGAAATTCAGGCCTGGCAGCGCGCGCGCCTGCTGCGCCAGCGCCAATACGGTGGCGTCGTCGGATACGCCGCAGCGGCCCTGGCCCACGTCCACTTCCACCAGCACGTCGATCTGGGCGCCGGCCTGCACCATGGCGGCGGACAGCTGCGCCAGGTTCTGGGCGTTGTCGACGCAGACGCTGATCTTGGCCGCGCGCGCCAGCTGGCCCAGCAACGCCATCTTGGCCGGGCCGACGACTTCGTTGCTGATGTGGACGTCGCGGATGCCGGCGGCCACGAAGGGCAGGGCTTCGCTGACCTTCTGGCAGCAGATGCCGCGCGCGCCCAATGCCACCTGCCGCAGCGCGATCTGCGGGCATTTGTGGGCCTTGGCGTGCGGCCGCAGGGCGACTTCGTGGCGGTCGGCCCAGGCCTGCATGGCGCGCAGGTTGGCTTCGAAGGCGGTCAGGTCCAGCGCCAGGCTGGGGGTATCGACGCGGGCGAGGGGATCGCCCGGCTGGGCGGCGGGGGGCAGCGCAATGCCGCGTATGACTTCCTGGGACATCTTGGAAACTCCGTTATCAGCACTGCTGGGATGTAAGCGCACACCATAACCAAAGCGGGACCGCCCATAACCTTGGGCGATGCGACCCCCTGGAAAACCATAGCCCTGTAATCATTGGCTACAGGGGACGGGCATGACAGAATTTCATCATAAAGAAAGCCCCCGAGGGGAGGCAGATTTTGCCGGGGGAATTCGCCCATCGGCAGAAATCACATTACTGATACCCGTCAGCAAGAATTCGGAGAAGCTCGCATGAAACTCAAGACCTGGATCACCGCCCTGACCATCGCGGCCGCCGCCGTCGGCGCCGCCGGCACCGCGCAAGCGCAACAATTCTTCCGCATCGGCACGGGTGGCACGGCCGGCACCTACTACCCCATCGGCGGCATCATCGCCAACGCGGTGTCCCAACCCGGCAAGCTGGTCGCCACGGCGGTCGCCTCCAACGGGTCGGTGGCCAACATCAATGGCATTCTGGGCGGTTCCTTCGAAGCGGGCTTCACGCAGTCCGACGTCGCTTTCTGGGCCTATAGCGGCACCGGCACCTTCGAAGGCAAGCCCAAGGCGCAAGACCTGCGCCTGATCGCCACGCTGTACCCGGAAAGCATCCACCTGGTGGCCCGCAAGGGCGCAGGCATCAAGAGCGTGGCCGACCTGAAGGGCAAGCGCGTGTCGATGGATGAGCCGGGTTCCGGCACCCTGGTGGACGTGCGTCTGATCCTGGGCGCCTACGGCATGACCGACAAGGACATCAAGGCCGAATACCTGAAGCCCAACCAAGCCGGCGACAAGCTCAAGGATGGCGGGCTGGATGCCTTCTTCTTCGTGGGCGGCGCCCCCGCAGGCGCCATCGCGGAACTGGCGTCCAGCGGCGCCGGCATCGAGATCGTGCCCTTGGTTGGCCCGGAGATCGACGCGCTGCGCGCCAAGCAGGAATTCTTCACGCCGGACACCATCGCCGCCAACACCTACCAGAACGTGGGTGAAGTGAAGACCATTTCGGTCAACGCCCAGATGGTCACCTCGGCCAAGCTGCCGGAGCAGGTGGTGTACGACGTCACCAAGGCGCTGTACAGCGACGCCACCCGCAAGACCCTGGACAACGGCCACGCCAAGGGCAAGCTCATCACCCGCGACAACGCGGTCAAGGGCGCCGGCATTCCGTTCCACCCGGGCGCTGAAAAGTTCTACAAGGAAATCGGGCTGCTGAAGTAGGCCCCACCGAGCGCCTTCGGCGCTTCCCCCAGGGGCGCCGCAGTGGACCGGCGGAGCCGGATCCACGCGGCCCCGATCGGTGGCGATGGGGTCATGCGGCTAGCGTGCCGCGCGACCGGGGAGCGAAGGGATAGAAGTGCATGTCCGCGGCGCAACGCGCCGCGCTTGAGTAGGGCCGCCACGAGCGGCCCTGCTTGCTGAATCACCCAGAGAATTACTGCGATGGAAATTGATCACGAAAAAACCCAGCAGCTGGCGGAGAAGTACGATTCGGAAATCCGCTTCCGGCCGCTGGACAAGACGGCGACCTGGATCGTCTCCGGCCTGCTGGTAACGCTCTCCATCTTCCACTACTACACGGCCGGCTTCGGCCTGCTGCGCGAAGCCACGCACCGCGGGGTGCATCTGGCTTTCGTGCTCAGCCTGATCTTCCTGGTGTTCGGCTTTTCCAAGTCGCACTACACGCGCGAGCCCAAGTCCACCTGGTACGCGCCCGGCGGCATTCCGCTGTACGACTGGATCATCGCGATCGCACTGGCCCTGTCGGTGCTGTACATCCCCTATATCTTCGAGGACCTGGCCTTCCGCGTGGGCAATCCGCTGCCCATAGACGTGTTCATGGGCTCGATCCTGCTGATCGGCCTGTTGGAAGCCACGCGGCGCGCCATGGGCTGGCCGCTGCCCATCATCGCGCTGGTGTTCATGGCCTACGCCATGTTCGGTCCGTATTTCCCCGGACTGCTGCAACACGCGGGCAACACCTGGCCCCAGATCGTCAACCACATGTACCTGACCAGCCAGGGCGTGTACGGCGTGGCGGTGGGCGTGGTGGCGACCTACGTGTTCCACTTCGTGCTGTTCGGCGTGCTGGCCACCCGTATCGGCCTGGGCCAGCTGTTCCTGGACGTCGCTTCCACCATCGCCGGCCGCTATGCCGGCGGGCCGGCCAAGGTGTCGGTGTTCGGCTCGGCCATGTTCGGCATGCTGTCGGGTTCCTCGGTCGCCAATGCGGTGACGGTGGGTTCGCTGACCATCCCGGCCATGATCCGCATCGGCTACCCGCGGCACTTCGCGGCCGGAGTGGAAGCCGCCAGCAGCACGGGCGGGCAGATCACGCCGCCCATCATGGGCGCGGCGGCCTTCCTGATGATCGAATTCCTGGGCATTCCGTACCAGCAGATCGCGATCGCGGGCATTTTCCCGGCCTTCCTGTATTTCTTCGGCATGTTCATGCAGGTGCACTTCGAGGCCAAGCGCGAAGGGCTGCGCGGGCTGACCGAAGCGGAAATGCCCAAGCTCAAGCAGTCGTTCAAGATGCGCTGGCCCACCCTGATCCCGCTGATCCTGCTGATCGGCGTGCTGGCCAGCGGCCGCACGCCTTACCTGGCGGCGTTCGCGGGCATTACCGGCTGCATCATTGTGGGCCTGCTGAATCCATTCCAGCGGCTGCGCCTGCGCGACCTGTACGAAGCCTTCGAGACCGGCGCCAAGTACGCGCTTGCAGTGGGCGCCGCGGCGGGTACCGTGGGTATCGTGATCGGCGTGGTCACGCTGACAGGCGTGGGCTTCAAGATCTCGTACATCGTCATCTCGGCGGCCCAGGCGATCGCCGGCGGCGCGGCAACGGTCATCCCCGATGCCATCGCCAATACCCAGACGCTCACGCTGATCGCGGCGCTCATCATGACCGGCCTGGTTTGCATCCTGATGGGCTGCGGCATCCCCACCACGGCGAACTACCTGATCATGGTGGCGGTGGCCGCCCCCACGCTGGTGCAGCTGGGCGTGCAGCCCATCGCGGCGCACTTCTTCGTGTTCTATTTCGGCATCCTGGCGGACATTACACCGCCCGTGGCGCTGGCGGCCTATGCGGCGGCGGGCATGGCGGGCAGCGATCCATTCAAGACCGGCAACACCGCCTTCAGGCTGGGCATCACCAAGCTCATCGTGCCCTTCGTGTTCGTGTTCTCGCCGTCGCTGCTGATCTCGGTGCAAGGCTTCACCTGGTATGACTTCTTCGTGACGCTGTTCGGCTGCATGGTCGGCCTGGTACTGCTGTCGGCGGCGTTCTCGCGTTACATGCTGGTGGGCATGAAGAGCTGGGAGCGCTGGCTGTGCACCATCGGCGCCTTGCTGACCATCCTGCCGGGCCTGACCAGCGGCCTGATCGGGCTGGCAATCTGCATCCCGGTGTTCATGCGCCAGATCGCTCAGCTCAAGCTGGAAAACGCGCCCAAAGCGGCCTGATCAGCCACCCGAAAACAAAAAGGGGCGGACCGATAAGGTCCGCCCCTATTTGCCTCGAATCATGAATATTGGCAGCATTTAGGGTAAAAATGTGCGCGTTTTGAGGCAAGGTGACTTCATACAACATTCCACCCTCCGGCCGGTTGCCCACCCCTATAAATCAGCGTAAAGTAAAATTCATGTTTGCTGGTCTGCCGATATGCGGGCCGACTGTGCAAACAGGCACAAAACTGCGCCATATGTTCGATATCCTGGTTTATCTGTACGAGAATTACTACACGCCGCAAGCCTGTCCTGCGGCGGACGTGCTCGCAAAGCGGCTTGCCGCCGCCGGTTTCGAGCACGAAGACATCGACGACGCCCTGGGCTGGCTGTACGGCCTGGCCGAAACCACCGAACGCTGCGTCGATCTCACCCAGGCCCCCGCCACCGGCACCCGGATCTACACCGACAACGAATACCAGCAGCTCGGTACCGAATCCATCGGCTTCATCGCCTTCCTGGAATCGGCTGGCGTGCTGCCCGCGCCGCTGCGCGAAATCGTCATCGACCGGGGCCTGGCGTCGCCGGAAACGCCCGTGCCGCTGTCCAAGATCAAGATCATCGCCCTCATGGTTCTCTGGAGCCAGGAGGCCGAGATCGACAACCTGGTCCTGGAAGAGCTGCTGGACGAAGACGGCACGCGCTTGCTGCATTGAACGGCATCCGCGTCGCTTGATGCCGTTACTCCTTACCCGCGCGCATGGCCGCGCGGGCGTCCCATCGTGAATTACGTCGGCCGCTTCGCCCCCAGTCCCAGCGGCCCGCTGCATGCGGGCTCGCTGGTTGCCGCGCTGGCCAGCTGGCTGGACGCGCGTGCCCATGGCGGGCGCTGGCTGCTGCGCATCGAAGACGTGGACACGCCGCGCACGGTGCCCGGCGCTGCCGAGGTCATCATGGGCCAATTGAGCGCGCTGGGCCTGGATTGGGACGGCGACATCATGTGGCAGTCGCGCCGCGGCGACGCCTATCAAGCCGCCTTCGACTCGCTGGCCGCGCGCGGCCTGATCTACGGCTGCGGCTGCACGCGACGCGAAATCGCCGATTCGGCGCTGCGCGGCCAGACCGCGCCCGGGGCCGACGGCGAACGGCCGTATCCCGGCACCTGCCGCCACGGCTTGCCACCAGGCCGCGAGGCCCGCGCCTGGCGCGTGGTCATGCCGGAAGGCGTGGAACATTTCGTTGACCGTTGGCTGGGGCCGCAGGAACAAAACGTGGCGCAAGCCGTGGGCGACATCGCCCTGCGGCGGGCCGACGGCCTGTGGGCCTACCAATTGGCGGTGGTGGTGGACGACGCCGCGCAAGGCGTGACCGATGTGGTGCGTGGCGCGGACCTGCTCAGTTCCACCGCGCGCCAGCGCGTGCTGGGCCGGCTGCTTGGGCTGCCGCCCGTGCGCTACCTGCACGTACCGCTGATCCTGGACGCTTCCAGCGGCCTGAAACTGTCCAAGCAGAACGGCGCCCCGCCCATCGACACCGGCGCGCCCCTGGCGGCGCTGATGGCCGCCTGGCGCGCCTTGGGCTTCGATCCTGTCGATGCCGCGGACCGCGGCCATTTCCTGCGGGAAGCCACCGCGCAATGGGCGCGGCGTTTCCCGCTGCCCGCCGCTACAGCGGCTTGAGGTCCTGGTCCAGCATCCGGACGAGCAGGGCCTCGCCGTTTTCCGCCACGCGCAGCTCGCCGTACTTGGCGACCTGATAGCGCTCGGCCTGGCCTTCCGGGAAGAAATAGGCGTTGGTCACGATGCGCACGCTGTTGTCGCGGATGCGGTAGCGCAGCGGCACTTCGGCATCGGTATGCGGGTGCGTGTCGGGCTGGATGCGTAGCGGCTGCCCGACGCCGCGCGCGTCGGTCTGCAGCATTACATAGCCGTCCGGCTCGTAACCCATGACGGAGTCCTCGGCTTCGGGACGCTCGCCGCCCAGCCGCAGGCGCGTGACTTCCCGGCTGGCCGCGAAGTTCAGCGCCATGTAGTCGCCCTGCATGAGCGAACGGGGATCCACCGGCGCCAGTTCCAGGATGACCACCTTGCCCGACGCCAGCAGTTTTTCACGCTGCCAGATGCCGCCGTTAGTGACCGCCAGCACCAGCACCAGGCCGCCCAGGATGGCCAGCGTGCGCCAGCGCAAGGGCGCCGATACCGGCGGCAGAGCCCCGCGCTGCTTGGGCGCAATGGTGCGCATCAGGCGCGGCACCAGCCAGACCAGGGCGCGCAGCACGAACAGCAGCAGCGCGGCGCCGCCCAGCCACAAGGCTTTTTGCAGCAGCGGCACGTCCAATTGGTAGTAATAGACGCCCAGATACGCCAACAAGCTGATCACGCCGAACACCACCACGCGCGACTGGTTTAAGCCGAAGCCCAGCAGCAGCCAGGCCAGCGCGAAGCCCACGCCGGGGCTGGGCAGCCAGAACAGCGCCAGGATCAGCAGGCCGATGGGCACGCCCCAGGTGACGCCCGCCGTCAGCATGTGGCGGCGCGGCCAGAGCACCGCGAAGGCCGCCGCCACGGGCAGCAGCGCGCCGGCCGCGACCAGCACGGCCGTATGCGGATTCAGCTGCCACATGGCGGGCAGCTGCTTGATGGAGATGCCGCTGGCCAGCCACACCATGCCTTGCACCGACAGCAGGAAGGCCCAGCCCAGCGGCTGCAGGGCATGGGCGCGCTTGCCGCCCAGGCGATGGCTGACGGTAAAGATGACGGCCGTGGCCCAGGCCCCGGTCACGGCAATGGGCAGCCACAGGAAAGTGGCGCGCAGGGCGTCGAACGCCATCCAGGCGTCCAGCAGGTCCTCTTGCCCCAGGTCGGGCGACAACACGCGCCAGATCAGGCCCGCGCCCGCCGCCGCGATCAGCAGGCCGCTGAGAAAACGCAGGATGACGTCGGGCCCCACCGCGTAGACCGTGGCCGCCATCAGCAGCACGAAGACGCAGGCGCTGGCGAACGAGGTCGAACTGGACAGCCCGAAGATGATCAGGATCTGCCCGGCGAAAGCCATGGCCGTGCCGCACTGGCGCCAGAACGGACCGGCGTCGCTGCGCAGCACCGCCACGCCGGCCGCGCACAGCACCAGCCCGGCCACCAGTGCGCCGCCTTCCGTGGTGATAAAGCCCGAGAAGGCAATGAACACCAGTAGCAGCAAGGTCGCCAACCAGGCGCTCAGGCCCAGCAGGCACTGCACGTACCAGGGCGGATCCGACTGAGGCGCCGGAGCGGCCGCCAGCTGCGCCACGGGCGCCCCGCTGTCCGCCGGGTCCACCGAGTTGCCGGCCGAGGCGGCGGCCGGCTCCGCGTCCGCGCTCGCCGCGACGGCCGCCTGCGGATCGCCCGCCAGGCGCCGCAGCCAGCGCGCGGCCCAGACGGCCTCGGCCATGAGCAGCGCCGCCAGCGGCAGCGCGGCCCAGACGCCGGGCTCCAGGCGCAGCAGCCATTCGCCCGCCACCCGCAGCGACACGCAAATGACACCGGCAGCCAACATGGCCAGGATGATCAGGTCGCGCCGGCCCTTCTGATAATAGAAGCCCAGGCCCAGGGTCACCGCGACCCAGGCGATGCCGTTATAGAGGCCCAGGCCGCGGCCCAGGAAGTCGCCAAGCATCTGGGTCAGCACCAGCACGCTGATCGCCAGGGCAGCCAGGACCCGCGGACCGACCAGGGTGCTGGCGCGCCAGCGGCGGGCAGCCAGCTCCCAGCCCAGCAGCAGCAGCAGGTTCAGGCCGGCCATCATCAGGCCGGGCACGCCCGGGCCGCCCAATATCAGCATCCAGGAAAACACCCGCTCGCCCAGCCACAAGGCCACGGCCACGTTCAGCACCAGCGCCCACAGCAGCCAGACGGCCTGGCTGCCGGCGGCCAGCGCCCAGGGCAGCAGCAGCAGCGCCCACCAGGCGAACAGTTCCCAGGTATCGGCGCCAGTCTGGTAAGTTTGGCCTAGTAATGCGAGCAGCGCTCCCAGGAGGATGCCAGCCAGGGCGAGCAGGGCGCCCGGTATGGTGCGCCGCACCCCTGGACTGGCCCGCAGGCGCAATCCGGTCCAGGCAGCGGCCAGCGCGCAAACCGCCAGAAGGCCCTGAACGCCGGCGAAGCGCTGCACTTTTGTCATGTCCTGCCAATTGGCGGCGACCCAGCAAACCGCGGCGCTGCCCAGCAGCAAAACACCTAGCCAGAGGGTGCTGCGCGCCAGAAATTGACGCCAGGCGTGTAGTTCGGATCCCGCTTGTCTTTCAGTGCCGACTTGCATCTGGCGAATCTCCGATCTTATTATCCGCGCTACTACGGCGGGACTGCCGCCACTGGATACACATGAATAAAACGCTGATTATTGCCGAGAAGCCCTCGGTAGCCCTCGATATATCACGCGCCTTGGGAGGCTTTGCGCGCGAGGGCGACTATTTTGAAAGCGAACGTTACGTACTCGCGTCGAGCATCGGCCACTTGCTCAGCTTGGTCGCGCCCAACGATCCGGTCAAGGGAAAGTGGAGCTTTACGCACCTGCCCGTGATTCCGCCCGAATTCGAACTGGGCCCCACCGACAAGAAATCGGCCGAACGGCTCAAGCTGCTGGTCCGCCTGGCCAAGCGCAAGGACGTCGATGCCATCATCAACGCCTGTGACGCCGGGCGCGAAGGCGAACTGATCTTCCGCTACATCATTCAGTACGCGGGCGTGAAGAAGCCGATCCAGCGCCTCTGGCTGCAGTCGATGACCCAGGCCGCCATCCGCGAAGCCTTCGCCAACCTGCGCGACGACGTCCAGCTCAAGCCGCTGGAAGCGGCCGCCCGCTCGCGCGCCGAAGCCGACTGGCTGGTGGGCATCAACGGCACCCGCGCCATGACCGCCTTCAACAGCAAGGACGGCGGCTTCTTCAAGACCCCGGTCGGCCGGGTGCAGACGCCCACGCTGGCCATCGTGGCCGAACGCGAGGAGCGTATCCGCCGCTTCGTGCCGCGCGACTACTGGGAGGTGCGCGCCACCTTCGTGGCGGCCGCCGGCCTGTACGAAGGCCGCTGGATCGACCCGGAATTCAAGAAAGACGACCGCGACCCCGAAAAGCGCGAATCGCGCCTGTGGTCGCAGGCCGCCGCCCAGAGCGTGGTGGCCGCCTGCCGCGAACAGCCCGGCAGCGTCACGGAAGAGTCCAAGCCGTCGACCCAGATGTCGCCGGCCCTGTATGACCTGACTTCGCTGCAGCGCGAGGCCAACGGCCGTTTCGGCTTTTCGGCCAAGACCACGCTGGCGCTGGCGCAGACCCTGTACGAACGCCACAAGGCGCTGACCTACCCGCGTACCGACTCGCGCTACCTGCCCGAGGACTACATCAACACCGTCAAGGAGACGATGCGCGCATTGGCGCAGGGCGGCTCCAACGCGGTGGGCGGCCTGGCCCGCCACGCCGGCACGGTGGTCAGCGAGAACTGGGTCAAGCCCAACCGCCGCATCTTCGACAACAAGAAGGTGTCGGATCACTTTGCCATCATCCCCACGCTGCAGATCCCGCACGACCTGAGCGAAGCCGAGGCCAAGCTGTACGACCTGGTGCTCAAGCGCTTCCTGGCGGTGTTCTTCCCCGCCGCGGAATACCGCGTCACCACCCGCATGACCGAAGTGCAGGGGCATCGCTTCCGCACCGACGGCAAGGTGCTGGTCAGCCCGGGATGGCTGGCCGTCTACGGCAAGGAAGCCCAAGGCGAAGACGCCAACCTGGTGCCCGTGGCGGACGGCGAGACCGTGCGCACCGAGGACGTGGAAGCCGTCGGCCTGACCACCAAACCGCCGGCGCGCTTTAACGAAGGCACGCTGCTGTCGGCCATGGAAGGCGCGGGCAAGCTGGTGGACGACGAGGAACTGCGCGAAGCGATGTCCGAGCGCGGCCTGGGCACGCCGGCCACGCGCGCCGCCATCATCGAAGGCCTGCTCAACGAAAGCTACCTGCGCCGCGAAGGCCGCGACCTGGTGCCCACCGCCAAGGCGCGCCAGCTGATGACGCTCTTGTCCGGCCTGGACGTGACCGAACTGACCTCGCCGGAACTCACCGGCGAATGGGAGCACAAGCTCAAGCAGATCGAGCAGGGCGGACTGGGCCGCGAGGCCTTCATGCGCGAGATCGCGCAGATGACGCAAGTCATCGTCAAGCGCGCCAAGGAATACGAGCGCGACACGGTGCCGGGCGACTACGCCACGCTGCAGACGCCGTGCCCCAAGTGCGGCGCCGTGGTGAAGGAAAACTATCGCCGCTTTGCCTGCACCGCCTGCGACTTTTCCATCGGCAAGCATCCGGGCGGCCGCACCTTCGAACTGCCCGAAGTGGAAGAGCTGCTGGCCAAGCGCGAAATCGGTCCGCTGCAAGGCTTCATCAGCAAGATGGGCCGACCGTTCGCCGCCATCCTGCGCATCAGCGACGAGTACAAGCTGGAATTCGACTTCGGCCAGAACGACGAGGACGACTCCGAGGCCGTGGACTTCTCCGGCCACACACCGGTGGGCTCCTGCCCCAAGTGCCAGTCGCGCGTGTTCGAGCACGGCATGAGCTACGTCTGCGAGAAATCCGTCGGCCCCGAAAAGAGCTGCGATTTCCGTTCGGGCAAGGTCATCCTGCAGCAGGAGATCTCGCGCGAGCAGATGGAAAAGCTGCTGACCAATGGCCGCACCGACCTGCTCGACGGCTTCGTCTCCAGCCGCACCAACCGCAAGTTCAAGGCCTTCCTCGTCCGCCAGCCGGACGGCAAGATCGGCTTCGAGTTCGAGCCGCGTCCTGAAAAGCCCGGCCGCGCACCGGCCAAGACGGCCGCCAAGACCGCGACCAAGACCGCCGCAAAGAAAGCGCCGGCCAAGAAGGCCGCGGTAAAGAAGACCGCCACCAAGACGGCCACGAAAACGGCCGCCAAGAAAGCGGTGAAGAAGGCTGCGCCGAAAAAAACCGCCGCGTAAAACGGGCGCGGCGCCTGGCGCCGCCGCCTCCCGACCATCGCGCACGACGCCCGGGCAACCGGGCGTTTTCCATTGTTGGACGCCAGTTGCTGGGGTATTGTCTACGCCAAACCGCTGCAACCAGACCTATTCCGAGGACGACATGAGCAACAGCCCCGACTTCACCACCCGCCGCCGCGTGCTGGCCGCCGCAGGCGCGTTGGCCAGCATCAGCCTGGTCAATGGCCGCGTCGCGTTCGCCCAGCCCAAGCTGGGCCGCGTCGTCTACGGCCAGGGCAGCATCGACCCGTTCTTTGCCGCGGGTTATGTGGCGCTGAAAAAGGGCTACTTCGGCGAAGGCGGGCTGGAAGTCGAATACCTGAATTCGCAAAGCGGCCCGCGCACCAACCAGCTGCTGGCCGCGGGCCAGATCGCGTTCGGCGCCACCGCCGCCACGGCCGCCCCCGCGCTCACCTTGGCCGGCAAGCCCGCCACGCTGGTGTTCGGCTTTGACCGCAAGCTCACCTACGCCAACGTCATCGTGCGCCGCGAGGACTTTGAAAGCGGCAAGATCAAATCGCTGAAGGACCTGGCCGGCAAGCGCGTGGGCGCGACCCAGCCGCAGTCCAGCACCTGGCTGATGGCGCTGTACCTGATGCAGAAGGCCGGCGTGGCCGACAAGGTTGACATCCGCCCGCTGGGCGACCTGGCCACCATGCTGGGCGCGCTCAAGACCGGCTCCGTGTCCGCCAGCATGGCCACCATGTCCATGATGGAACAGGCGCAACAGGAAGGCTGGGGCGTGCCCATCTTCGACGCCACCACCGAGAGTTCGTGGAACGAATTCATGGGCGGCGACGTGCCTGGCATCGCGGCCCTGACCCTGCAGGACACCATCCAGAAGCGCCCGGAAGTGGTGCAGGCCTTCGTGACCGCCCTGGTCCGCGCGCAGGACTTCATCAGCGCCAACAGCGCCGCCGCCGTCACTGACGCGATCTACGACGATTACCTGAACGCCTTTCCGCGCGCCGCCATCGAGAAGACGCTGGGCGTCTACAAGGAAACGGTGTTCCTGAAGGACAACATCATCACCCAGGACGCCTATGACCGCATGACGGCCATCATGGGCGACGGCCGCCAGTTCTCCAATGACGAGATCAAGACCGTGCCCTACGACCGTTGCGTGAACATGAGCTTCGTGCGCCGCGCCCGGGGCCTCTGATGATCACGCTGGACAAGGTGGGCAAGGCCTACCAGACGCGCCAGGCCACCACACACGCGGTGGGCGAGGTCAGCCTGACGATCCCGGAAGGCGAGTTCGTCTCCATCGTCGGGCCGTCCGGCTGCGGCAAGAGCACCTTGCTGAACATGATCGCGGGTTTCCTGCGCCCGACCACCGGCACGATCCACGTGGACGGGCGGATCGTGGACGGGCAGGTGCCGCCGGCCCTGGGCTACATCTTCCAGAAGGACACGCTGCTGCCCTGGTTCAGCGTGAGGAAGAACGTGGCGCTGGGCCTGAAGTTCCAGGGCGTGGCCGCCGACAAGATCGAGCGCCGCGTGGCGGAACTACTGGAAATGGGCCACCTGAGCCAGTTCGCCGACGCCTTTCCGCACCAGTTGTCGGGCGGCATGCGGCGGCGCGTGGCGCTCTTGATGAGCCTGGCGGTCGAACCGCGCATCCTGCTGCTGGACGAGCCCTTCGGCGCGCTGGACACGCACACCAAGACCCACCTGCATCGCGAATTGATCGAGATCTGGCGCAAGCTGGGCCAGACCATCGTCATGGTCACGCACGACCTCGACGAAGCTATCCTGCTGTCCGATCGCGTGGTGGTGCTGTCCGGCCCGCCCAGCCGCGTGCTGCTGGACGAGCGCATCGAGATCCCGCATCCGCGCGATGTCTTCACGCTGCGCGAAACACCACAGTTCGTGACCCATGTGCAAAGCCTCTGGAGTGTGCTGGGACAGCAGTTCCGCGCCGCCGCCTGAATCCCTACGCGTCATGACCACCACTTACTCCGCCGATTCCCTGCAGGACCAGCTGCGGCTGGACCGCCGCGCCAGCATCGCGCGCCGGCTGCGCATCACCCTGTGGCAGGTGCTGATACTTGCCGTCATCCTGGGCTCCTGGGAGATACTCACGCGCATCCCCTGGTTCGCCCAGAACACACTGTTCGATCCCTTCTTCATCAGCCAGCCCTCGCGCGTGGCCGTGCGCCTGTGGGAATGGCTGCAGCCCGGCCCGCGTTCGGTCTGGCCGCACCTGTGGCTGACCTTGCAGGCCACCATGGTGGGACTGCTGGTGGGCGTGGGCAGCGGCTTCGTGGTGGGCATGACGCTCAGCCGCAGCCGCTTCCTGGCCGACGTGTTCAATCCCTTCATCGTTGCCTTCAACTCGATGCCGCGCATCGCCTTCGTGCCGCTCATCACCATGTTCTTCGGCCTGGGCCTTGCGTCCAAGGTGGTGACGTCATGGTTCGTGGTGTTCTTCCTGGTGTTCTTCAACACCTACAAGGGCGGACGCGCAGTAGAACGCGAACTGGTGGATTTCTGCCGCACGCTGGGCGGCTCGCCGCGCCAGATCCTGTGGCGCGTGCGCATCCCGACCGCGGCCGCGTGGACCTTCGCGGCCTTGCCGAATGCCATCAGCTTTGCGCTGATCGGCGTGGTGCTGGCGGAGTTCGTCGGATCCACCACGGGCATGGGCTATCTGATGATCACCGCGCTGGCGACGCTGAACGCCACCGACATGTTCGCGGCGGTTACGCTGCTGTCCATCGTCGGCATCGCGCTGGTTTATTGTGTGACCTGGCTGGAACGCCGGCTGCTGCACTGGGCGCCGGAATTCCGAGAATAGATAAATCCCCCCCGCAGCGCTGCGCGCTTCCCCCCAGGGGGCGCCGCTGCGGGCCGGCGGAGCCGGATCCGCGCGGCCCTAATTGAGATAGAGCACTTTGGACGACTGACATGAACACGCTGCCGTATCTGCGCAACTTCGACCTGACGGGACAAGTCGCCCTGGTGACCGGCTCCGCCCGCGGGCTGGGCTTCTGTATCGCGCGCGCATTGGCCGGCTGCGGCGCGCGCGTACTGATCAACGGCCGCAACGCAGAAGCCGTCGCAGCCGCGGCGGCTGAATTGACCGCCGCCGGCCTGGATGCGCATGCGCTGCCTTTTGACATCAGCGACGACGCCGCCATGGAACGCGCTTTCCTGGACATAGACCGCGACCACCGCCGCCTGGACATCCTGGTGAACAACGTCGGCGCGCGCAACCGCAAGACGCTGCGCGACACCAGTCCCGCCGAGATCCGCGAACTCATCGACACCGACATGGTCGCCGGCATGCTGCTGGCCAAGTTTGCCGCCGAGCGCATGGTGCGCCAGGGCAGCGGCCGCCTAATCGCCATCACCTCGGTGGTGGGCGAGCTGGCGCGCTCGGGCGATGCGGTCTATCCCGCGGCCAAGCAGGGGTTGACGGGCATGGTGCGCGCGCTGGCGGCAGAGTTCGGCGGCCACGGCATCACCAGCAACGCCATCGCGCCCGGCACCTTCGCCACCGAGACCAATGCCGCCATGGTGGCGGACCCCGATGTGGGCCCGCGCATCGCCACGCGCAATCCCATGGGACGCTGGGGCGAACCGGAGGAAATCGCGGGCGCCGCCGTATTCCTGGCGTCGCCCGCGGCGTCATATGTCAACGGGCACGTGCTGGTGGTGGACGGCGGTTTGTCGATCCAGTTTTGAAGCAGGGCGCAGGGCTGCGCATGCCGCCCTGCGGCGATCAGGTCGTCTCGTCCTGATACCAGACGCCTTCGGCCAGCATCATCTTCTGATGCCCGTGCCCCGCAGGCATCATCGGGAAGCAGTTCTCCTGCGCCGCGACCGCCACGTCCAGGAAGTAGGGGCCGTCATGCGCCAGGCATTCGGCGAGCGCGGCATCCAGCTTTGCCGGATCGTCCACGCGGGCCGCGCCCCAGCCGAAGGCGCGGGCCAACGCCACGAAGTCGGGCAGCGAGGCGTTGTAGCTGTGGCTGTAGCGCCCGCCGTGGATCAGCTCCTGCCATTGCCGCACCATGCCCATGTAGCCGTTGTTGCACAACACGACCTTGACGGGCGTCTGGTGCTGCATGGCGGTGGACAGTTCCTGGATGTTCATCAGCACCGACGCGTCACCGCTGACGCAGACCACGGTCTTGTCCGGATGGGCGACCTGCGCGCCGATGGCGGCGGGCACGCCATAGCCCATGGTGCCGGCGCCGCCGGAGGTCAGCCAGCGGTTGGGCTTGTCGAAGCGCAGGTATTGCGCGGCCCACATCTGGTGCTGGCCCACGTCGGTGGAAACGATGGCATCGCGGTCGGACAGCGCGTCGTTCAGGCGCGCCATCAGATGCTGCGGCAGGATCGCGTCGGCCGCCGGGGTATAGCCCAGGCAGTCCTGGGCGCGCCAGGCGTCGATACGCTTGTACCAGGGCGCCAGCCGCGCCGCGTCCATGGGTTCCTCGCCGAGTTCGGCGCGCAGCGCGCGCACCAGCGGCAGGCAATCGCCCACCAGCGCCACGTCCACGCGCACCACCTTGTTGATGGACGCCGGATCGATATCGATGTGGATCTTGCGCGCATGCGGGCAGAACTCCGACAGCTTGCCTGTGATGCGGTCGTCGAAGCGGGCGCCGATGCAGACCACCAGGTCGGCGTTATGCATGGCCAGGTTGGCCTCGACCGTGCCGTGCATGCCCAGCATGCCGACGAACTGCGCGTCGGACGCGGGGAATGCGCCCAGGCCCATGAGGGTCAGGGTGCAGGGCGCGCCGGTGTGGCGCACCAGGTCGGTAAAGGCCTCGCAGGCCTCGGGGCCGGCGTTCACCAGCCCGCCGCCGCCGTAGAAGATGGGGCGCTTGGCCTGCGCGATCAAGGCGGCGGCGCGGCGCACGGCCGACTGCGGCAGCTTGGGCGCCAGCTTGCCCGCCTGGCGGCGTGCGCGCAGCGCGGCCAGCTTCTGTTGCGAGGGCACGGCATCATCGTCCGCGTCGCGAGGCACGGCCAGCTGCACGTCCTTGGGGAAGTCCAGCAGCACCGGGCCGGGGCGGCCCTGGCGGGTCAGCTCAAAAGCGCGGGCCGTCACCGCTGCCACGTCGTCCACCGAACGGACCTGCGTATTCCATTTGGTCACGGAGCGAGAGATGCCGATGGCGTCGCACTCCTGGAAGGCGTCCGTGCCGATGGCGGCCGTGGCAACCTGGCCGCTGATACAGAGCACCGGGATCGAATCGCACATGGCATCCAGCAGGCCGGACGTGGTGTTGGCCATGCCCGGACCGGAAGTGACGAAGACCACGCCGGTGCGGCCAGTGCTGCGGGCATAGCCTTCGGCAGCATGCACGGCGGCCTGTTCGTGGCGTACCAGCACGTGGCGCAGGCGCGGCTCGGCGTACAGGGCGTCGTACAGCGGCAGCACCGCGCCGCCGGGGTACCCGAAAATGGTATCCACGCCACACGCGATCAGCGTATCGAGCAGAATTTTCGCCCCGTTGTCAGCGGGGCGTTCAGTGGCGGCAAGTGCGGCGGCGGCGGTGGGGTGCAGGCGATCGTTCATGCTATCTATCTTATTCGTAGATCGGAAGAATATTTATCTTCTTTTCCACGGATAACCGCTGAACGGAGTAAATTTATCTTTGATTTTAAGGAATCAAAGAAAATGAACCTGGACAAATTTGATCTCGCCATACTCAAGGTGCTGCAGGACAACGCGCGCGCCAGCCTGAACGACATCGGCGCGGCGGTGGGCCTGTCGTCCACACCGTGCTGGAACCGCATCAAGCGCATGGAAAGCGCAGGCGTCATCCGCGGCTATACGGTGGACATCGATCCGGCCAGCCTGGGCTTCATGGACACAGTGATCGTCCACGTCACTTTGGAGAGCCACAGCGAGGAAACGCTGTATGAGTTCGGCCGGGCGCTGGCGCAGATACCCGAGGTCCTCGAAGCCTTCCTGGTCTCGGGCGACTACGACTATTACATCCGCATCGCCGTGCGCGACACCCGCGACTACGAACGGCTGCTGCGCGAACAGCTCTACCGCATCCCGGGCATCCGGCACAGCAAATCCTGCTTCGTGCTGCGCCGGTTGAAGGAAACCAAGCTGCCGTTGACGGGATTGGCGGAATAGGCTCCGCCCTAGCGCAGCACGAAATCCACCGGCACGGCGGGCTCGGGCAGAGGCCGCACGCCCAGGCCTTCCAGGAGGTCGATCTCGATCACCCGGGCCAGCGCCGACAGCGGCAGGTCGTTCTCGTCGGAGCCGAAGGGGTCTTCCAGTTCATCACCCACCGCGTCCAGGCCGAAGAAGGTGTAGGCCACGATGGTGACGGCCGCCGGCATCATGTATTCCAGCGTGCCCACCAGGCCGAAGGGCAGCAACAGGCAGAACAGCCAGGCCGTGCGATGCAGCAGCAGCGAATAGGCGAAGGGCGAGGGCGTGAACTTGATGCGCTCGCAAGCCGCCTGGATGGCGGCGCAGGCGGCCACGCGCTGGGTCAGGGCCTGGTACAGGATGTCGCTCAGCTCCCCGCGCCGCAGACAGGCCGCCAGGTCGCGGTTGATGGCCATGAGCAGGGCGTCGGGCACGTTGCGGCAGCCGTTGAGGGTCTCGGCCTCGTCCTGCTGCACCCAGGGGCGCGCGGCAGAAGCCATGTCTTCCTGACGCAGCCGCGCCGCCAGCGCGTAGCCGAAGCCGATGCAACGGCGCACGATGCGTTCCTGCACCGGGTTGGCGGTGCTGGCCGCCAGCAGCACCGCGCTTTCGCGCGCCAGGCTGCGCGCCTGCACGATCAGTTCGCCCCATTGCTTGCGCGCTTCCCACCAGCGGTCGTAGCAGACGTTGTTGCGAAAGCCCATGAACACGGACAGGGCCAGGCCGAACAGCGAGAACGGCACCGCCGACAGATGGGCGGGCGAGAACCATGCCTGGTGGTACATCCACACCACGAAGCAGGACAGCGCCGTGATGACGAGGATGCGGCTGAGGATCCGCGGGATGATGGACCCGCGCAAGACAAAGAACAAAGCCAGCGCGGAAGGACGCGGACGGACAATCATGGTGCTAACCGGAGGAACAAGGCGGCGCACACTATACGCCCATCAAGCTGTCAAAAACGCGCCGATATAATTCTGTTTCGTCTCACCGCCACTTCCATCGAGCAATGACCAACGAAGACACCCCGATCAAGCCCTGGTATGCCGTCCGCCGCTCCAAGCTGCACGGCAACGGCGTCTTCGCCGCGCGCAAGATTCCCGCGGGCACGCGCATCATTGAGTACGGCGGCGAGCGCATCAGCGCCAAGGAAGCCGACCGCCGTCATCCGACCAATCCGGACGATCCCTTCCACACTTTCTTCTTCGCGCTGAGCTCCGGCCGCGTGATCGACGGCGGCGACCAGGGCAACGATGCGCGCTGGATCAACCATTCCTGCCAGCCCAACTGCGAAGCCCAGGAAGGCAAGCACGGCAAGCGCGTCTACATCGTCGCGCTGCAGGACATTCCGCGCGGCACCGAGCTGTCGTATGACTACGGCCTGGTGCTGGACGGCCGCATCACCAAGAAACTGAAGGAAGGCTACCGCTGCCTCTGCGGCACGCCGCCGTGCCGCGGCACCATGCTGGCGCTGCCGGCCAAGAAGAAAAAGAAAGCCGACGAGCCCGAGGCCGTCGAAGCCGGCGCCTGAGCATCAGCGGGGTCCGACCCCGCCCCGCCGAAGACCCCAGGCGCAGCAAGCGTATTCCGGCCCCAGCCCCGGACAGGCGTACAATCCCCAAGGTCGTTAACACGACATGCAGTACGTCTTCAGGGCGGGGTGTAATTCCCCACCGGCGGTATGCCATGCAATATGGCGAGCCCGCGAGCGCCCGGCGTCCTTCACGGACACCGGGGTCAGCAGATCTGGTGAGATGCCAGGGCCGACGGTCATAGTCCGGATGAGAGAAGATGTGCCGGCACAACGGTAGCACCGGGCGCACCCGCGCCCGGACTGCCGTATTGCGTTCGGCTGTCGAGTAGCCCTGAAACGTTTTTCGCCCCTTTCAACTTGCGAGAGCGTTTCAAATGTCCAACGTTACCCTTACCCCGCAGTCCCCCATCCCCAGCCTGGCTTCGCAGCCTTTTGCCGCCCGCTTGCAGCGCGCCCTGCATCATCTGCGCCTGGGCCGTCCCGTCATTCTCATGGACGATTTCGACCGCGAGAACGAAGCCGACCTGATCGTGGCCGCCGACAAGCTGACCGTACCCGTGATGGCGCAGCTGATTCGCGACGGCAGCGGCATCGTCTGCCTGTGCCTGCCCGGCGAAACCCTGGACCGGCTTGAATTGCCCCCCATGGTCCAGCGCAACCAGAGCCGCTTTGCCACCGCCTTCACCGTTTCCATCGAAGCGCGCGAAGGAGTCAGCACCGGCGTGTCGGCCGTGGACCGCGTCACCACCATCCGCGCCGCCATTTCGCCGTCGGCGCAAAGCGATGACATCGTCAGCCCGGGCCATGTGTTCCCCCTGCGCGCCCAGCCGGGCGGCGTGCTGACCCGCCGCGGCCACACCGAAGGCTCGGTGGACCTGGCCGTGCTGGCCGGCCTGCGCCCGGCCGGCGTACTGTGCGAACTGATGAATGCCGACGGCACGATGATGCGCGGCGCCGCGCTTGAGCGCTATGCCGCGCAGCACGGACTGGTGGCGCTGACCATCGCGGAACTGGCCGACCATCTGCAACAGCTGAAGGACGGCCAGGCCGAGGCGATCGACGACGAAGTGCTGGAGATGGCCGCGACGGTCTGATCTTGAGCAGGCGGCGCCGGAACTGGCGGCCGCCTTTTTTACCTACGCGTCCTGAGCGCCATGGCGACGACCATCGCCGCCAGCGCGCACGCGCCGCCCATCGCATACACCGCGCCATAGCCTTGCTCGCCGGCCAGCCAGCCCGCCGCCGGACTGCTCAGTCCCAAAGCCACGTCCAGGAAGGCCACATACGCCCCCATGGCAGCGCCCCGGCTGGCCGCCGGCACGCGGCGCACGGCTTCCACGCCAAAAGCGGGGAATGCCAGCGAATAGCCCGCGCCCGTCAGCAGCGCGCCGGCATAGGCCCATGCCGGCGTGGTTCCGGTCCAGATCAGCCACTGCCCCGCCGCTTCAATCAGCACGCACACCAGCGCCACGCGCGCGCCGCCCAGCTTGTCCGGCAGGCCGGCAAAGAACACCCGCGCCAGGATGAAGCCCACGCCGAATGCAGTGAACATCCACGCTGCGCCATCCCAACCACGCTGCGAAAACAGCAGGCTGACGAACGCAGTGATCACGCCGAAGCCGACGCTGGCCAGCGCCAGGCCTGCGCCGGGCAGTAGCACCAGACCCAGCACTCTGTAGAAAGGCGTACGCACGCCGCCTGCCGCACGCACCCCGCGCAAAGGCAGCACCAGCGCCAGGGCCGCCAGGGGAATCAGCGCCGTGGCCCAGGCGATGCCCGCAAAGCCCGTGACGCCGTAGAGCCGCATGCCGGCGGGCGCGCCCAGCGCATAGGCGGCGTAGATCGCCACGCCGACCCAGGCCATCACGCGGCCCGCGTTCTGCGGCCCCACGCGGCCCACGCCCCAACTCAGGGCGCCGGTGACGATCAGGCTTTCGGCGCAGCCCATCAGCGCGCGTCCGGCCAAGAGCGCGGCCAGCGCCGCCTGCGGCCGCGCCGACAGGTCATCGGCCAGCAGATAGAACAGGCCCGCGATGGAGCCCAGCACAAAACCGCCCACCACCGCGCGCTTGGCGCCGCGGCGGTCGGCAAGCGAGCCCGCATAGGCGCGCGACAACAGGGCGGCGGCGAACTGCAGGCCGGCCACCACCCCGACCACCAGCGCGCCCAGCGCCAGCGTGCCGTCCACATACAGAGGCAGCACTGGCATGGGCAGGCCAATCATGAAGAACCCGACGAATACCGCCAGCGCGAGCGGCAGCACTTGCGCGAAGACAGAGCGCACGGGCCCCTGGGCCGCGGGCATGGCCCCGGCCGTCGATGAATGCGACATTGAATTTCCTTAAGTGAGAGATGCGCAAACCGGAACCAGTTTGAAAACCGCCGATGGCATAATCCCCGTGTGCGGGCGATGAACCGGATTGCCTGCTGGAAATTTTATGAGCCATTGCTCATATTCGATACTCGCCTTTCACAGTACCCATGACCGCCATCCCACAGCCCCGGAAATCGCCGCGCCAGCTCAGATCCCAGCACACCGTAGAGACGATTTTGCAAGCCACGGCTCGCGTTCTGGCCACCCACGGCTATGCGGGCACCAATACCAATCTGATCGCGGAAACGGCCGGCGTCAGCGTCGGCTCGCTGTATCAGTACTTCCCCAACAAGAACGCCCTGATCGCGGCGCTGCACAACCGCCACGACAACCAGATGCTGGACGTCATCGACTGGGTCCTGGACAGCAATCCCGCGGCCACGCTGCGCGAGCGCGTCGCGGCCATCGTCGAGGCGATGCTGCACGCCCACCTGCTGGAACCCGCGCTGCACCGCGTGCTGGAAAGGGAGTTTCCGCTGTTCGACCAGCCGCACGAACACAGCCGCGCGGACCAGGATATCCACAGGCGCATGCGCCACCTTCTGGAACTGCATCGCGCCGAAATCGCGCAGCAGGACCGGGATCTGGCGACCTATGTGGTGTTGCGCATCATGGAGTCACTGGTGCATGCCGCGGCGCTGGAACCGCCCGCGGGATTCTCGACGCAGCAGTTGGAACAGGCCGTGGTCAACGCGGTGATGGGATACCTGGGCGAACCCGCCGCGCGCCGCGCGCCGCCGAAGGCAGCGAAGGCAGCAAAGGCAGCGAAAACGGCGCGCAGCTAGCCGCGCCCTGGTTCGGGACGGTCAGCGTCCCGGTTCGCGGGCCATCTGCGCCAGGCAGTCGGCGGCGCTGCCCGTGACGATGCGGGCGCTGCACGCCAGCATCAGATTCACGTTCAGGCCGAAGTCTTCCACGGTGTAGCCCTCGGCATCGACCATGCGCGATGCGCCGTCGTCTGCCGCAGCCCCCACCGCCACCTGATCGATCAACGAGCCTGCCTGGCCGGTGTAAGCCCATACCGGCTTGCCGCAGGCGATGGCGTAGCCGACTTCAAATGCCGTGCCCGAATCGGGTTCGGCGCCGCGAAACGGATTGAGGTTCGCCATCACCATGTCCGCGCGCCGGATGAGCGCGACGTTCTCGCGATAGATCCATTGGGCCAGCGCCTGGCCGGACAAGCCCTGCGGCGCTTCATTGTCCAGCGGGAACAGGCCGTCGAAACCGTAGGTGGCGCACAGCGCCTTCAAGCGTTTGCCGTGCGCCGCCGCATCAGGCAGGAACACGTCGAAACCCGCCAGATATACGCTGCGCATCATGGTTACTCCGGATCGGAAACGTTGAAGGCTTCGCCGGTGGCGAAGAAGGAGCCGCCCGCCACGTAATGGACCGAACGGCGCTCGTCGTCGGGGAAATGCCAGCGATTGCCGGAAAACACTTCAGGCGCGGCCCACGCGGCCACGACTTCGCCGATGAAGAGGTCGTAGGCCTGCTGGTTGTGCGGTTCGGGCACGACGCGGCATTCCAGCCAGCCCAGGCAACCGCTGATGAGCGGCGCGCCGATCTTGCTGGCGGGGAAGGTCGTCAGGCCGCTGGCCTGGAATTTGTCTTCGTCGCGCCCGGAATCGGTGCCCACCCGCAGCGTGGCGCGGGCCTGCGCGCGCGACGGGATGCACAGCGCGAATTCGCCCGACGCCTCGATCAGGCCGCGCGTGTAGGTGTTCTTGTCCACCACCACCAGCATCTTGGGCGGACTGAAGTCCAGGGGCATGGCCCAGGCGGCCGCCATGACGTTGCGCGCATCGCCATGGGCGCTGGTCACCAGCACCGTGGGGCCGTGGTTCAGCAGCAGATAGGCGCGGGACAGGTCTACGGGTTCGATGCTGGACATGCGGCGCTTCCTAGAACATGCCGTTCTTGTTGGCGGGGTTCTCGGGGATTTCCTGGCTCACGTCCCAGTGTTCCACGATCTTGCCGTCTTCCACGCGGAAGATGTCCATTACGGCCTGACCCCGGTCTTCCGGCGAATCGCGCCACAGGTTGTGGATCAGCACCAGGTCGCCCTCGGCAATCACGCGCTTGATTTCAACGATGGACTGCGGATGCTGCTCGAAATAGGCGGGAAAGAAATCCACCAGCGGACCAACGCCATCCTGCATATAGGGGTTGTGCTGGACGTAGTTCGGGCTGACGTACAGGCGCACCGCCTCGTCGACGTCGCGGTCCTGGAACATCATGCGAAAGAACGCCACCACGAGGTCCTTGTTGGACTGGGGTGCGGCCGCGCTAGCCGGCGCGGCTGCCAGACAGGTGGCGGCAACCAGCAGGCATAGGGCCAACGATTTCAACTTCATACGCATACGGGGCAAACTCAGGTGTCGGAACGCCGGCTGGCGGTGCGCCAGTTTACAAACAAAAACATGGATTCCGGGCCTAGGCCCCCAATGGAAAAGGGCCTCTTGCCGAGGCCCTTCGTGATCCGCCGAGGGCCGGGGTCAGTAGCCGACGGTATAGCGGCGACGCGAATGCTTGGGCGTTTCGAGTTCATCGACCAGCGCAATGGCATAGTCTTCCATCGAGATCCAGCTCTTGCCTTCGTCATCGGCCAGCAGGGTGTCATCGCCCAAACGGAACTGGCCGGTGCGCTCGCCCGGCTCGAACAGCGCCGAAGGCGACAGGAAGGTCCAGTTCAGCACTTTTTCATGGCGCAGCGTGTCCAGGAACACCACGCCGGCGCGCGCCTCGGGCTTGTAGGCATCGGGGAATTCGGGGGTGTCGATCAGCATCTTGCCGGGGGCGACCAGCAGGCTGCCCGCGCCGCCGACCACCAGCAGGCGCGGCACGCCCGCGTCCTTCACGGCGCTCAGGAGCGGCTTGGCGTCCGACGATACGAAGCGCGACGCGCTGATCACGGCGTCGTGGCCCTTCAGCAACGAGGTCAGCGCTTCGGGATCGGTGGCGTCGCCCTGCTTGATGGTCAGGCCGAGCTGCGGATTCACGTCGGACAGGTTGCGGGCGATGCCCGTGACCTGGTGGCCGCGCTTGAGCAATTCGTCCGCCACGCGCGAACCCACGCGGCCGGTGATTCCGATCAATGCAACTTTCATGGTCTTGCTCCTTGGGTAGGGGAGCCAGGGCCGCCGCAACTTGCGGCGCAACACTCCGGCTCAGGCAAAGCCATACTATTCGTACAAATCCGATCAAAAAACCCGTGAAACCGGATGAGTTTTTTGCAATTTATGCACCAATACCTGGCAAACCCGCCCGGAACGAACCGAAGAGGCAGCCCTGCCGGCGTCTTCGCCGCCGTCAGGCCAGTGTGCTCCCGGCGGCCCCGCTTGAACAGGGGGCCGCCAGACAGGGCGGCGTTCAGGCCGCGGCGCGCTGCGCCTGGTAGACCTGCAGATGCGCGTAAGCCGTGCGCAGGTAGGTCGCGTCCACGCCCAGGGTGCGGGCGCGCCGCACCATGTCGCCGACGATGTGGTCGGCCTCCACCGGCAGTCCCTGGCTCAGGTCGCGGAACATCGACGCGGTGACGGGCTGGGTACGGTCGGTAATCAGCTTGCGCGCCGAGGCGTCAGCCTCCGGCCGCACGGCGTGGCCCGACGCGGCGGCAACGGCCTGCGATTCCTGCAGCAGCCCGCTCATGATGTCGATGCCGTCGTCGGTAGAGGCAATTTGCCCGACCGAGCCGCGCATCAGGCAGGTGGCTGCGGCCAGCGTGGTCAGGAACACGTATTTTTCCCAGATGTCCTGGTAGATGTCGGTGCTCAGGCGGCTGACGTATTCGCCGCCGGCCAGGGCCTGTTCCAGCGCGACGCAGCGTTCGCTGCGGGCGGGGCCGGCGCGCTCGCCGAAGACGATGTTGGCGTACTTGCCCAGATGCACCACTTCGCCCTCGGGGCCCAGGGTGGCGTTGATCTGGCACAGTCCGCCCAGCACACGATGCGGCTCGAATTCGCGGTCCAGCACGTCGTACTGCAGCACGCCGTTCATGATGGGCAGCACGGCGGTATCGGGCCCGACCGCGGGACGGATGGCCTCGATGGCGCTGGCCAGGTCATAGGCCTTGCAGCTCAGCACCACCACGTCGTAGCTGCCTTGCAAGGTCTGTTGCGTGACCAGCTGCGGCTGCAGCGTGGCATCGCCCAGCGGGCTCTTGATGCGCAGGCCCTGTTCGCGGATCCGCGCGGCGCGCGGCTCGCGCACCAGGAAGGTCACGTCCGCGCCCGCCTGGGCCGCCCGTCCGCCAAAGTAGCCGCCGGTGCCGCCGGCGCCCAAGAACAAAATCCGCATGCCTGTCTCTCCTTGTAGGCCGCCCGCCGTCTGCGCGGGCTCATGGCGGAATTATGCGCCTTGCGGGGGGAGCGGGTGTTCGTGCTCCTGCCAGGCTTGGTAACCGCCGCGCAAGGCCCAGGTCTTGGGGTAGCCCGCGGCGCGCAGCCGCGACGCCAGCAGCGCGGCCGACACCTCGTTGGGGCAGGCGCAGTACACGACGATGTCGGATTCCAGCGCCTGGGCATCCAGCCGGGGCAAGGGCGCTTTCAGGTCCACGGCGATGGCGCCGGGGATGCGCTGCTCTTCGCGCACCGCCTCGGGGCGCACGTCGAACACCAGCGCATTGCGGCCGTCCTGGCGCCACTGCATCAGCTCGTCCACCGACAGGCGCGGAATCACGCGCAGGCTGCGCAGCAGGATCCGGCGCCGCAGGAAGCGCGCCAGGATGTACAGCGCCAGCACCGCCGCCAGCACGCCCAGCCCCATCGCACCGTAGGTGCCGAGGATTTCCAACACGTCGTTCACGACGTTGTGGAACAGGCCGCCCAGCAGCAGGGCCGAACCCGACCAGATCAGGGAGCCCACGATGTCGTAGCCCAGGAAACGGCGGTAGGGCGTACCCGTCAGGCCCGCCATCACGGTGGACAACGCCCCCGCGCCAGGCAGGAACTTGCACACCAGCAGCGCGCGCACTCCGATGCGCAGGTACAGGCGCTGCGTCTGCCGGATGCAGGAGTCCTGCGACAGCGACATCTTGCAGATCACGCCCAACAGGCGCGAGCCGTAGCGCTGGCCGGCCACGTACCAAAGGCTGTCGGCCAGCAGGCAGGCGACCGTAGCCGCCATCCAGGGCACGAGCCACCCACCCGCGCCGGCCAGCGCGCCGGCGGCAATCAGCATGGGATAGGCGGGCACCGGCAGGCCGGCCTGCTCGACCAGCACGTTGGCGAACACCAGCCACCCGCCGTACTGTTCCAGCAGCAGTTGTATATCTTGCATGGGTCTTCCAGCTTGCCGCGCCACGCGCGCGGCTCATGCCTGGGATTTTAGGCGCGCGGGCCCTGGATCGGGGTGTGGGCAGCCGCAACGGCCCGTTCCATGCATCGAATTTCGTTCAGTCTGGGCTGGACGGTTCAAATCGCCGCGCATTCAGCCCATCTCGCTGGCAAGGAGTCGTGATGGACGAGCCAGCGGTTGATGCCCGGATCGATCCAATCCAGGACCTCCTGGATATCGCCATGGATATCCTTCACCGAAGGCTCTACCCACAGCAGCGGTTCATGGTGCATGACCCGGTTGCGCAAATCCCGAATGCGGTTCAGGGACGAACTGATCGGGCCACGTCGGCGCTTGGCTTTCGGACAGGTGGGAAAGGCCAGGAGGAGGCGCCCCCATAACGTGCGCCCATGTTGGGCATTGAACAGCCGCGTCCACGATCCAAAAGTCAATTCGGCAACGATCTTGTCAGTAGTGACGCGTTCCCGGCGTCGCTGGATCTTGATCCCCGCGTCTCCCACCGCCACGTGCAGCCACTCGAACTCAGGGGAGGGCAGACCATTCCACCAGTCGGCGCTTCCCATCGACCTGCTCAGGCTTCGATGGACGGCGTTGCGAAGAACGATCTCCATTGTCTGCAAGGCGGGCATCAGCGCCTGCGCCAACCGGACATTGTGATCGTAGGCAACGGCCGCCCGCAACGCGTCTCCGCCATAGCTGTTCAGATAGCGCCCCATTCGCGGGGCGGAGAACACCGTTTCCCGCAGTTTCCATTCCATTAGTCCTATTCTCCCCTTCCAAGCAGGGCGCTCCTGCACACATCGCCGAAAGCTTGGTTGAAAGTCATGTTCAAAAACGGTACAGTCAACGCGCTGCCCTAGAAAAGCCACTCCCAGATGTGAATGCTGGTGATGCAACTAGGTCCGAACGATGGCCCCACTTCGGTGGGGCCTCCCTATTTGTGCGACCGATACGTCAAGTCGGCCCGCACCGCCGCCACTCTCTCAGACTGGCGTGTACCTGCCCGCTCTGTTTCCTTCGCCAGTGTGCAAACAGAGTTCAAGGCCCAATAATGAAGCGTCGCCAGGATTCTTGCCCCCTGCCCAGATGAAATTTCAGACTCCCTGAACTTTGACCTGGTTACGCACTCTGTCCACCCCTTGGCAGACACGCACCGCTCTGGTGCCACCAATCCCCGCCAGGGTGCCTATAATCCTGCCCGGCCATCAGGTTTCCCCGACTTGTCGCGGGAATGCCCCATGGCATACAACTTGCTTCGCCAGGGCTGGCTGCGAACCCGACCATTCGGATGGGGCGCGTCGCCTGGCGCTCCCCATCCGATGACCGATCCCACGCCCTCGTCTCCGTACGCTAGTCCCGGCACGCCTGCCGGCGGCGGCCATATGGAACGGGGCCGCGGCCGCGCGCGCGCCAGCCGCGCGCGGGCCAGCGCCCATCGCCTCCAATACCCATCCCTTTCCCTCCCTTCGCAGGAGTCACCCGCATGAAAGCCTCTTCCACCCCGTCCGTCGCCGGCATCGCCCGCCGCGGCCTGCTCAAGCTGGCGGCGGCCGCCGCCGGCGCGCTGATGTTCTCGGGCGCCGCCCTGGCCCAGGCGCCCGCCAAGACCAAGGTCGCCGCCATCTACACGGTGCCGGTCGAACAGCAATGGGTGTCGCGCATCCACAAGGCGCTGGTCGCGGCCCGCGATCGCGGCGAGATCGAATACACGTTCTCGGAAAACGTCACCAACGCCGACTACGAGCGCGTGATGCGCCAGTACGCAGAACAAGGCAACAAGCTGGTGGTGGGCGAGGCCTTCGCCGTGGAAGCCGCCGCCCGCAAGGTGGCCAAGGACTATCCGCAGACCGCTTTCCTGATGGGCTCCTCGGGCAAGCCGCAGCAGCCCAACTTCTCGGTGTTCGACAACTACATCCAGGAACCCGCCTACCTGACCGGCATGATCGCCGGCGGCATGAGCAAGACGGGCAAGATCGGCCTGGTGGGCGGCTACCCCATTCCTGAAGTGAACCGCCTGATGCACGCCTTCATCGAAGGCGCCAAGGAAGTGAATCCACAGGCCGAGTTCACCGTGACCTTCATCGGTTCCTGGTTCGATCCCCCGAAGGCCAAGGAAGCCGCCTTCGCCATGATCGACAAGGGCGCGGACGTGCTCTACGCCGAGCGCTTCGGCGTGTCGGACGCGGCCAAGGAACGCGGCAAGCTGGCCATCGGCAACGTCATCGACACGCAGCAGCAGTATCCGGACACCGTGGTCGCCTCGGCGCTGTGGAGCATGGAACCCACCATCGAGGAAGCGCTCAAGCAGGTGCGCGCCGGCACGTTCAAGGCCGACGACTACGGCCAGTACTCGCTGATGAAGCACAAGGGTTCCTCGCTGGCGCCGCTGGGCACCTTCGAAAGCAAGATTCCCGCCGACCTGATGGCCAAGGTCCAGGCCAAGCAGAAGGCCATCCTGGACGGCAGCTTCAGCGTCAAGGTCAACGACAAAGAACCCAAGTCCTCGGCACGATGAACCACGCGCCTCTCGCCCTGCAACTGACGGGGATCACCAAACGCTTTGGCAGCCTCACGGCCAACGACGACATATCGCTCACGCTGCGCCAGGGCGAAGTGTTGGCCTTGCTGGGCGAGAACGGCGCCGGCAAATCGACCCTGGTGTCGATCCTGTTCGGCCATTACGTGGCCGACGCCGGCAACATCGAAGTCTTCGGCCAGGGCTTGCCGGCCGGCCGGCCCGACGCCGCGCTGGCGGCCGGGGTCGGCATGGTGCATCAGCACTTCACGCTGGCCGACAACCTGACCGTGCTGGACAACATCATGGTCGGCACGGAATCGCTGTGGAAGCTGGCGTCCGGCCGCGGCAAGGCGCGCCAGCGCCTGGTTGAACTCGGCCAACGCTTCGGCCTGGGCGTGGACCCGGACGCGCGCGTCGGCACGCTGTCGGTCGGCGAGAAGCAGCGAGTCGAGATCCTGAAGGCGCTGTACCGCGGCGCGCGCGTCCTGATCCTGGACGAGCCGACCGCGGTGCTCACGCCGCAGGAAGTGCAGGACCTCTTTGCCACCCTGCGCGGCTTCGTCGATGAAGGCCTGGCCGTGATCTTCATCTCGCACAAGCTCGACGAAGTCATGGCGGTGTCGGGCCGCGTGGCGGTGCTTCGCCAGGGCAAGCTGGTGGCCGAGCGCGAAACCGCCAGCACCAGCCCGGCCGAATTGGCCGAGCTGATGGTGGGCCGCAAGGTCGTCATGCCGCACGCCGAAGCCGTGGCCGCGGCCGAGCAGGCCGCGCCCGTAGTGACCTTGTCTCAAGTGACCGTGCGCGACGGTCGCGACGGGGCGACGCGCCTGGACAGCCTGGACCTGGTTGTCCACAAGCACGAAATCGTGGCGATCGCAGGCGTGGCCGGCAACGGCCAGCAGGCGCTGGTGTCGGTGCTGACCGGCCTGCGCCAGCCCACCGACGGCACCATCCGCCTGGGCCCCGAGCATGCGGCGGCGCCCACGACGCCGGCCGGCTGGACCGCAGCCCACGTCGGCCGCATCCCTGAAGACCGCCACGGCGAAGGCGTGATCGGCGACAGCCCCTTGTGGGAAAACGCCATTGTCGAAGACCTGAAGGACCCGCGCTTCGCGCGTTGGGGCCTGATCCGGGCGCGTGCCGGCAAAGCCTATGCCCAGGCCCTGGCCAAGCAGTTCGACGTGCGGGCCGCGTCGCTGGACGTACGCACCCGCAGCCTGTCCGGGGGCAACATGCAGAAGCTGATCCTGGGCCGCACGCTGGCGCGCGAACCGCGCTTCATCGTGGCCGACCAGCCCACCTGGGGCCTGGACATCGGCGCGGTCGCCTATGTGCGCGAGCAGTTGCTGGCAGCGCGCACCCGTGGCGCAGGCGTCCTGCTGGTATCCGAGGACCTGGAAGAGATCTTCGCGCTGGCCGACCGTATCGCCGTGCTGTGCGGCGGCAAGCTGATCGCCGTGAAGCCGGTGTCCGAATGGACGCCCGCCACGGTGGGCCTGGCCATGACGGGCACGCAGGGATGAAAACCCGCTGCGTCCCGCGCGTCTCCACTACCTATCGAGCATTACTCGCATGAAACTGATCCTGGAACGCCGCCCGGAGCCCAGCCGCCTGGCGCTGGCCCTGGCGCCCTTCGCGGCCATCGCCTTCACGCTGGCGGTCTGCACCCTGCTGGTGGCCTGGGCAGGCGCCCCCGTGGGCCGCACCTATGCCTTGCTGTTCGAAGGCGCGTTCGGCTCGCGCTTTGCGCTGTCCGAAACGCTGACCCGCGCCACTCCGCTGATGCTGACCGGCCTGGCCTGTGCAGTGGCATTCCGCGCGCGCTTCTACAACATCGGCGCCGAGGGCCAGCTATATCTGGGCGCACTGGCCGCGGTGGCGGTGGGCGGCCTGCATGACGGCACCGGCTTCGACCTGCCCGTGCCCGCGCTGTTTGCCGGCATGATGCTGGCGGCAGCCCTGGCCGGCGCCTTGCTGCTGCTGATCCCCGCCATTCTCAAGACCCGGCTGGGCGTGGATGAAGTGGTGACCACGCTGCTGGGCAACTTCATCGTGCTGCTGTTCGTGTCGATGATGCTGGACGGCCCCATGAAGGATCCCATGGCCATGGGCTGGCCGCAGTCCGTGGCGCTCAACGGCGACCTGGAGCTCGGCAAGCTGATCGAGCGCACCCGCGCCCATACCGGCCTCTTGTGGGCGGCCGGCCTGGCGCTGGGGCTGTGGCTGCTGAATCGCTATACCGTGTTCGGCTTCCAGATGCGCGCGGTCGGCGCCAACGCGCACGCCTCGCGCTTCCTGGGCTTGCCGGTGAACCGTGTGATGCTGGGCACCGCCATGCTGTCGGGCGCGCTGGCCGGCCTGGCCGGCGCGATCGAAGTAGCGGGCCGCACCGGCTACGTCACGCTCGACATGTCGCCGGGCTATGGCTACACCGGCGTGGTGGTCGCCATGCTGGCCGGCCTGCATCCGCTGGGCGTGATCCTGGCCAGCCTGTTCGTGGCCGGCATGCTGGTGGGCGCGGACAGCATGAGCCGCGCCATCGCGGTGCCGAACTACATCGCCGACGTCATCGTCGCCACTTCGTTGCTCGCCATGCTGGTCGCGACGCTATTTGCGCAGTACCGCCTGCGCCGCAACCGGGCCTGAGGAGCGCGCCATGGAATGGATGGATCTGATGAGCTCGTCGGCGTTCTGGGTGGCGGTGCTGCGCCTGGCGACGCCGCTGATACTGGGCACGCTCGGCGTGCTGCTGTGCGAGCGCGCGGGCGTGCTGAACCTGGGCATCGAAGGCATCATGGCCGCCGGCGCCTTCACCGGCTGGCTGGTGGTGTACCTGGGCGCGCCGCTCTACGTGGGCGTGCTTGCAGCCGCGTTTGCGGGCGCCGTGTTCGGCCTGCTGCACGCCGTGCTGACCGTGCCGCTGGGCCTGTCGCAGCACGTGTCCGGCCTGGGCGTGACGCTGCTGGCCACCAGCCTGAGCTACTTCGCGTACCGCGTCACGTTTCCCAGCGTGAACACGCCGCCCACGATCACGCCGTTTGCGGAAATGAAGTTCCTGGACGGCATTCCGCTCATCGGGCCGGTGCTGGCGGGGCAGACGCCCATGACCTTGCTGGCCCTGGCCGCGGTGCCGATACTGGCCTGGGTGCTGAACCGCACGCCCGTCGGCCTGGCGATCCGCATGGTGGGCGAAAACCCGGCCGCGGCCGAAGGGCAGGGCCTGTCGGTGACGCGCCTGCGCATGGGCGCCATCGTGGCAGGCTCCGCACTGATGGGCGTGGCCGGCAGCTTCCTGACGCTGGCGGCGTTCAACGCCTTCTTCTTCAACATGGTCAACGGCCGCGGCTGGGTTTGCGTGGCGCTGGTGGTGTTCGCGTCGTGGCGGCCCGGCAAGGCGCTGCTGGGCGCGCTGATCTTCGCCTTCTTCGACGCGCTGCAATTGCGCATGCAGCAAGGCGGCGCAGCGCTGCCCGGCCTGCCGGAGTTGCCGTACCAGGTCTATCTGATGCTGCCCTACGTCCTGTCCATCCTCGCCCTGGTGGTGATGGCGCGCCGCGCCGCCTACCCGCAAGCCCTGATGAAGCCCTACCGTAAAGGTGAGCGCTGAAGGTTGCGCGCAGTACCATGAACAACAGAAACCTTCCGCAAGGACTTCCATGCTCGATCTGATTCTTAGACACTGCACGCTGCCCGATGGCCGCCAGAACATCGACATTGGCATCGCCAATGGCCGTATCGTGGCGCTGGAACCGGCGCTGAAGGCCGAGGCCGCGCAGACCGTGGACGCGGCGGGCCAGCTGGTGGCGCCGCCTTTCGTCGACGCGCACTTCCATATGGACTCCACGCTGTCCTTCGGACTGCCGCGCGTGAATCAGTCCGGCACGCTGCTGGAAGGCATCGCGCTGTGGGGCGAGCTCAAGCCGCTGTTGACGCAGGAAGCGCTGGTCGAGCGCGCGCTGGCCTATTGCGACTGGGCCGTGGCGCGCGGCCTGCTGGCCATCCGCTCGCATGTGGACGTGTGCGATCCGCGCCTCCTGGCCACGGAAGCGTTGCTGCACGTGCGCGAGAAGGTCAAACCCTACCTGGACCTGCAACTGGTCGCCTTCCCGCAGGACGGCGTGTTGCGCGCCCCCGGCGCCCTGGACAACCTCAAGCGCGCGCTGGACATGGGCGTGGATGTGGTGGGCGGCATTCCGCACTTCGAACGCACCATGCAGGACGGCGCGGAATCGGTGCGCATCCTGTGCGAACTGGCGGCCGAACGCGGCCTGCGCGTGGACATGCACTGCGATGAAAGCGACGACCCGCTCTCGCGCCACATCGAGACGCTGGCGTACCACACGCAGCGCCTGGGCCTGCAAGGCCGCGTGACGGGTTCGCACCTGACGTCCATGCACTCCATGGACAACTACTACGTCTCCAAGCTGATTCCGCTGATGCGCGAAGCCGGCGTGTCCGCCATCGCCAACCCGCTGATCAACATCACGCTGCAAGGCCGCCACGACACCTATCCGAAGCGCCGCGGCATGACGCGCGTGCCCGAGCTGCTGGCCGCTGGCGTGCCCGTGGCTTTCGGCCATGACTGCGTGATGGACCCCTGGTACAGCCTGGGTTCGGGCGACATGCTGGAAGTGGCGCACATGGGCCTGCACGTGGCCCAGATGACGGGCCAGGACGCCATGCGCGCCTGTTTCGAAGCCGTCACCACCACGCCGGCCAGGATCCTGGGCCTGGACGAGACCGGCCTGGCCGTCGGCAAGCGCGCCGATCTGGTGCTGCTGCAGGCGCGCGACGCCGTCGAGGCGCTGCGCCTGCGCGCCACCCGCCTGATGGTGCTGCGCGCGGGGCAGGTAGTGGCGACCACGCCGCCCGCCACCGCCACCCTGAACCTGCCAGGCCGTCCGAGCCAGGTCAGCTTCCAGACGCCGGCCCGCTGAGCGCGTCGGGCGCGGCGCTCACACCGCCGCGCCTTACTTCAGCGGCATGCAGATACGCGTCTGCAATTGCGCCGGCGGCGTGGTGCGCGGGTCGTTCAGGTACTGCTCGAACATGGGAAAGTCCGCCGGCACCTCGCCGCTGGCCGGCAGCCATTGCGAGAACATCCAGTTGTAGGCCTTGTCCATCTCGTTATAGGGCCCGGTGTACGTCAGGATGGCGCAACGGCCTTCCGGAATCTCGAAGCGCTCCAGCTCGCCGCCCAGGTCGGCGTCCGGCGCCACCGACATGCCGGCCATGGACCGCAGCTGACTCGCAGGTACCTGCTCGGGGTCGTCGAAATACACGCCGTAGCCGATGGACTCCGGCTGCGCGATGCCGCGGCTGACGGCCAGCATGAAGGCGCGCGTGAACAGCGGGCCGATTTCCTGATAGCTGCCGCGATGCGACAGGACCGCCAGCGTCGCGCCCGGAAAGGTTTCGATCTTGATGGGATACATGCCTAGCTCCTGTGGGTCGAAGGGACGGGAGCGGACAGCCCGATAGCGCCCCGGCGATATGCCGAAGGTCGCGCCGAATGCCCGGTTGAACGCTGCGTCCGACTCATAGCCGGCGCGCTGCGCCACCTCGCGCAAGGAAGCCTCGGAATTCCCCAACGCCACCGCCGCGCGGTGCATGCGGATGCGCTGCACGGTGGCGTTCACCGTCTCTCCCATCATGGCGCGGTAGACGCGATGGAAGTGGTACGGCGACAGGCAGGCCAGCTCGGCCAGCCGGTACAGGTCCGGATCGGCGTCGGGGTGGCTCGCCAGCCAGCGCAGGACGGGTTCCAGGCGCTGGCCATAGTGGTTCAGGGTTGCAGGCTTCATGCGGTCTCCTTGGAGAGCAATGTAGCGGGCCGGCCTTTGCAGATTTTGCGCTTTTTGCCCGCCCCCGGGGCAGGAGGCCGTCAGCGTCCGATCTCCCGGTTCCAGCGCGCGTTGAACGCGGGCCGGGTCTCGTTGATCTGATCCCAGTTCGGTATCTTGGCGTTCGACATATAACCCTGGAATCGCTGCAGCGCGTCCGCGTGGCCCGCTGGCGCCAGCACATTGCGGTTGGACGGGAAATGCCCGCCCATCTCCAGCGCCTTCGCTTGCGCCTGCTCGGACAGCAGGTACAGCGCCAGCTTCTGCGACAGCTCCGGTTCGCTATTGCCGGCGACCACGCACTCGCCCACCATCAGGATCATCGAGCCCTCCCTGGGCTGCGCATATTCCACGTGCACGCCGCGCTTCTTCAGGCGGGTGATGGCCGTGGGTGTCCAGGGAAATAGCACCGCCTCGTCGGCCTGCACCATGTCGGCCAGGCGCGCCGAATCCGGCAGGTATGCACGCACGTTCGGGCCGACCACAGCCGGCCAGTGCGCGAAGCCCGGTCCATAGTTCTGATCGTCGCCGCCCAGGATGCGGTTGATCATCAGGAACGCGTGCAGACCGAAGGTGCTGCTCGAAGCCGACTGAACCACGACCTGGCCCCGGTACTTCGGATCGGCGAGGTCCATCCACGACGTCGGCGGCGCCCAGCCCCGCTCGGCGAACACCTTGGTGTTGTAGCCCAGGCCAGTCATGCCGATGTCGATGCCCGCGGCCATGCGGTCCTTCTTCAGGGCGGTGGGGTACAGCTCCTTCAGCACCGGATCTTCGTTGAGCTGCGTGCACAATCCCATGGAAATCGCGCGCGCCATGACGCCGTCGTCCAGGAACATGAGATGCAGCCGCGGCTTGCCCTTGTCGGCCTGGGCGCGCGCCAGCACCTCGGTCGACATGCCCGGCACCACCACGATCCTGACGTTGTGGGCGCGCTCGAAATCCGGAAATACGTACTGCGAGAACGCGCGCGCCATGTCGCCGCCGTTCATGCCCACGTACAGCGTGGTCTGCTGCGCCGCCGCCCCGGCCGACAACAGCACCGCCAGAGCCGCGCCCAGCAGCCGCCTGCCTGCGCCCAGGCGGCGCTGCCCATCTTGTTTATTACGCGTCATAGAGTCTCCTGCATGGGCTCATGCGACCTCGCCAACCGGCGCGTCAACGAAAAAAGCCTGGCACGCTACCGTATCCAGGCTTTTTCTCATGGGCCGCCGAACCGTTCAGTTCGGGTAGGTTCCGGGCAGCAGGATGCTGCGGTCGCCGGGCTCGATCGAGCGACGGCCGCACAGCGCCATCGTCGTATCCATTTCCTTGTACAGGATCTCCAGCACGCGGGTCACGCCGGCCTGGCCATAGGCCCCCAGGCCGTAAAGGAAGGCGCGGCCGATCATGGCGCCGCGCGCGCCCAGCGCCACGGCCTTCAGGATGTCCTGGCCGGAACGCACGCCGCCGTCCATCCACACTTCGATCTTCGAACCCACGGCGTCGGCGATCGAAGGCAGGGCGGCGATGGACGACATGGCGCCGTCAAGCTGGCGCCCGCCGTGGTTGCTGACGATGAGCGCGTCGGCGCCGCTATTGGCGGCCAGCTGCGCGTCCTCGACATCCAGGATGCCCTTGATGATGAGCTTGCCGCCCCAACGCTGCTTGATCCATTCGACGTCGTCCCAGCTCAGGCGCGGGTCGAATTGTTCGGCGGTCCATGCCGACAGGGAGGACAGGTCGCTCACGCCCTTGGCGTGGCCGACGATGTTGCCGAAGGTGCGGCGCTTGGTGCCCAGCATGCCCATGCACCAGCGCGGCTTGGTGGCCAGGTTGATGAGATTGCGCAGGGTGGGCTTGGGCGGAGTGGACAGGCCGTTCTTGATGTCCTTGTGGCGCTGGCCCAGGATCTGCAGGTCCAGCGTCAGCACCAGCGCCGAGCAGCCGGCGGCCTTGGCGCGGTCGATCAGGTTGGCGACGAACTCGCGGTCGCGCATCACGTAGAGCTGGAACCAGAAGGGTTTCTTGGTGGCCGCGGCCACGTCTTCCAGCGAACAGATGCTCATGGTGGACAGCGTGAAGGGCACGCCGAAGTCCGCCGCCGCCTTGGCCGCCAGGATTTCGCCGTCCGCATGCTGCATGCCGGTCAGGCCCGTGGGCGAGATCGCAAGCGGCATGGTCACGTCGTGGCCCACCATGGTGGTGCGCAGCGACCGGCCTTCCATGTTCACCGCCACGCGCTGGCGCAGCTTGATCTTCTGGAAATCGCTTTCGTTGGCACGGTAGGTGCCTTCGGTCCAGGCGCCGGAATCCGCGTAGTCGTAGAACATGCGCGGCACGCGCTTCTGCGCAATGGCGCGCAGATCTTCGATGCAGGTGATCGTAGAAAGGTTAGCGGTCATGGAGTGGTCTATGGAGTGTTGGGGCGCCAGCTGCGGCTAGTTATTCTTGGACGCCGGGCCGCCAGCTGCGGGCAGCTCCAGCGATTGCGCGGGCCTCCCAGGCCTCGCAACGCCGCCCAGTATACGCGCCGAGGCCGGCAAGCGTTGCTTGCCGGCCTCGTTCGCCCCCCTTATCGCAGGGACTCTTGCGGCCCCTGCGCCCCCCGTTATCGCGGCCAGACTTTGGACACGGCCCGGATCGTGGCCCAGGCCACCCAGCGTGGGCTGGTCAGCCGCGCGCCGGGCAGACGGCGCATCACGTCCACGGCCAGCCCGCCGCGCTTGTGCCACTGCTTCTTGCGGGTCTGGCTGTCGGTCCAGCGGCCCTCCAGCCACGGGAATTCGCGGCGGCCCGGCTTGTAGACCGGCGGCGTGTTGTAGATCAGGATGTAAGCCAGCCGCGGCGCCTGCGAGGTATTCGGCCCGGTGAAGTGCAGCGTGCGGGCGTCGTGCACCGTGATGCCGCCCGGGTCCAGGGGCTCCGGCACCGCCTGATCGCGCGGAAAATCGCCGCAGCATTCCAGCGGATGCAGGGTCTTGTCGCCGCCCGGCGAACGGTGCTCCAGCACATCCCATTTGTTGGAACCCGGAATGAACTGCATGCAGCCGTTTTCCGTGGTGGCCGGCTGCAGCGCCAGCCAGATGCTGAGTTCGTTGTAGATGAAGTCCGGCGAGCGGAAAGCCTCGTCCTGGTGCCACGGCGTTTCCGGTCCGTGCGGCCCCGGTTTGAGCAGAGCGTGCTCGCCATACAGGGCGGCCTCGGGGCCCAGCAGCTGGCGCGCCAGCTCCAGGGTGCGCTCGTGGTACTCGGTCTTCAAGAGGCCCGGGGCATAATGGCGTGGATCGTGCAGGCTGGGAAACTTGGCGGGTTTGGACGGGTCGTCACGGCTCACAAAGTCATACTGCGCACCCTCGTTGTAGCCGGTCTTGTTCGCGAACAGGTCGAGCAGCGTCCTGCGGATGTAACCCACCTCGTCCTGCGGGCACATGTCCTTCAGGGCCAGGTAACCCTGTTCCCTGTAGCGCGCTGTCTCAGCTTCCGACAACAAACTGGTCTCTTCCATAATGGCTTCTCCAAGCTCTGGTAACGGGTGTTCCCGCTGGCACGTTTTGACATGAGCTCTAACGTATCGCCAGGCGTCCCCCCGGCCTATAGATCATCCGCCGTAGTCACTAACGTCTACGTACATCGCCGAGCGCGGCGCCTCATCCAAGAGAGAATCGATGCAAGACCCTAAAGCCGATACCCATATCGAGACCGTGCACGTCACGATCACCGGCACCGTGCAGGGCGTGGGCTACCGCCACGCCACGGTCCGGCGCGCCCACATGCTGGGCGCCAAGGGCTGGGTGCAGAACCTGCCGAACGGCACGGTCGAAGCCATGGTGCAGGGCACCGCCGACCAGGTCGACCACATGCTGGAATGGCTGCGGCGCGGCCCCCCGGGCGCCAGCGTGCAGGAAATCACCACCCGCCGGGAGTACACCGATAAGCGTTACATCCGTTTCGAGCAGCTGTGAGGCCGTCGCCTCTGCTCGCCGTTATGGGCTAGTCTGGTCGGCCGATACGGACGCGAAAGGGAAAAAAGCGCCTGCCGGAAGGCTCAGCGCGTGCGCAGCCAGCGCCCGCCCAGCTGGTTGAAGAGCAGGCCGGCCAGCACGCAGGCCACGCCTACCCATTGCAGCGTCTCCAGGCGTTCGCCGAAGGCCACGGAAGCGGCCCATAGCCCCACCACGGGCACCAGCAACGAGAACGGTGCGATCTTGGCGGCGGCGTGGCGCGTGAGCAACTGCGTCCACAACGTGTAGGCCACCAAAGTGGCCAGCACCGCCAGGTACAACACCGACAGGATCTCTCCCCAGCCTATGTTCACGATCATGCCGACCACCGGCTGCCAGCCGTCGATCAGCACCGCCAGCAGCAGGAAAGGCAGCACCGGCGCGGCGCTGCTCCAGGCGATAAAGGCAAACGGGTCGTAGCCGGGCGACTTGCGGCTGGCCAGGCGCACGATTATGTTCGACACGGCCCACATGAACGCGCCGCCCAGCGTCAGCACGAAGCCCGCCATGGTCATCTGGCCCGGCCCTTCGCCGCGGCCGCCGGCGATGACCGCCAGCCCCAGCGCCGCCACGCCCAGCCCGATCCAGTGGTGGCGCTGCGCGCGCTCATGCAGGATGGGCGCGGCCAGCAGCAGCGTGAAGAAGGCCTGCGTCTGGATCACCAGCGAAGCCATGCCGGCCGGCATGCCGAACTTCAAGGCGGTGAACAGCAGTCCGAACTGGCCCAGGCCCTGGACCAATCCATACGCCGCGACCCAGCGCCACGGCAGCCTGGGCGCACGCACGAAGAGAATCAGGGGAAAGGCCGCCAGCGCGAATCTCAGGGCGCCCAGGAGCATGGGGGAGAGGCCCCGCATGCCGACTTTCATGGCGACGAAGTTGGTGCCCCAGATGACCACGACCGCCAGTGCGCAGAAATAGTCTTTTCGGGAAAGATGGGTCGTGGTCATGCGGCATTATCGCATCGCGACACCGCTGCTGAACGGAGCAGATCAGCCTGCGTTCAGCACCGTTTCGAAGGCCTGCACAGCCGCGTCGATGTCGGCGTCGCCGATGTGGCGGTGAGTCACGCAGCGCAGCCGCGTGCGGCCCCAGGGACGCACCAGCAAGCCCGCCGCCTGCAGGGCAGCCACCCACTCCGTGTTGCTCCTGCCCGTGTCGGCGGTTTCCACCTGCACGATGTTGGTCTGCGGTTCGGTGGCCGAAAGAGCCGGTCCCAGGCGGTTCACGCCCGCGCTCAGGCGGCGGGCGCGGACGTGGTCCTCCGCCAGCCGCCCGGTCATGGTCTGAACGCCTTCCAGGCCAGCCGCGGCCATGATGCCCGACTGGCGCTGCGTGCCGCCCAGCATGCGGCGCAGCACGCGCGCGCGGGCCATGACCGACTGGCTGCCGGCCAACACAGCGCCCACCGGCGCGCTCAGGCCCTTGGACAGGCACAGGGACACGGTATCGGCATGGCAGGCGATCTCGCCCGCCGCCACGCCCAGGGCCACGGCCGCGTTGTAAAGCCGCGCGCCATCCAGGTGCACCGGCACGCCTGCGGCACGCGCCAGGCCATGGACCGCCTGCATGTGATCAAGCGGCAGCACCGCGCCGGCCGCATTGTTGTGCGAGGTCTCCATCGTCACCAGCGCCGTCTTCAACCGGTGGCCGCCAGCCAGCAAAGCGTCCTCCAGGCGGTTCAGGTCCATGGCGCCATCAGAACCGGGCAGACCCAGGTAGAACGAGCCGGTGAACGTGGCCGCGCCGCGTTCGGACGTGTACATGTGGGCGGCCGACTCCAGCACCACCTGCTCATTACGCTGCGTCTGCGCCAGCACCGCCAGCAGGTTGGCCATGGTGCAGCTGGGCACGAACAGCCCGCCTTCTTTGCCCAACTGCGCGGCCACATACGCCTCGAGCTCGCGTACGGTAGGGTCGCCATCCAGGCCGTCATCGCCGATGGGTGCGGTGCGCATGCGTTCATACATGGCCGCGGTGGGATGGGTGACCGTGTCGCTGCGCAGGTCGACGGGTGCGCGGGCGGCGGCGGAGGAGGTCTGGGTCATGGCTGTCAGTGCTGCAGGATTTTGGAAAGAAACTGGCGCGTGCGCGGCGCACGCTCCTCTACATCGCCGAAGAACTGCTCCTTGTCGCAGTCTTCCACGATCTTGCCGCCGTCCATGAAGATCACACGGTCGGCGACGCGGCGGGCGAATCCCATTTCGTGGGTCACCACCATCATCGTCATGCCTTCGGCGGCCAGGTCGGTCATCACGTCCAGCACTTCGTTGACCATCTCCGGATCCAGCGCCGAAGTCGGCTCGTCGAACAGCATCACCACCGGGTCCATAGACAGCGCGCGCGCGATCGCCACGCGCTGCTGCTGGCCGCCCGACAGCTCGCCGGGGTGCTTGTCCTTGTGCGCCGACAGGCCCACGCGCTCCAGCAGGGCCAGCGCGCGCTGGCGGGCTTCGTCCTTGCCGCGCTTGAGCACCTTGAGCTGGCCCAGGCACAGGTTCTCCGTCACCGACAGGTGCGGGAACAGCTCGAAATGCTGGAACACCATGCCGGCCACCGCGCGCAGCTTGGGCAGGTTGGTACGCGGATCGCCCACCGAAATGCCGTTGACCTGGATCTCGCCCTTCTGGAAGGGCTCCAGCGCGTTCACGGTCTTGATCAGCGTGGACTTGCCCGAACCCGACGGCCCGCACACCACCACGACTTCGCCGCGGCCCACGGTGGTCGAGCAATCGTCCAGCACCTGGAAATCGCCATACCACTTGCTGACCTGCTTGATCGCTATCATCGGGGGCTTGGAAGAGAGTTGCATTGTTGAAACCTGTGGATAACTGGAAGCGCTGCGCTAGCGCAGCACCCGCGTGCGCTTTTCCAGCAACTTGACCAGGCGGGACGCCGTGAAGCAGATCACGAAATACACCACCGCCACGAATAGATAGAGCTCCACCAGACGGCCGTCGCGCTGACCGATCTTGGCCGCCGCGCCGAGGAAGTCGGTGAGAGACAGCACATACACCAGCGAGGTGTCCTGGAACAGGATGATGATGCGGGTCAACAGCGCGGGCAGCATGTTGCGGAACGCCTGCGGCAAAACCACGTAGCGCATGCCCTGCCAGTGGTTCAGCCCCAGCGCCATGCTGGCCGACACCTGGCCGCGCGCGATGGACTGGATGCCCGCGCGCATGATTTCGCAGAAGTACGCGGCCTCGAACAAGGTGAAGGTGATCACCGCCGAATTGAACGCCCCCACGCGCAGCGGTGTGGGCGACCCCACCACCCAGGCGGCGATGTAGGGCATCAGGAAGTAGAACCAGAAGATCACCAGCAGAAGCGGGATCGAGCGCATCACGTTCACGTAGATGCCCGCCGGCACCGACAGGATCTTGAAGCGCGACAGCCGCATCATGGCCAGCAGCGTGCCCAGCGCCAGGCCCATCACGCCCGCCAGCGCGGTCAGCGTCAGCGTGAAGGTCATGCCCGTCTTGAACAGATAGGGCAGCGCCGCCCAGATCACGTCGAAATCGAATTTGCCCATGGTGTCGTCCTAGGGCCTTTTCGCCGAACCGATCAGTCCGGGCACCGCAACATGGCGTTCGAGCAGGCGCATGCCCAGCACCACCACGCCGTTGATGATCAGGTAGATCACCGTGGCGGCGGAAAACGCCTCGAAGATGTGAAAGCTGAATTCCGCCATTGAGCGCGCCTGGCCGGTCAGCTCCAAGAGCCCTATCGTCAGCGCCACCGACGAATACTTGATGGTGCCCATGAACTCGGAGGTCAGGGGCGGCAGCACGATGCGGAAGGCTTCCGGCAGGATGATGTAGCGATACACCTGCGCCTCGGTCAGGCCCAGCGCCGTGCCCGCCTGGAACTGGCCGCGCGGCAGCGACTGTATGCCCGCGCGCAGCTGCTCGGCCACGCGCGCCGATCCATAGAACCCCAGGCACAGCACCGCGGGAACGAACTGGCCCCAGGGTTGCGGCATCTGCTTCATGGCCAGGCCCCAGGCATGCGGCAGCAATTCGGGCAACACGAAGTACCACAGGAACATCTGCACCAGCAGCGGGATGTTGCGAAACACCTCCACATAGGTCGCGCCCAGCGCATTCATCAGGCGGGAGCTGGCGGTGCGCATCACGCCCAGCACTGATCCCAGCAATAGCGAGAACACCCACGCCGTCAGGGCCAGCGCCAAGGTCCAGCCCACGCCGATGAAGATCGTCTCCAGAAAGGTATGCACGCCGTCCGGCGACATATCCAGGAAGACGCTCCAGCTCCAGTTGTAATTCATGCCCCGTCCCTTGATGGCGATGCCCGCCGCGCCTGGCGGCCGGCGTCCTTGCTAGCAAGCCGCGGGACGCCAGGCGTCCCGCGCACAGCCTGCTTACTCGTACGCCTTGGGATCGCCGGAATCGGTCGGATTGGCCAGCGCGCGCTTGAGCGCATCGCTCATCGGGTACTTCAGGTTGATCTGCTTGGGCGGGATCGGCGCATTGAAATACTTGTCGTAGATCGCGGCCACCTTGCCTGTCTTGATCAGGTCGCGCACGGCATCGTCCACCACCTTCTTGAAGGCCGGGTCATCCTTGGGTTCCATGATGCCGTAGGGCGCCATTTCCAGGCCCTTGGTGCCGATCACGAAGGCGTCGGGATTCTTCGACGAAGCCACCGCGCCATAAGCGATGCCGTCGTCGTTGGCCGAGCCCGCGGCGCGGCCGGATTCCACCATCAGGATGGTTTCGGCGGTGTCCTTGGTCGGCGCCATGGTGATACCCAGGTTGCCCTTGGCGTTCAGCTGCGAGATCAGCCGGAAGGTCTGGCCGCCGGCCTGCGCGGCGATGGATTTGCCGCGGAAGGACTCCAGGTTGTTGGGATCCACGCCGCCGTCCTTGCGCGCCACCAGCACCACCTGCGCCACGAAGGTCGTAGGCGCGAAAGACACCAGCTTATGGCGTTCGAGGTTATTGGTGGTGTTGCCGCATTCCAGGTCGATGGTGCCGTTGGCCAGCAACGGAATGCGCGTGGCGGAAGTCGTCGGGTTGTAGCGCACTTCCAGCTTGGGCAGCTTCAGGGCGGCCTTCACGTACTGGGCGACTTCCTGGCAGATCTCCACTGTGTAACCGATCGGCTTCTGGTTGCCGTCCAGATAGGCGAATGGGACCGAGGTCTCCGGATGGCCCAGCGTGATCACGCCGGTTTCCTTGATCTTGTCCAGGCGGCTGGGGCCTTCGGCGTGGGCGGTTGCGGCGCTGCCCAGGAAGGCCGCGGCGACGGAGATCGCAGCAAGTGCTTTCATCTGATTCCCTTGGCGCCGTTCGAGCGGCGCATGTTTATGTTCACGATCGACGGCGCCAGCCAGGCCGACAGCCGCCTCGTCCCGCGATGAGCCCCGCGGCTGGCGAAAAGTATCAACTAGCGGTATGGTTTTATCCAGTTCCAATCGAGTATTCCTCTATACGGATTTGACATGGCCATTCCACGGATGGGCTTGAGACACATCGAGGCGTTCCGCGCCGTGATGATGACCGGCTCCATGACCGCCGCCGCACGGCGCGTGCACACCTCGCAGCCGCACGTTAGCCGCTTAATTGCGCAATTGGAAGCCATTACCCAGTTCGCCTTGTTCGACCGCAATGGCAGCCGCCTGACCCCGACGCAGGACGGGTCGCGCTTCTTCCAGGAAGTGGAAAAGACCTTCATCGGCCTGGCCGGCCTGGAATCGGCGGCGGCCAGCATCCGCTCGTTCAGCGCCAGCCGCCTGAGCGTGGCCGCCATGCCGCGGCTGGCAGGCGGGCTGCTGGCGCGCATCGTCGCGGCCTTCAAGACGGAATACCCGGACGTGATGGTGTCCATCCATTCCGGCAACGCCAGCACGGTGCACAACTGGATCAGTTCGGGGTTCTGCGACACGGGCCTGGCCATGCTGTCGGGAGATTCTCCCGGCATCCAGGTCGAACCGGTATTGACCATGAGCTGCGTCGCGGTGGTACCCAAGGGCCATCGCCTGACCAAGCTGAAAAAGCTCAAGCCCGCGGACTTCGCCGGCGAGCCTTTCGTGGCCTTCACCAGCGGCACGCCGCTGCGTGAGAAAATCGACGCCGTGTTCAGGACAGCCAAGGTCGAACGCCAGACCGTCGCCGAGGCCGGCCTGGGTTCGTCGATCTGCGCCCTGGTCGGCGCAGGATTGGGCGTGGCGCTCATCAACCCGCTGGCCGCGCGCGAGGAATACGCCGCCCACAACGTCGAAATCCGCCCCTTCAGCCCCGCCGTGCCGGTGACGGTGGCGCTGCTGTACCCGCCGTACCATACGCGCACACGGCTGGTCAGCGTGTTTTCACGTTATGCGCACCAGCTCATGCAGGAAGAGATGGGGGATCTGAAGGCGCGGCCGGGGCGGTGACGCCGCGCGCTGGTGCCATCAGCGCTCTGCGGCCCCTTGCTCCAGATAGCGTTGGGCCTCGCCCGACTGCTTCAGCGCCTCCCACTGCGCCAGCGTCAGCTGAGGCATCTGGAAAGCCGCCTGCGGCCGGCAATACCAGCCGGGGTTGTGCAGCCGCGCCAGCAAGTCCATCGCGGGGCCATCCAGATAGAGATGCTCGCGGTCCGCCACCACGTCATCGCGCACGTGCATGGCCGCGACCTGCGCCACGATCAGGCTGCGGCGGTCGATGCGCATCAGTTCATGCACGCGGCACTCGAACGCCACAGGCGACTGCGCCACCCAGGGCACTTCGATGCGCCGCGACGGCGACAGCTCCAGGCCAGCCTCCCGGGACTCGTCCACGTCCGCCGGAAAATCCACCGCCGTCACGTTCATCCGGCCAGCCTGCGGGGCGGATACCAGACTCACGGTGAACTCGCCGCGTTCGGCGATGTTGCGCGCGGTGTCCTTGGGCGTGTCGCCGCGCACGCCGATGCCGACGCAGATCAGCGGCGGATCGCCCGACATCAGGTTAAAAAACGAGAACGGCGCCACGTTCGTCGTCCCTGCGGCGTCGCGCGACACGATCCAGGCGATGGGCCGCGGCACGATCACCGCGGTCAGCAGCTTGTAGCGCGCCGGGCCCGCCAGGTCATTCAGATCGATGAACATGGCTTATCCCCAGCCCCTCAGTCCCGGCCCTGCGACGGCGCAGCGCCTTGCGCGGCCTTCGCGTCGGCAAAGGCGCGGTCGCTGCGCTTGCAACGGCAGCGGCCGATCTGATGCAGCTCGATCAGGTTGCCCACCGGGTCGCGCAGGAACAGCTGCATGAGCTCGGGCGCGGCCACGTTGTCCAGCTTCCAATAGTCCACCGCAAGGCGCTGCAGTTCCGTCTCGGCCGCCGCGATATCGCGCACGGCCAGCGCCACGTGGTTTTCCACAGGATCACAGCCCGGGCCCTGGGAGTAGGGCGACGGGCCGTCGCTGCCCAGCAGGTGGATCTGGCAGTCGTTGCCCATGTCCAGGAAGTACCCGGCGATGCCCGGAATCTCCCAGCGGCCACGGTCCGTGTCCAGTCCCAGCACGTCTCCGTAGAACGCGCCCATGGCCGCGACCTTGTCCAGCGACATGCGCACGGCGTGATGATGCAGTTCCAGAACTTCCAGCGCCATTTGTCTCTCCTCGTTTCTCATACGGCCTGCGCCCACGCGCGGCCACGGCTCGAATGTTGGTCCCGGACGGGATGCCGGGGAATGCCGTCTGGCGCAATCCAGAAGTGCAGCAGACGCAACCCTGAAACGCCCGCCCGGTTTGCCCGCCGCGCTATGCTTGGTCACATGAAACCGCTAGACCTGAATCTGCTATTGACCCTGGACGTTCTGATCCAGGAAGGCAGCGTCGTCGGCGCGGCGCGCCGGCTGAACCTGAGCACTCCCGCCATGAGCCGCAGCCTGGCGCGCATCCGCGAAGCCGTCGGCGACCCCGTGCTGGTACGCTCCGGCCGCGGCCTCGCGCCCACGCCTCGGGCGCTGGCCCTGCACGCGCAGGTGCGCCATGTGATCGAACAGGCGCAGGCCGTCTTCACGGCCTTCGGCGAGGACGTCAATCTGGCGACCCTGACGCGCGTCTTTACCTTGCGCGCCAACGATGTGTTCGTGGGCGGCTACGGCGGCCGGCTGCGCGAGCACCTGCGCCGCTACGCGCCCCGCGCCGTGCTGCGCTTCGTCTCCGAAGGCAATCACGACGCCGACGCGCTCAGCGGCGATGCCGACCTCTATATCGGTTCTTCCCAGAAGTTCGGCGCCGACATCAAGGTGCAGACCCTGTTCACCACCGCCTTCTGCGGACTGGCGCGCAAGGAACACCCGATCTTCAAGGCGCCCATCACTCCGCAGCGCTTCTGCGCCTACGACCACGTCAGCGTCTCGCGCCGGGGACGTGCGCACGGACCAATAGACGACACCCTGGAAGAACTGGGACTGGCGCGCCACGTCACGCTGATCACGCCCACCTTCCACGCCGCGATCTTCGCGCTGGCCGATTCCGACCTGGTGCTGCCGTCCATGCCCCAGAACCTGATGCCCGGCGTCGAACGCCTGGGCCTGAAGCTGAGCGCCTTCGAGGTGCCGGTGCCCATGCGCCCGGTCACCGTGGTGCAGGCCTGGCCGCCGCGGCTGGACAGCGACCCCGCCCACCGCTGGCTAAGGCAGACGATCAAGCAGGTTTGCGGCACGCCGCCGGATGCGGCGGCCGCCGCCTAGCAGCCGCTCAGGCTCCGGGCGCTGGCGGGCTTCGATTCCCGCAAATCCAGCCACGCCACCAGCAACAACCCGCCGGCCAACCCCAGGTGTTCAAAGAACGAGTTGGCCGCCATGAAGCGTTCCTGCCCCACCGGCATCTCCCAGAATCTCAGCGCGATCCCGGTCGCCACCAGCGTGAAGGCGGCCAGTGCCAGCGCACCCAGCCATCGCAACCGGCCCGTCAGGATCATGAGCGAAGCGACCAGTTCCAGCGCAATCACCAGCACCGCGAACAAGGGCTCGGGCGACAGCCCGAAATGCGCCATTTCGCGCAGCGCCCCCGGAAAATCGAAGAGCTTCACCAGCCCGCCCTGCAGGTAGGCGGCGCATAGCCCCAGATAGGCCAGGAACCGCAGCGCCGAGGAGCCGAACAGCGGGCGGGCCAAGCCGGCCAGCCGACGTTCCCATTGGAAAACAGCGCTCATGGCCAACCTCCTCAGACAGCCCAGCAGGAGCAGCCCAGCGCGCCGAAGAAGCCCTGCAGATCGGAGCTGGGCGCATTGGATGCCCATGCGCGGGCATGGTCGTGTCCATGCAGGCCGCAAGAGCTGGCGCACGCGCAGGCCGCCATGTTGCGGTAGCCCAGCGAATTACGGCCGGCGCCGTCAGGATCGCCCCAGGCGCCATAGCCGCCGAACAGCCGGGTAGGCGACCAGTCGGGCATGGCGGGCGGCAGCGGGTTGTCGTCCAGCGGCGCGAACTCTCCCGCGCCGTAGACCACGCGCCCGCCCACCACGGTCAGGTCCGAGGTCAGGAAGGAGATCTCGTCCTCGGTGCAGCTGAAGTAGTCCTTGTCCGGCACGATGAAGTCGGCCAGCTGGCCGGGTTCGATGCGGCCGCGCTTGCCTTCCTCGTTGGAGAACCAGGCCACGTTCTCGGTCCACATGCGCAGCGCGGTCTCGCGGTCCAGGCAGTTGCGCGCAGGGTAGAGGCGGGTGCCGCCCACGGTCTTGCCGGTGACCATCCAGGACAAGGACACCCAGGGGTTGTAGGACGCGACGCGGGTCGCATCGGTGCCGGCCGAGACCTTCACGCCGCGCTGCAGGATCTTGGCGACAGGCGGCGTGGCTTCGGCGGCCTTTGCGCCATAGCGTTCGATGAAGTACTCGCCCTGGTAGGCCATGCGGTGCTGCACGGCAATGCCGCCGCCCAGCGCGGCAATGCGGTCGATCGATTTGTCGGAGATGGTTTCGGCGTGGTCGAAGAACCAGTTCAGCCCGGTCAGCGGCGTATCGCGATGCACTTTCTCGAACACGTCCAGCGCGCGCGAGATGGTCTCGTCGTAGGTGGCGTGCAAGCGCCATGGCCACTTGTTCTGCACCAGCACGCGCACGACCTCTTCCAGTTCGCCTTCCATCTCGGGCGGCATGTCCGGACGCTCGACGCGGAAGTCCTCGAAGTCGGCTGCCGAGAACACCAGCATTTCACCCGCGCCGTTGTGGCGGAAGTAGTCGCTGCCCTGCTTGTACTTCACGCTCGACGTCCAGTTAAGAAAGTCCTCCTTTTCCTGCTTGGGCTTTTGCGTGAAGAGGTTATAGGCCAAGCGCACCGTCATCTGGTTCTCGTCGGCCAGCTTCTGGATCACGGCGTAGTCGTCCGGATAGTTCTGGAAGCCGCCGCCCGCATCGATCACGCCGGTCACGCCCAACCGGTTCAGCTCGCGCATGAAGTGGCGCGTGGAGTTGACCTGGTAGTCGAAGGGAAGCTTGGGACCCTTGGCCAGCGTGGCGTACAGGATGGTCGCGTTGGGTTTGGCCAGCAGCAGCCCCGTGGGATTGCCCTGGCCATCGCGCATGATCTCGCCGCCCGGCGGATTGGGCGTGGTCTTGGTATAGCCCACCGCGCGCAGCGCAGCGCCGTTGAGCAGCGCGCGGTCATACAGGTGCAGGATGAACACCGGAGTGTCGGGCGCGATGGCGTTGATCTCTTCGATCGTGGGCAGGCGCTTCTCGGCGAACTGATGCTCGGTGAAGCCGCCCACCACGCGCACCCATTGCGGCGCGGGCGTGATCGCGACCTGGCGCTTCAACATGGCCATGGCGTCGGCCAGCGAGCGCACGCCGTCCCAGCGCAGCTCCATGTTGTAGTTCAGGCCGCCACGCACCACGTGGGTGTGATTGTCGAACAGGCCAGGCAAGGCCGCGCGGCGCTTCAGGTCGACGACCCGCGTGCCGGCGCCGGCCAGCGCCATGACTTCGGCATCGGAACCAACAGCCACGAAGCGGCCGTTCTTGATCGCGACGGCGCTGGCCTGTGGCTTGCTGCGGTCCAGCGTGGTGATGCGGCCATTGTGGAAAATGACGTCCGGCGTGGCGTTGGACATGTTGGGGTCTCCTTTGGAACTGGCGATGGCGGGGCGTCCCAACATACCGTTGAGCGCCAGGGCGGAAGCTACACCGATAAGGTCGCGGCGGGTAGGCATGCAATATCTCCTGGATGCGGGAACCGGCTCAGCCGTGTTCCTTGTCTTGGGCCTGATGGCGGCCGGGCAATTGCCCGAGCACGTGGCTGACGGCTTTTTCCTTGTCGCAGGCGGCGACAAAGGCGGTACCGTTCAGCAGTTGCCTGCCCACCGGAATGACCTGTTCACCGACCAATATGCCCAGCAGGCCGATCAGCGCCACCAGCGGCGGGGCGGGCGAGCGGACCTGCAAAAGGCTGTAGACCACGCCGACCAGCAGTCCGGCGCCCAGGGAAAGCAGATAGATCTTCATGTGCGTCCTCGCGTTGTGTAGGGGTTATGAGCACGCCGCTCATGCGTGCGTATCGGCCAGGAGCACTTCGGCGTCGTCCAGGGCCATAAGGCGCACATCGGTTTCGTCGCGGATGGCGGCGCCGTCGCCTGAGCCGATCTCCACCCCGTTGACTTGCAATCTGCCCTTGGAGGCGACCAGATAGCCGCGGCGGCGGCCGCGCGCGAAGCGGTAGGTGGCGGCTTCGCCTGCTTTGAGCGCCACCGCAAGCACACGCGCGTCGCTGCGGATGGGCAGCGCGTCTTCATCGCCGTCGATACCGCTGGCAAGCGTGATGAACTGGCCCTTGCAGGCTTCGCGGGTAAAGGACTTCCGGCCCCAGCTGGGCGGCGCGCCGCGGCGGTCGGGTTCGATCCAGATCTGGAACACATGCGCGGGACCACCTTCCATATTGAATTCGGCATGCGTCACGCCACTGCCTGCGCTCACGACCTGCACCTCGCCAGCGCTGGTGCGGCCGCGATTGCCCAGATCGTCTTCATGGGTGAGCGCGCCTTCCCGCACGCAGGTGATGATTTCCACGTCCGAGTGCAACAAGGGCGGAAACCCTGCGCCCGGTGCGATGGTTTCGTCGTTCCAAGCGCGCAGCGCGCCCCAGTTCATGCGTGCGGGGTCCTGGTAGGCCGCGAAGGAAAAGTGGTGCTTGGCATCGAGCCAGCCGCGGCGTTCGTGGCCCAGGCTCGCAAGCGGACGGCGCTCAATCATGGTGCGCCTCCGTCGCCGGGTTATCGCCGATCATGGCGGCATGCTTCATGTGGTTCATGGACGTGTTCCCGATGCTGCCCGTCAGCGCTTCAAGGCCAGGAAGTGATGCACTTCGGGCTTGTCCGGCCCCATGTGAAAGCGCAGCGCTTCCGCTTGCAGGTCGGCATCGGCATGCGACACCCGGTGATGCTGGCGCAGGTGTTCGGCCCAGGATTCGACGAAGAACCACTCGACCACCCGCTGCGGGTCATTGGTGTGCTCGACCACGCCCCAGGCATAGGCGCCGTCGCGCAGTCGCTCTTGCGACAGGCGTTGCATCGCATCCAGAAAGGCAGGGCGGTCTTCCTGGCGGATGCGGTACTCCACCTGCACCAGCACCGGACCGCGATCGTGGGCCACAGGTTCAGCAAGCAGCGGCTCCGGCCAGTGATTCGACGCCTGCAGATCCGCCTCGCCGACCGGCAGGCTGGCGCGGTGAAACAACAGCGCAACCGCGACCAGCCCCGCAGCGCTGACTGCCAGTGCATAGGGCACGCCGATCTCGCGCGCCACCAGGCCCCAGCCCAGGCTGCCAGCGGCCATCGCGCCGTTGAAGACCATCAGGTACACCGCCAGCCCGCGGCCGCGCACCCAATTGGGCAGCACGGCCTGGGCCACGCCATTGAACGTGGTGAGCGCGGTGATCCAGCCCATGCCCAGCACTACCAGCATCAGCACGGCCAGCCATTGCGGCGGCGCGAACACCAGCACGGCCATGACCGCCGCGCTGGCCACCGACGCCAGCAGCACCAGCCCGTCGGCATTCAGGCGGGCGCCCAGCCTGGGCAGCAACAGGGCGCCGATGATGGCTCCTGCGCCCACCGCGCCCAGCAACACGCCGTAAAAGCCCGAGGAGCCGCCCAGCATCTGCCGCGCCACCAGCGGCAGCAAGGCCCACACCGCGCTGGCGAACAGGAAGAAGACGGCGGCGCGCAGCAGCACGCGGTGCAGCTCCTTGCTGGCCCGTGTGTAGCGCAGGCCGGCGCGGAACGCGCCGAAGAAGTTCTCCGACAGCGCGCTATCGACGGCCGCGGGACGCTTCCACCACAGCAGTGCGGCAATGACGAACACGTAGCTCAGCACGTCCAGCCCGTAGGTGACCGCCGCGCCGAAGCTGGCGAGGATCAGGCCGCCCGCCGCCGGACCGATGGCGCGCGCGATATTGATACCCAGCGAGTTCAGCGCCACCGCGCCCTTGAGTTCTTCGCGCGGCACAAGTTCCGGGACGATGGATTGCCAGGTCGGCCCCATCAAGGCCGCGCCGATGCCGCCGACGAAGGTCAGGGCAATCAGGTAATCGACCGTCAGCGCGCCAAAATGCGACAGGAGCAGCAGCGTGCCGCTGACAGAGGCCAGCAGCAGCTGCACGAAGATCAGGAAGCGGCGCCGGTCCAGAATGTCGGACAGCACGCCGGCGGGAATTGCCAGCAGGAAGATGGGCAGGGTCGCAGCGGTCTGGATCAGCGCCACCGCGGCCGGGCTGGCCGACAGATCGGTCACCAGCCAGGAACTGGCCACGTCCCGCATGAAGCTGCCCACGTTGCCCAGCACGGTCGCGGCCCACAGCACGGCGAATACGGACTGGCGCAAGGGCGCGAAAGTGCCGCGCGCGGCGGGATTCTTCTGGTCTGGCATGGGACTCTCCTGGATCGCGCCAGGCGGCATTCGGACCCGCAAGTCCCGCCGCCCGCCGTGTTCAAAACGCCGTGTTCAAAGACAAGGCGCCGGACCAGCCAGACGCTGTCTGGACGATCCGGCTTGCGGCTTACTTGGCGGGGTTGGGGCCGATGCGTTCGCCGTGCTGCACGCGCTCTGCCAGCTTGTGCACGTGGGTGACGGCGTAGTCGATGCCCATGCCGTAGGCGCCGGAGTGTTCCTTGACGATGCCGGTGACGGCGTCATAGGTCTCCTTGCGGGCCCAGTCGCGCTGCCATTCCAGCATCACCTGCAACCAGGTCATCGGCACGGCGCCAGCCTGCACCATGCGGTCCATGGCGTACTTGTGCGCGTCCACCGAGGTGCCGCCCGAAGCATCGGCCACCATATAGATTTCGTACTCGCCTTCCAGCATGGCGCACAGCGCGAAGGTGGTGTTGCAGACTTCGGTCCACAGGCCGGCAACGATGACCTTCTTGCGGCCATTGGCGGCCAGCGCGTCACGCACGTTCTGGTCGTCCCAGGAATTCATGGAGGTGCGCTCCAGGATCTTGTGCTCCGGGAACACGGCCAGCAGTTCGGGGTAGGTATTGCCGGAGAAGCTGTCGGTTTCGACGGTGGTGATGGTGGTCGGAATGTTGAAGGCGCGTGCGGCCTTGGCCAGGCCCACCACGTTGTTCTTCAGGGTCTGGCGGTCGATGGATTGCACGCCGAAGGCCATCTGCGGCTGCTGGTCGATGAAGATGATCTGGCTGTTCTGCGGGGTCAGGACTTCGAGGTATTTGTTGGCGGACATGGCGGATCTCTCTTTAAGGAAAACTATCAAATAGGGCGGCAGCAAAGAATTCGGTGTAGCTGGCAAACCATCCCGGTCTGCCCCGTTGCGACGATGACGGGGTGCCGCTGGAAGGGCCCGTGCATCTCGTCTGTCGGTGTATGCATAGTAGGGAGAGGCCGCCTTCCTGAGAACCCGCAGCATGGAATTCCATCCTTTCCATTTTTTGCATGATGACCATGGCGTGACAGTCTCTGCTGCACTGCGTTCAACACCATTCTTGTCCATGCCATAGGCAGGGGCTATCATCGGCGCGGGCATTTCCCGAGAACACAAGATGAGCAAGCTGCCGGATTTAGAGGGTTGGGCGATCTTCGCCAAGGTCGCCGATACAGGGTCGTTCGCCAAGGCGGCGGCCGAGTTCGGCTTGGCGCAGGCCACGGTTTCCAAGACCATCAGCCGTCTGGAAGCGCGCATGAAGACCACGCTGTTTCATCGCACCTCCCGCAGCATGACCTTGACCGAATCCGGCTACGCGGCGCTGGAACGCGCAGCGCGCATATTGGAGGAAGGCGAGGCCGTCGAATCCGAGGTGACGGAAAAGTCGAGCAGCCTGCGCGGCAAGATCAGGCTGTCCGCGCCCATGTCCTTTGGGGTCACGCATCTGGCGCCGATGCTGCCGCCATTCATGCAGGCCAATCCCGACGTGGCCCTGGAAATCGAATTCAGCGACAAGCAGGCCGACCTGGTCTCGGAACGCTTCGACCTGGCGTTGCGCATCTCCAACCTGGTGGATTCGACGCTGCTGGCGCGGCGGCTCTGCTCGGTGCGCATCCTGCTGGTGGGCGCGCCCAGCTACTTCAAGCGCGCGGGACGGCCCAAGCATCCAAAGGACCTGGCGCAGCACACGGCGCTGCAATACATGTATGCGCGCAACGGCGCGAGCTGGCGCTTCCGCCATGAAAAGCACGGCGAGTTTTCGCAGTCGCTGCCGGTGCACCTGAACGTGAACAACGCCGAAGCCCTGACGCCGGCGCTGCAGGCGGGCATGGGTCTGGCCCTGCAGCCCGAGTTTCTGGCGTGGAAGGATTTGCAATCGGGCGCGCTGGAGACCGTGATGGACGACTGGCAGGTGGATCCCATCGCCCTGCACATCGTCACCCCGCCTGGCCGCCGCCGGCCGGCCCGGGTGCAGGCGTTCATTGAATATCTGGCCGAGCGCTTGACGGCCGAGCCTTGGGCCAATGATGTGCAGGTGTAGAAGGATTGCGTTTTCCGGGCCGCGCCGGACTGGCGCATGAAAAAGGGGCTGCGCAAGGCAGCCCCTTTTCTATGGCGTCCAGGATCTCTGCCGAGATCCGACGCGATCAGGCGTCGATATTCCCCGCCGACAACGCATGCGTCTCGATGAAGTTGCGGCGCGGTTCGACGTCGTCGCCCATCAGCGTGGTGAAGACCTCGTCGGCCGCGATGGCGTCCTCGATCTGCACGCGCAACAAACGGCGCACCTTCGGGTCCATGGTGGTTTCCCACAGCTGTTCCGGGTTCATTTCGCCCAGACCCTTGTAGCGTTGCTTGGAGATGCTGCGGTCGGCTTCGCTGCGCAGCCACTGCATGGCCTCGCGGAAATCGGACACGGTCTGTTCCTTGCGCTTGTCGCCTTCGCCGCGGGCGGCCAGCGAACGCGCGCCGACCTTGCCGGAGAAGCTCTTGGCGGCCTTGGACAGGACCGCGTAGTCCGAACCGTTGACGAAGTCCGCATCGATGATGCTCACGCGCACGTTGCCGTGGTGCATGCGCTGCACCGACAGACGATGGCGCTCGGTGGATTCGTCGAACTCCGGCACGACTTCCACGCCGTTGCCGCTGACCGGGTCGCGCATGGCGTCGGCCAGGCGGCGCGCGGAATCGGCGGTGGACTCGGCCGATTCCAGGTTGATCTCCACGCCTTCGGCCATGGCCGACAGCGCGCCCACGTCGAATACGCGCGACAGGCGCGCGATCACGGCGTCGGCCGCGACGTACTGGCGGGCCAGGTCGTTGAGTTCGTCGCCGCGGATGATGTTGCCGCCCGAGATGATCTCGGCATCCTTCAGCGCCAGTTGCAGCATGAACTGCGCTTCTTCCTGGTCGTCTTTCAGATAGCGTTCTTCGCGGCCGACCTTGACCTTGTACAGCGGCGGCTGGGCGATATACACGTAGCCGCGCTGCACCAGTTCAGGCATCTGGCGGTACAGCAGCGTCAGCAGCAGGGTGCGGATGTGCGCGCCGTCCACGTCCGCGTCGGTCATGATGATGAGGCGGTGGTAGCGCAGCTTGTCGACGTTGAAGTCAGGACCGATGCTGGTGCCCAGCGCGGTGATCAGCGTGGCGATCTGCTCGCTGGCGATCAGGCGGTCGAAACGCGCCTTCTCGACGTTCAGCACCTTGCCGCGCAACGGCAGGATGGCCTGGAACTTGCGGTCGCGGCCTTGCTTGGCCGAGCCGCCTGCGGAGTCACCCTCGACGATGTACAGCTCGCACAGCGCGGGGTCCTTTTCCTGGCAGTCGGCCAGCTTGCCGGGCAGGCCTGCGCCTTCCAGCACGCTCTTGCGGCGCGTCATTTCGCGCGCCTTGCGCGCGGCTTCGCGGGCGCGGGCGGCTTCGACGATCTTGGCGCACAGCGCCTTGGCGTCGTTCGGGTGTTCCAGCAGCCAGGTTTCCAGCGTGCGCGCCACGGCTTCTTCAACCGCCGGACGCACTTCGCTGGAGACCAGCTTGTCCTTGGTCTGGCTGCTGAACTTGGGCTCGGGCACCTTCACCGACAGCACGCAGGCCAGGCCTTCGCGCATGTCGTCGCCGGACGTCTCGACCTTGGCCTTCTTGGCCAGTTCGTTGTCGGTGATGTACTTGTTGATGATGCGGGTCATCGCCGCGCGCAGGCCGGTCAGGTGCGAGCCGCCGTCGCGCTGCGGAATGTTGTTGGTGAAGCACAGCACGCTTTCGCTGTAGCTGTCGTTCCACTGCATCGCCACTTCGACGCCGACCGGCACGCCGCCCGCCGAGGACTCGGTGGTGACCGAGAACACGTTCGGGTGCAGCACGGTCTTGCTGCGATTGATGTATTCGACGAAGCCCTTCACGCCGCCGGAGAAGGCGAAGTTCTCTTCCTTGCCCTGGCGCTGGTCGATCAGGCGGATCTTCACGCCATTGTTCAGGAACGACAGTTCGCGCAGGCGCTTCGAGAGGATCTCGTAGTGGTACTCGATGTTGTTGAAGATGATCGGGTCGGCCAAAAAGCGCACTTCGGTGCCGCGCTTGTCGGTCGTGCCGGTCACGGCCAGGGGCGCGACGCGCTCGCCCTGGCGGAACTCCATCTGGTGCACTTCGCCGTTGCGGCGGATGGTCAGTCGCAGCCATTCGGACAGCGCGTTCACGCAAGACACGCCCACGCCGTGCAGGCCGCCGGACACCTTGTAGGAGTTCTGGTCGAACTTGCCGCCAGCGTGCAGTTCGGTCATGACGATTTCGGCCGCGCTGCGGTGGAATTCGTCATCCTTGTGGATGTCGGTGGGGATGCCGCGGCCGTTGTCGGTGACCGAGATCGAGTTGTCGGTGTGGATCGTGACGACGATGTCGTCGCAGTAGCCGGCCAGGGCTTCGTCGATGGCGTTGTCGACGACTTCGAACACCATGTGGTGCAAGCCGGTGCCGTCGGATGTGTCGCCGATGTACATGCCGGGGCGCTTGCGCACGGCCTCCAGCCCCTTGAGCATCTTGATCGAGTCAGCGCCGTAGCCGCTGTTCTCGGGAGTGGTGTTCTGCTGATCTGACATGTCTGTATCGATAACGCTTTAAAGAACGGCCTGGCGGCCGGACCGCCCACGGGCCCTCGGGCCCGCAAGCGGCACAAACCCACGATGGGTGCGGATCAAATCCGCATGGGCATGACGACGTACTTGAACTGGTCGTCTTCGGGCAGGGTGATGAGCGCCGACGCGTTGGCATCGGGCATGACCGACCACTGGATGTTGTCCACCTTGACGTTGGACAGCACGTCGAGCAGGTAGCCGACGTTGAAGCCCACATCGAGGGCTTCATGGCCGTAGTCGATGTCGATTTCTTCCTGCGCCTCTTCCTGCTCGGCGTTGGAGGACGAGATCTTCATCTGGTTCTGCGCCAGTTGCAGGCGCACGCCCTTGAACTTGTCGGTGGTCAGGATGGCGGCGCGCTGCAGGCTGCCCTGGAGGGCTTCGCGGCCGACCAGGAAATGGCGCGTGTAGTTCGTCGGGATCACGCGCGTGAAGTCCGGGAACTTGCCTTCCACCAGCTTGGAGACGAGCTCCACGTCGCCGAAGCGGAAGCGGATCTGGCCCGGCGCCACGTCGATCGAAACCGGCTCGTCGGAGTCTTCCAGCAGGCGCTGCATTTCCAGCACGGTCTTGCGCGGCACGATCACTTCGTGGCGTTCGCTGATGCCGTCGGCTTCCGTCGAGCAGTGCGCCAGGCGGTGGCCATCGGTGGCGACCGCACGCACGCGGCCCGGTTCAAACACCAGCAGCATGCCGTTCAGGTAGTAGCGGATGTCCTGTTGCGCCATGGCGAAGTGCACCATGTTGAACAGGTGGCGCAGCGTGCGCTGCGGCATGGTCAGCGACACGTCCCACTGCTCGGGCTGAGCCACGGTGGGGAATTCGCTGGCGGCCAGCGTCTGCAGGGCGAAGCGGCTCTTGGCCGATTGCACCGACAGCTTGTTGCTGGCCAGCGCCAGGCGCACGTCGCCGGTGTCCGGCAGGGCCTTCAGGATATCCAGCAGCTTGCGCGCCGCGACCGTGGTGGATTCGTTGTCTTGACCCACGCCGAAGTCGGCATGGGTGGTGATCTGTACTTCCAGGTCGGTCGCAATGAAGGCAACCTTGTTGCCTTCCTTGCGCATCAGGATGTTCGCCAGGATGGGCAGGGTATGGCGTCTTTCGACGATGCCCGCCACAGTCGACAGCGGTTTCAGCAATGCATCGCGTGTGGTTTGTACGAGTTGCATGTTCATCCTTTTAGAGTTTGTTCCAACACGTGCAGGGTATGGTTGAGCTCCGCTTGCTTGGCGCGGGCGTCGGAAATCTTGCGTACGGCATGCAGCACGGTGGTGTGATCACGGCCACCGAACAGATCGCCGATTTCCGGCAGGCTTTTCTGGGTCAGCTCCTTCGCCAGGTACATCGCGACCTGGCGCGGCAAAGCGATATTGGCGGGCCGGCGTTTCGAGTACATGTCGGCCACTTTGATCTTGTAGAAATCCGCCACCGTCTTCTGGATGTTCTCCACGGTGATCTGGCCGTTGGACACGGACAGCAGGTCCTTCAGGGCTTCCTTGCAGACATCCACCGTCAGCACGTCGCGGCCGTGGAAGCGCGCATAGGCCAGCACCTTGCGCAGCGCGCCTTCCAGTTCGCGCACGTTGCTGCGCAGATGCTTGGCGATGAAGAACGCCACTTCCTCGGGCATGGGCACGCCTTCGGATTCCGCCTTGCGCAACAGGATCGCCACGCGCATTTCCAGTTCCGGCGGCTCGATGGCCACCGTCAGGCCGGAGTCGAAGCGCGAGATCAGGCGGCTGTCGATGCCCGACAGTTCCTTCGGATAGGTATCGCTGGTGATGATGATCTGCTTGCGCTGAGCCACCATCGCTTCGAACGCGTAGAAGAATTCTTCCTGCGTGCGGTTCTTGCCGGAGAAGAACTGGATATCGTCGATCAGCAGCAGGTCGAGCGAATGGTAATAACGCTTGAAGTCGTCGAACGCCTTGCGCTGGTAGGCCTTCACCACGTCCGACACGTATTGGTCGGCATGCACATAGCGCACGCGCACACCGGTCCCCGCCGCCACCATCGCATTGCCGATGGCGTGGATCAGGTGGGTTTTGCCCAGGCCCACGCCGCCGTACAGGAACAGCGGGTTGTAGGACGTGCCAGGGTTCTCGGCGACCTGCAACGCAGCGGCGCGCGCGAGCTGGTTCGCCTTACCCGTCACGAAGTTCTCGAACGTCAGATCGGTGTTCAGGCGCGAACGCTCGTACACGATGCTTGCCGCGTCCGCGTTCACCGCTTGCGCGGCCTGCGCGGCCGCCGTGGTCGCCGGGGCTGCGGGTGCAGGCGTTACCGGGGCCATCGGTGGCGGCGCGCCGCCTGAAGGGGAAGCAGCGGACGGATACGCGGGCGCCGCGGGTGCGGCGCGTACGGGCGCGACCGGCATGCGCGGCGTGGCGCCTTGCGTCGGCAACTCGAACAGCACCTGCACCGGACGCTCGAACCACTCCGCGGCCAACGCTTCGATCTGGTGGGAAAAGTTCTTCCGTACCCAATCCAGTTTGAACCGGTTGGGAGCGGCAACGCGCAGCACCGCCTGCGTTTCGTCGTACGCAAGCGGGACCAGCGGTCGTATCCACGCGCTGATTTGTTGGGGGGGGAGTTCCTGCTCAAGACGACTGACGCAGGTCTGCCAGAATTCTTTCATGTCGCTCTTATTCAAACCTCGATTCTACCTTGCCTGGGCTGGGGTTATCCACAGGGTAGGGCATAAGCGTCCGTGCGGCGCAGTCTTAACTGTTTGACAAGACAGGGAAAACTTGCTGAAATGGTGGGCTTTTCCGAATTCTGTCTGTCAGAAGGTTCCACAGAGAGCTTAGCCGCGCTTTGTTGGCAGTGGTGTCTAACGATGCCTACCGCCCACGCAACTGCCTGGTTTTGCTTCTAATAGGTCGCCCGGGGTTTCCCGGTCAGAGCCCCGTCTACGAGCTGTTTTTTTGCACCTGTTGCAAAAATGCTCATTAGATACCCGCTTCCTGAATGCGCGACCAGGAACCCTTCCGGGCAGGTCCCTTCTGACTTTTGTTCTTTTTGTGGATCGTCCATGAAACGTACCTACCAACCTTCCGTTACCCGTCGCAAGCGCACCCATGGTTTCCGCGTGCGCATGAAAACCCGCGCTGGCCGCGCCATCCTGAATGCCCGCCGCGCCAAGGGCCGCAAGCGTCTGGCCGTCTAAGTCGTGTTTTTCCGGCTTGTCCGGAAAAACCTGACGCCTGATTTTGCAGTCCATGCCGCGCTCCACGCTTCCGCCGGAGGCGCGGCTGCATCGCCCCTCCGAGTTCGCCGCCGCCCTCAAAGGCCGGCGTCTTGCCCGAGGGGCGTTCTTCATTGTGAGCGCGGCTCCCAATGATCTGCCTCCCGGCCAGGACGCCTGTGCGCGTCTGGGCCTGGTGATCGCCAAGCGGTTCGCCGCCCACGCCAGTACGCGCAACGCCATCAAGCGGGTCATCCGCGAGGCGTTCCGCCATCGGCGCCTGGGACTGCCGGCCAAAGATTACGTCGTGCGCCTGCATAGCAAGGTTGCGCCCGCCACGCTTACCGCGCTGAAACGCGCGGCAAGAGCCGAAGTGGACGCTCACTTTGAGCGGATAGCGCGATGATCAAGGCTTTACTCATTGCCCCGATCCGGTTCTACAGGTTTTTCCTGAGCCCCTGGATCGGCAGGCAGTGCCGCTTTACCCCGACCTGCTCGGCGTATGCGATCGAAGCGATCGAGCGCCACGGCGCCTGGCGCGGCTTCTGGCTGGCAGTCCGGCGCATCGGCCGCTGCCACCCTTGGTCGCCGGGCGGATTGGACCCGGTTCCGCCCTCCAAGGGAACCAATGGCCCCTCGTGCTGTTCCCACAGCCACCGCACCGAGCATGATTGACGCTAAACTGGCGGGCTTTGCTGGCCCGTATTCACCTCAGTAGGCACCATGGATATCCGACGAACCGTCCTCTGGATGATTTTTTCCTTCTCGCTGTTGCTCCTATGGAACAACTGGCAGATCCATAACGGCAAGCCGTCGCTGTTCGGCCCCACGCCTGCCGCCACCACGAGCGAGCCGCAGGCCTCTGCCAACAACGCAACGCCTTCGGTGCCCAGCACGCCCGCCCCCGCGGCTGCCGCTGCGTCCGCCGTGCCCGGCGCCGCCGCGCCTGCTGCCGCGCGCTCGGAAGAAGTCGTCATCACGACCGACGTGCTGCGCCTGACGTTCGACACCATGGGCGCCCAGCTGGTGCGCGCCGAACTGCTGAAGTACCCGGCCACCGGCCAGCCCGACAAGCCCACGGTGCTGCTGGACCGCGCCGCTGGCCTGAACTACGTGGTGCAGACCGGCGTGGTCGGCGCCCCCAACGGCCAAAGCTTCCCCACGCACCAGACGCCTTTCCGCGTCGTGTCCTCGGAACGCCAGCTGACCGGCGACAACCTGGTGGTCGCCTTCGAGGGCGAATCCGGCGGCGTGAAGGTCACCAAGACGTTCACCCTGCACCGCGGCCGCTATGACATCGACGTGCGCCACGACCTGGCCAACGTCAGCGCCGGCCCCGTGTCGCCCGCCCTGTACCTGCAGCTCGAACGCGACGGCAACGACCCCGCCGACACGTCCAGCTTCTATCACACCTTCACCGGTTTCGCCGTCTACTCGGAACAGGACAAGTTCCAGAAGATCACCTTCAGCGACATCGAAAAGAAGAAGGCCAGCTACATCAAGCAATCGGACAACGGCTGGATCGCCGTGGTCCAGCACTACTTCGCCACCGCCTGGGTGCCCCCGCAGGGCAAGCCGCGCACCAACGAACTGCTGGAAGTGCAGAAGAACCTGTACGCCGCCCGCAGCATCGAGGCCGTGGGCGAGATCGCCCCTGGCGCCGCCACGCGCGTCGATTCGCACCTGTGGGTCGGTCCGCAAGACCAGAAGGCCATGGCCGCCCTGGCCCCCGGCCTGGAACTGGTGGTCGACTATGGCTGGCTGACCATCATCGCCAAGCCGCTGTTCAAGCTGATGACCTGGCTGCATTCCATCCTGGGCAACTGGGGCTGGACGATCGTGGCGCTGACCGTGCTGATCAAGGCCGTGTTCTACCCCCTGGCCGCCGCCAGCTACCGCTCCATGGCCCGCATGAAGCAGGTGGCTCCGCGCCTGCAGGCCCTGAAGGAAAAGTACGGCGACGACAAGCAGAAACTCAACGCGGCCATGATGGAGATGTACCGCACCGAGAAGATCAACCCGCTGGGCGGCTGCCTGCCCATGCTGGTGCAGATCCCGGTGTTCATCTCGCTGTACTGGGTACTGCTGGCCAGCGTGGAAATGCGCGGCGCGCCGTGGATCCTGTGGGTGCACGACCTGTCGATCCGCGACCCGTACTTCATTCTGCCCGCCATCATGATGGCCACCATGTTCCTGCAGATCAAACTGAACCCGACGCCCCCGGACCCCGTCCAAGCCAAGGTCATGATGATCATGCCGCTGGTGTTCGGCGGGATGATGTTCTTCTTCCCGGCCGGCCTGGTGCTCTACTGGTGCGTCAACAACACCCTGTCGATCGCCCAGCAGTGGTCCATCACCCGCGCCATGCAGCGCAAGACGGAAGCCGCAGCCAACCGCTGATATCTGCTCCCGCGCAAGAAACCGGTCCCATGCGGACCGGTTTTTTTCGCCTGACGGCCGCCACCGATGCCGATTCCTGATTTTCTTGATAGTTATTCTTTATCAAGTTTTATAGATCAATCAACTTCACACGGTAAGGCAAGACCCCTATGATGTGTCGGAGATAGCCCCAGGCCGGCAATGCCGGGCTATCCCAGACACGGCGCGGGCCCCTCTGCGGCCCCCGCATTCCAGGCATTTCATAGGGAGTGTGCTATGACCGACAAGAAGACGCATCTGACCACCGCCGCTGGCGCGCCGGTGGCCGACAACAACAACACGCTGACTGCCGGCCCGCGCGGCCCGGCGCTGTTGGAAGACTTCTGGCTCATTGAAAAGCTCGCCCACTTCGACCGCGAACGCATCCCCGAACGCGTGGTGCACGCCAAGGGTTCGGGCGCCTATGGCACCCTCACTGTCACCCACGACATCTCGCGCTACACCCGCGCCAACCTCTTTTCCCAGGTCGGCAAGCAGACCCCGCTGTTCCTGCGTTTCTCGACCGTGGCCGGCGAGCGCGGCGCGGCTGACGCCGAACGCGACGTGCGCGGTTTCGCCATCAAGTTCTACACCGAGGAAGGCAACTGGGACCTGGTCGGCAACAACACGCCGGTCTTCTTCATCCGTGATCCGCTGAAATTCCCGGACTTCATCCACACCCAGAAGCGCGACCCCAAGACCAACCTGCGCAGCGCCACCGCCGCCTGGGACTTCTGGTCGCTCAATCCCGAATCGCTGCATCAGGTCACCACCCTGATGAGCGATCGCGGCATTCCCGCCAACCTGCGCCAGCAGCACGGCTTCGGTTCGCACACGTTCAGTTTCATCAACAAGGACGGCGAGCGCTTCTATGTGAAATTCCACTTCAAGTCGCAGCAAGGCATCGCCTGTCTGAGCGACGAGGAAGCGGCGCAAGTGGTCGCCCATGACCGCGAAAGCTCGCAGCGCGACCTGTTCGAGAACATCGAAAAGGGCAACTTCCCGAAGTGGACGCTGAAGGTGCAGATCATGCCCGAGGCCGACGCCGCGACTTACCATATCAACCCCTTCGACCTGACCAAGGTCTGGCCGCACGGCGACTATCCGCTGATCGAAGTCGGCGTGCTGGAGCTGAACAAGAACCCCGAGAACTACTTTGCCGAGGTCGAGCAGGCCGCCTTCACCCCGGCCAACGTGGTCCCCGGTATCGGATTCTCGCCGGACAAGATGCTGCAAGGCCGGCTGTTCTCCTACGGCGACACGCACCGCTATCGCCTGGGCATCAACCACCACCAGATCCCGGTGAACGCGCCGCGCTGCCCGTTTCACAGCTTCCACCGCGACGGCGCCGGCCGTGTCGACGGCAACGTCGGGGCGACGCTGAACTACGAGCCCAACAGCGCGGGCGAGTGGAAGGAAACCCCGTCGGCAGGCGAGCCGCCTCTGGCGCTGGACGGCCAGGCGGCAGCGCGCTGGAATCACCGCGTGGACGATGACTACTACTCGCAGCCGGGCGCCTTGTTCCGCCTGATGACGCCTGCACAGCAGGAGCTGCTGTTCGGCAACATCGGCCGCCACATGGCCGGCGTCCCGGAAGAAATCCAGCGCCGCCAGCTGGAACACTTCCGCAAAGCCGATCCCGCCTACGCCGCAGGCGTGGCCAAGGCGCTGGGACTGAAGCTGTAATCCGCGACGCGCCCCATGCGCAAGGCGGCCCCGAGGGGCCACCTTTTTTTGGCTGCTGCGCGGCTCTGCGCCGAGACAATCAGCGCTGCATGCCCCAGCGCCTGACCGTGAAACGCTCCACGGTGTCGAACACCAGGTTTTCCACAAGCAGGCCGATGATCACCACCGCCGCCAACCCCGCGAACACGCGGTCTGTGTATAACTCGTTGCGGTTCTGGAAGATGTACCAGCCCAGGCCGCCCTTGCCGCTGGACGCGCCGAACACCAGTTCCGCAGCGATCAATGTGCGCCACGCAAAGGCCCAGCCTATCCTCAGCCCGGCCAGGATGGCGGGCAGGGCGGCAGGCACCAGAATCTGCAACACGTAGCGCAGACCGCTCAATCCATAGTTGCGGCCCGCCATGCGCAAGGTATCCGATACCCCCAGAAAACCCGCGTACATGTTCAGCGCCAGCGCCCACAACACCGAATGGATCAGAACGAACACCAGGCTGCCTTCGCCCAGGCCGAACCACAGCAGCGCCAGCGGCAGCAGCGCAATCGCCGGCAGGGGATTGAACATGGCCGTCAAGGTGGACAGCAGATCGCGACCGAAACGCGTCGACACCGCCAGCGTGGTCAGCACAAAGGCCAGCAGCACGCCCGCCGCATATCCCTGCGCCAGCACGCGCAACGATTGCCCGGCGCGTGCCGGCAGTTCGCCGCCTGCGATGCCCTGCACGAAGGCGACCGCCGTCTGCGATGCGCTGGGCAGCAGCAGATCATTGTCGGTGTAGCGCGCCGCCAGCTCCCAGATGCCGGCCAATAGCGCCAGGATCGCCAGCTTGCGCAGGCTGGCGTGCTGCCACAGGCGTTCATGCCAGGGCAGGGGCGCTTCGCCCGCTTGCGCGGGCAAGGGCGGCAGCTCGTACTCCACTTCGGGACGGATGGGCACGGCGCCTGCGTATGCGTTGTTCATGCGGAAGTCCTTCAGGCCGCGGCCCGTTCAGCGGCAAGTTCAGCGGACTTTTCCGCAGGCGCCACATCGAACAGCAGATCATGGACGCGCCTGGCCGCAGACTGGAACGCAGCCGAGCCCTGGCTATGCAGCCCGTAGGCATGGGCGTTCAGTTCCGCGCGCACGCGGCCCGGATGCGGCGACAGCAGCAGCACGCGGCTGCCCAGCACCAATGCCTCTTCGATGGAATGGGTGACGAACAGCAGCGTGAAACGCACGTCTTCCCACAGCGCCAGCAATTCTTCCTGCATGCGCCGCCGCGTCAACGCGTCCAGTGCCGCGAAGGGCTCGTCCATCAAAAGCACACGCGGCTGCATCGCCAGGGCGCGCGCAATGGCCACGCGCTGCTTCATGCCGCCGGACAACGTATGCGGATAGGCATCGGCGAACGCGGACAACCCCACCTTGTCCAGGTAGTGCATGGCGCGCTCGTCGGCCTCGCGCCGGTTGAGCTTGCGTGAAGCCACCAGCGGAAACGCCACGTTCTGCCGCAACGTCTTCCATGGCGGCAGCTGGTCGAATTCCTGGAACACCACGATGCGGTCCGGCCCCGGGCCGCGCACGGCATTGCCATCGATGGCAATGCGGCCTTCGGTCGGTTCGATGAAGCCCGCAATTGCCTTAAGCAGCGTGGATTTGCCGCAACCGGACGCGCCCAGCAGGATGAAACGCTCTGCTTCGTGCACGTCGAAACTGACCTGATGCGTGGCGCGCACGCGCCTTTCGCGCGTCTTGTATTCGATCGACACCTTATCCACAGCCAGCAAAGGCGTGGCCTTTTCGGTGTTATCCACAGGGGAGGCAGCGCTCAATCCCATCTCAACTGCCTTGGGCCGTGACGGGGTCGTCAAAGAAATAATCGCGCCAACTGGCCGGCGCATTCTTGATCGCGCCCACCTTGTGCATGAACTCGGCCAGCGCATAGGTATTCTGCGGTTCCAGCTTGAACTGCACGTCGGGGTTCTTGATCACTTTGATCAGGAAATCGCGGTCCAGCTTTGCGCCGGTAACGCGCAGATAAGTATCCGCGGCCTTTTCCGGGTTGGCGCCGGCGAACTGCGCCGCTTCCTTCAGCGCGGCCTGGAATGCCTTGTAGGTCTTGGGATTTTCCTTGCGGAATTTCTCGGTCGCAAACAACACCGTGGACGAACTGGGCCCGCCCAGCACGTCATAGGAATTGAGCACGATGCGCGCCTTGGGATTCTCGGCCAGCTCCTGCTCCTGGAAGGGCGGGTTGCCGAAATGCCCCGTGATTTCCGTGCCGCCCGCGATGATGGCGGCGGCCGCGTCCGGATGCGGCAGGGCGACGGAAATCTTGTCCAGCTTGTTGAACTGCGCGTCGCCCCACAGTTTGGCCGACGCCAGCTGCAACACGCGAGACTGCACCGACACGCCCACCGCCGGCACCGCGATGCGGTCCTTGTCGGTGAAGTCCGCAATCGTCTTCACGTTGGGATTGTTGCTGACCAGGTAATAGGGAAAATTGCCCAGCGAAGCCACGCCCTTCACGTTCTGCTTGCCGCGCGTGCGGTCCCAGATCGTCAACAGCGGCCCCACGCCTGCCCCCGCGATATCCACAGCCCCGGACAACAGCGCATCGTTCACGGCCGAACCGCCCGACAGCTTGGCCCACTCGACCGAGATATCCACACCATCGGCCTTGCCGTGCTTTTCGATCAGTTGCTGATCGCGCGCCACGTTCAACAGCAGATACACGATGCCGTACTGCTCGGCGATGCGGATGCGGCCCTCCGCCATGGCCGGCGTCGGCGAAGCCAGCGCCAGCACGGCAAGTATCAACGCCAGGCCCGCGCCGGTGGCGGCCTGGACCAAACGATCACGTACAGCGGAGGAAAAACCCATGGCGGACCCTGTGGATAAATGGTTTTGCGCGAAATTATGGGGAGCGCGACGTCAGAACGGCACGTCGCCTTCGATCGTCGTGCGGTACAGCTTGCGGCGCACGTGATCCGGCGTACCGCCGGCCAGATGGATCAACGAGCGGTTGTCCCAGAACACCAGATCATGCGGCTGCCATTGGTGGCGGTAGATGTGTTCGGGCCGGATGCTGTGGGCAAACAGTTCGTCCAGGATCTGGCGGCTCTCGTCTTCGGGCAGGCCCTCGATGCGGGTGGTGAAGCCTTCGCTCACGAACAGCGCGCGGCGGCCCGTCTCCGGATGCGTGCGCACGACCGGATGCACCACTTCCTGCACCTGCGCGACCTGTTGCGCGCTGAGATTGGGACGCCACGAGCCTTCCTTCTGCAGCTGGCCGTACTTGGCCAGGTAGGAATGCACGGCACGCTTGCCTTCGATGGCGTCTCGCAATGCGGCGGGCAGAGTGTCGTACGCCACGTGCATGTCGGCGAATAGCGTGTCGCCGCCTTGCGTGGGCAGCTCCTGCGCGTGCAGCAGCGACCCCAGGCTGGGCAATTCCTTGTACGAGATATCCGAATGCCAATACTTGCCGGCATCACCCAGCCCTAGCGGCTTGCCGTCTTCAACGATGTTGGAAACGATGAGGATCTCGGGATGCCCGGCCAGATGGAACTGATGCAGCACGTGGATCATCAGACGGCCAAAGCGGCGGCTGAAATCGATGTGCTGCTGCGGCGTGATGCGCTGATCGCGGAACACCAGCAGGTGATGGTCCAGATGGGCGCGATGCACCTGCGCGAAATCGGCCGGGGTCAGCTCGCGCGACAGGTCGATACCGATGATTTCCGCGCCGGTCACGGCTGCCAGCGGGCGGATCGAAAAGGCTTGCGCAGCGGGTTCGGCATACACCTCGGACCGGCGCAGCGCGTTGCTCTGGGACATGGATCGCTCCTTGCGCGAATGCCGGCCAGGCCGGCTCAGGAACGGTCCATTATGAAAACGCGCAACCCCTACGCAAACGAATTATTCGGCCTTTGTTCAAGCCTGTGCGTCATATAAGGGACGGCTAGGGTCGCATTCAACCCTGTGGATAAGTCTTGGGATAAGCCTGGTGGCAAGCCAGGGAAAAGCGGTGGATTGTCGGGGGATATCCCGGTGGATAGGCGGTGAATAGCAGGTGGACAGCCTGTGTACAACCTTGCCCGGCCATGAAAAAAGGCGCGGTCCGTAGGGAGCCCGCGCCTTTTAAATCAAAGACTTGCGTGGATCAGGACTTCGGCAGAAAAGCCTGAACCAGTTTTACCCAATATGTTGCGCCCACCGGCAGCAAGGCGTCGTTGAAGTCGTAATTCGGGTTGTGCAGCTGGCACGGACCCATGCCGTGATAGGTCTCCATGCGATGGTCGCCGTCGCCGTTGCCGAGGAACAGGTAGGTCCCAGGCACCGCTTCCAGGAAGAAGGAAAAGTCCTCCGCCCCCATGAAGGGCGGCATCTCGCGCTGCACGTTTTCAGCGCCGAACGCGTCTTCGGCGACTTGGGCGGCAAAGGCGGTTTCCTTTTCCCAATTCACCAGCGGGGGATATGCGCGCACGAAATCCAGTTCGCCCGTCCCGCCGTAGACCTGCGGCAAGGTGGTCGCGATGCGGCGCATGTCCGCCTCGATCTTGTCCAGGGTCTCCACCGAATAGGTGCGCACGGTGCCGCGCAGCACGGCTTCGCCGGGAATCACGTTGTAGGCGTCGCCCGCGTGGATCTGCGTGATCGAAAGCACGGCCTGCTCCAGCGGATTCTTGCTGCGCGAGATCACCGTCTGCAGGGCATGCACCATGTCGGCCGCGACAATGATGGGGTCCACCGATGCATGCGGCTGCGCCGCGTGGCCGCCCACGCCCTTGATGACGATGTCCCAGCGGTTGCTGGAGGCCATGGTCGGGCCCGCCCGAAAACCGAACTGGTTGACCGGCATGCCGGGCATGTTGTGAATGCCGAACACCGCATCGCAAGGGAATTTGTCGAACAGGCCGTCCTGCATCATGGCGCGCGCGCCGGCGTTGCCGCCTTCCTCGGCCGGCTGGAAGATGAACACCACCGTGCCATCGAAATCGCGGTGTGTGGACAAGTATTGCGCCGCCCCCAGCAGCATGGTCGTGTGTCCGTCGTGGCCGCAGCCGTGCATGCGTCCGCTGATGGTGGACTTGTGCGCAAAGCGGTTGTGCTCGGGCATGGGCAGCGCGTCCATGTCGGCGCGCAAACCTATGGTTTTCTTGCCGTTGCCGCCGCGCAAAATACCCACCACGCCGGTTTTCCCCAGCCCCGTGTGGACTTCCAGGCCCCAGCCGCGCAAACGCTCCGCGACCAGCGCGGACGTGCGCGTTTCCTGGAAAGCAAGTTCCGGATGGGCGTGGATATCCCGTCGCAGCGCGGTGAGGTCGCCGTGGGCGCGTTCGATTTCGTCTATGGTTTTCATGGCTGTGGATAAGGCGTAAGAGTTGAATTCACGTATCGTTCAGATGGCAGGCGCTGAACTGACCCGGGGCGACTTCACGCAGCAACGGCCGTTCTGCCTTGCAGCGCGGCATCGCATGCGGGCAACGCGGGTGGAAGGCGCAGCCCGTCGGCGGGTCCAGCGGCGACGGCAGTTCGCCCTTGATGGGCTGGTAGGTGCGCCGCCCCGGCTGCAGCGTCGGCAGTTCCTTCAGCAAGGCCTGCGTGTACGGATGGTTGGCCCGCTGAAAGACCGTGTCGGTAGGCGCCAGCTCCACCACGCGGCCCAGATACATGATGGCCACGCGGTCCGAGATGTGGCTGACCACGCTGAGGTTGTGGCTGATGAAAAGATAGGTCAGGTCCAGGTCCACACGCAACCGTTCGAAGAGATTAAGCACCTGGGCCTGGATCGACACGTCCAGCGCGGCGACCGCCTCGTCGCAAACTATGACCGAAGGCTTGAGCGCGAGCGCCCGCGCAATTCCTACGCGCTGCCTCTGGCCGCCAGAGAATTGATGGGGATAACGCTGTGCAAAAGCCGGATCCAGCCCCACCTGGCGCATCAGCCCGGCGACGTACTCGGCTTTGTCGCGCGCGCGGACCAGGCCGTGCGCCACGGGCGCCTCGCCGATGATCTCGCGCACGCGCATACGCGGGTTCAGCGAGGCATAGGGATCCTGGAAGATCATCTGCACGCCTAGCTCATAGGCACGCCGTTCCGGGCCCGCCATGGCCTTCACGGCGCGGCCCTTGTAGCTGACTTCGCCCGCCGTCGGCGGCAGGATGCCTGACACGATACGGCCCAGCGTGGATTTTCCACAGCCGGATTCGCCCACGATGCCTATCACTTCGCCCGGCCGCACATCCAGGTCCACACCCGCCACTGCATGCACGACCTGCGTCTTCAAACCGGCGCCCAGCAGGTTGGCGATTCGGCCGGCCAGGTCCACGGGCTGCACGAAGCGCAGCTCGACCTTGCGCAACGACAGGATAGGGACCGCGGGATCTCGTTCTGCGGCGTTCATTTGGTATCTGGTCCTCCGGCATGCCAGCAACGCACCCATTGCGCCGGGCGCACCTCCACGGGCTGCGGTTCGACCAGACAGGCGTCGGTGGCGCGCGGGCAGCGCCCACGGAACGCACAGCCTTGCGGCAGGTTGAGCAGCGACGGCGTCATGCCGGGAATCGGAACCAGCGGCCTGCCACGGGATTCGGGCGTGGGTATGGAAGCGATCAGGCCATGCGTGTAGGGATGCATGGGATGGCTGATGACCGCCTGCGTGGTGCCGGTTTCGACTACGCGCCCCGCATACATGACCGACACGCGGTCCGCCAGGCCCGCGACCACGGCAAGGTCGTGCGTGATCCAGATCAGCGCGGTGCCGGTTTCGCGGCACAGCTTCTGCACTTCGAACAGGATCTGTCCTTGTATGGTCACATCCAGCGCCGTGGTGGGCTCGTCGGCGATGATCAGGCGCGGCGAATTCAAGAGCGCAATCGCGATCGCCACGCGCTGCCGCATGCCGCCTGATAATTGGTGCGGATAGGTGCGCAGACGCTCCTCGGGCGAAGGGATGCCCACCATGGCGAGCGTCTGCAAGGCGCGCTGGCGGGCTTGCTCGCGCGATACCTTGCTGTGCGCCTGCACCGCCTCGATCATCTGCGTATCGACGCGCAGTACCGGGTTCAGGGTCATCATGGGATCCTGGAAGATCATGGCAATCTCCTGGCCCCTGAGCTCGCGCCAGCGCGCGGGTGTCGCGTTGCGCAAGTCCTCGCCGTTCAAGCGCAAGGTGCCGTCGACGATGCGGCCCGGCTCATCCAGCAGTCCCATCAGCGAAAAGCCGGTGATGCTCTTGCCCGACCCCGATTCGCCCACCAGTCCCAGGATCTCGCCTTCGGCCAGCGTCAGGTCCACACCGTCCACCGCCTTCACCACGCCATTGCGGGTGTAGAAGTGCGTCTTCAGGCCATGCACCTCGAGTATGGGCGTCGCCGGGGACTTTTCCACAGGTGTCTGCATTGCGCCCGCCCTCAATTCGCGTGGCGCGGGTTGAGCACATCGCGCAGGTGGTCGCCCACCAGATTGATGGCGATGATGGCCAGCGCCAGCGCAATGCCGGGGAAGAACGAAATCCAGTACTGACCGGACAGCAGATATTCGAAGCCGTTGTAGATCAGCATGCCCAGCGACGGCTCCGTCACCGGCACGCCCACGCCCAGAAACGACAGCGTGGCCTCCAGCGCAATCGCATGCGCCAGGTCGATGGTGGCGATCACGATCAGCGGCGGCATACAGTTGGGCAGCACGTGACGGAACAGCACGCGCCCCCACGACAGCGACATGCAGCGCGCCGCTTCCACGTATTCCTTGCCGCGCTCGACCAGCGCCGCGCCGCGCGCGGCGCGCGCGAAATACGCCCACTGCACCACGATCAGCGCGATGATCACCTTATCCACACCCTTGCCCAGAATCGCCAGCAACATCAGCGCAACCAGGATGGCGGGGAACGACAACTGGATATCCACAACCCGCATCAGCAAGGCGTCGATGCGGCCGCCGAAATAGGCTGCGATCAGGCCCACCGTGGCGCCGATGCCGAAGGCCGCCAGCACCGACACGCTGGCCACCAACAGGCTGGTGCGCATGCCGTAAAGGATGGCCGAGAACAGGTCGCGCGCCAGGCCATCTGTGCCCAACCAATAACGCATGCTGCCGTCGCCGCTTTCGCTGCCCGGCTTGAGCTTGGAGTCCATGATGTCCAGCGTCGCCAGGTCGTAGGGATTCTGCGGCGCGATCCAGGGCGCAAGCAGCGCGGCGCCCACGATCACGACCAGCATGATCAAACCCAGCGTGGCCAGCTTGCTGGCGAAGAAGTCCGACAGGAAGCGGCGCCAGGGCGTCTGCTCCTTGGCCTGAACCGGGGGCGCGGCGGCGGTGGCGGGTGTGTTCATCGGCGGCTATCCAAGCGTACGCGGGGGTCCAGCACCGTGTAGATGATGTCCACCACCAGATTCAGCATGACCAGGAAGAACACGATCAAGAGCAGATACGCCACCACCACCGGACGGTCCAGGTTGATGATGGAATCGATCAGCAGCTTGCCCATGCCCGGCCAGGAAAACACGGTTTCCGTCACGACGGCGAAGGCCATCACCTGGCCGAACTCCAGGCCCGCCACCGTCACCACGGGAATCAGGATGTTCTTGAGCAGATGCACGCCCAGTACGCGCTTTTCAGACAGGCCCTTGGCGCGCGCGAACTTGATGTAGTCCATGGGCAGGGCTTCGCGCGTGGCGGCACGCGTCACGCGGATGATCATTGCGCATTTGGCGAAGGCGATCGTGGCCGCAGGCAGCGCCAGGCTCAGCCAGCCGTCGAAAGTCAGCACGCTCAACTGCAGCGATCCGATGCTGACGGTCTGGCCGCGCCCACCCGCCGGCACCCAGCCGAGTATCACGGCGAACACCATGATGAGCATCAGGCCAACCCAGAAGTTAGGCAGCGAGAAACCGAGCACCGAGCCCGTCATGATCGCGCGCGAGCCCACTGCCTTGGGCTTGAGGCCGGCCAGGATGCCCAACGGCACGCCGATCAGCACCGACAGCAGCATGGCCACACAGGCCAGTTCCACCGTGGCCGGCATGCGCTCCAGGATCAGCCTCATGGCCGGTTCGCCCGTCAGGAAGCTGTTGCCGAAATCACCGCGCACCGCCTGGCCCATGAAGATCAGGTACTGCCGCCACAGCGGCAGATCCAGGCCCAGCGATGCGCGCACCGCCGCGCGTTGCGCTTCGGTCGCTTCCGGGCTGGCCAGCATCGAGACCGGGTCGCCCACCATGTAGATGCCGGCAAAGACCAGCGCCGACATGACCAGCATGACGACGATGGTCTGCAGCAGCCTTCTTACGATTGTTGCAAGCACTAGCGCCTTACTTCTTCAGCGTTGCAAACTGCGCGAGCGTGACCTGGTCTGGGCGGCCCTGATAGCGGATGTCGCTCTTCATCGCCCATACCGACAACTCGAAGTGCACAGGCAGCATGGCGTAGTCATCCATGGCGATGTTGCTGGCCTTGGACAACAGATCCGCTCGCTTGGCGTCGTCCATGGTCGACGAAGCTTCCTTCACCAGCGCGTCCATCTTGGGATTGGAGTAGCGGCTGCGGTTGGTGGTGCCCAAACCTGCTTCGGGATTGCGCGTCACCAGCAGCGAGGTCAGCGCGTTGGACATTTCGCCGCTGGTCACGGACCAGCCCGCCAGATAGGCCGAGAACGCATAGCTGTCGCGGTTCTTGAAGAACACCGGGGGCGCCATCGCATCCACGCTGGTCTTCACACCGATGCGAGTCCACATCGACGCGATCGCCTGCGCCACCTTCGAATCGTTGACATAGCGACCCGACGGCGAGCCCAGCGTGATGGAAAAGCCGTTGGGATAACCAGCTTCCTTCAACAAGGACTTGGCCTTTTCCACGTCGGCCTTGGGAGCCTTCGAATGCTCCTTGCTGGAACCGAACATGGGGTAGGGCAACAGATTTCCCGCGGGCAACGCCACCCCGCCCATCACGCGCTCGACCAGCGCATCGCGGTTGATGGCGAGCGACAGCGCTTCGCGCACGCGCTTGTCCTTCATGGGGTTCTTTTCGGTGCCTTGCACGCCCGGCGAGGGTTCAGCGAACTGGTCCAGCGCCACGTAGACGACACGCACCGACGGCGTTTCCTCTACATAGAGTTTCTTGTCGCCCTTGAGCTTGGGCAGGTCATCGGTTGGGGGATCCTCGATCATGTCGACGTCGCCGGCAAGCAGCGCGGCCACGCGCGCGGCCGCGTTGCTGATGGGACGGTAGACCACGCGATCCCATTCGGGCTTCTTGCCCCAATAGTTGTCGTTGCGCGCCAGCACGAATTCGGCGCCGCGCTTCCAGGACACGAACTTGTAGGGACCGGTGCCTATCAGGCCGTCGCCGCTATTGAGTTCCGTCGTCGTCTTGCCCTCGGCCGCGGGGCCCGACGCCGCTTTCTTGGACATGATGGGCAACTGCGCCAGGTTGACCAGCAGGTTCGGCGCCACGTCCTTGGTGGTGATGCGCACGGTGCTGGGATCGACCGCTTCGGTCTTCTCGACCGAACCCAGATACAGCGTGAACGGCGAGGGACTGTTGGGCACCTTGGGGACGCGCGCATACGTAAAGACCACGTCTTCCGCGGTGAACGGCGTGCCGTCGGAGAACTTCACGTTAGGGCGCAGCTTGAAAGTCCACACCTTGCCGTCCACGGTCCAGGACTCGGCCAGCGCGGGCTGCGGCTTGAGCTGCGCATCGGTGGCAACCAGGGTATCGAATATGGTCTGGGAAATCTGCGTATTGGGCGTGAGCGCGTGATACTGCGGATCCATCGACGAAGGTTCGGTCTTCAAGGCGATCACCAGATCGCGGGCCATAGCCGAACTGAAGGTGCCGAAGGCCAATATCACCGCGGCTGAGCCGCAGGCCAAGACACGCGAAAACCGAGATGCCATTGTGATCTCCCTGGATTGTTTCGGGTTTTGAACCTCCGGGCCACATTAACCAGCAAACAAGGGACGGCGCAACAGTTATATTCCCTTATTGTTCTCGCCTTGCCTTGCCCGAAATATGTCCGCCTACGCCCCCATCGCCGCCATCGCAACCGCCCCCGGAAGAGGCGGTATCGGCGTCGTCCGCGTCTCCGGCACGGACCTGTCCGAACTCGTGCGGCGCCTGTTCCAGCGCGAACTCACGCCGCGACATGCGCACTACCTGCCGTTCAAATCCGGCACGGGCGAATTGCTGGACGAAGGCATCGCCATCTATTTCCGCGCGCCGCATTCCTATACCGGCGAAGACGTGCTGGAACTGCAAGGGCATGGCGGCCCCGCCGTGCTGCGCCGCGTGCTGGAAAGCTGTCTGGCCGCCGGCCGCGATCTTGGCATCCGGCTGGCCGAGCCGGGCGAATTCACGCGCCGCGCCTTCCTCAACGACCGCATGGACCTGGCTCAGGCCGAAGCCGTAGCCGATTTGATCGAGGCCTCGTCGGTAGCGGCCGCGCGCGGCGCCATGGCGTCGCTCTCGGGCGATTTTTCCGCGCGCGTGAACGACCTGTCGGACCGCATCATCCATTTGCGCATGCTGGTCGAAGCGACGCTGGATTTCCCCGAAGAGGAAATCGACTTCCTCGAGAAGTATCAAGCCCGCCCGACCCTGGAAGCGCTGACCGCGGACCTCGCCAAACTGATCGCGCAAGCGCGCCAGGGCGTGATTCTGCGCGAAGGCCTGCACGTGGTGCTAGCCGGCCAGCCCAACGTCGGCAAGTCCAGCCTGCTCAATGCGCTGGCCGGCGACGACATCGCCATCGTCACCCCGATCGCGGGCACCACCCGCGACAAGGTAGTGCAGGAGATCCACATCGACGGCGTGCCGCTGCATATCGTCGACACCGCCGGCCTCAGGGAAACCGAGGACACGGTGGAAAGCATAGGCATTGCGCGCACCTGGCAGGAAATCGAGCGCGCCGACGTCATCCTGCATCTGCAGGATGCCACCCAGCCCGGCGACGAGCTGGACGCCCAGATCACCGCGCGCCTGCCGCCGCGCACGCCTGTGCTGAAGGTCTTCAACAAGGTGGATCTGTTGTCCACGCCTTTTGCCGCCGGTCCTCAGGAACTTGGAATCTCGGCCAAGCGCGGTGCGGGCCTGGACGAACTGCGTGCAGAGTTGCTGCGCATCGCAGGCTGGAATCCCGGCGGCGAATCCCCGTGGCTCGCGCGCGAGCGACACCTGCACGCCTTGCAAGATGCGGCGGAACATCTGGAGTTGGCCGGCGCGCATGCGGAACAGGACGACCGCGTACTGGACTTGTTTGCGGAAGAACTGCGGCTGGCACATGACAGCCTGTCCAGCATCACGGGCAAGTTCACCAGCGACGATCTGCTGGGCGAGATCTTCTCGAGCTTCTGTATCGGGAAATAAGCCTGCGCGGCGGCATGTTGCAGCGCTGCAGCTCAGGGCTTGCGCGCCGCTTCCACCAGGCATTCCGACAAGCGGTCGAAATGCGACAACGCCGCCTGGCTGAGTTCGACCTGCTTGCGGCGCGCGTCCTCGGTATCGACTAGCAGCACCCAGCCTTTCTCGCGCATCGATTTCAAGCGCGCGTGCAAGGTCGCGGGTGACCCTATGCTATCCACCGCCATCACATCGCGCACGGACAAGCGGCGTTGTTCCTGCGACGCGCGCGCGATCAGCGTGAGTATGCGTTCTTCCAGGGGATCCAGCGACGGCAGCGCGGGCAGGCCGCGCAGCGCATCGGTCAGGCGCAGAAAACGCATGTAGATGTCAGCGGGTCTCTTTTTTTCTTTCATGGATAATGGACGCAGCGACTGACAAGCGGCGGAATTCGAGGTATGGGGAACATTCTAGATCAGGGTAAGTGGGCTCTGGTGACGATGGCGCTGTTCCTGGGCAGTCTGGCGGTCAATGAATGGGTGTTCACCAATCTTGAGTTTGTGCGGGGCATCAATTGGATCTATCTGCCGGCGGGCGTGCGCCTGATATGCACCTTGCTGTTTGGCCTGCCTGCGGCGCTCGGGCTGCTGGCCGGATCGTGGATCGCCTGCTTCTGCTACTACTTTCCTGACGACATGCTCCGCTCCGTGGCGGGGGGCATCATGGCCGCTGCCGCTCCCTACCTGGCCTATCGCTGGGCCCGTTCGGCACTGCGATTGCAGCCCGACCTGGCCAACCTTACGGCCTGGCGTCTGCTGATCTGCGCCGTAGTCTATGCGGTAGTGAATACGACCATTCACCATCTCTGGTTCTTTCTCCAGGGAGAGAGAGCCGCGCTCGCCGACGGCTTCATCGCGATGCTGACCGGGGACATTACGGGATCCTTGTTCGTGTTATATACGCTCAAGGTAATCAGCGCCTTGGGACGCGCGGTCCTGCGCCGGCGCGCTGCCTGACTGCCTGAAGGAACCTGCCTGGGGCTTAGCCCGTCACTGCGGCCGGGTCATCTTCGGACTCGCTGTCTTCCTGTATCGGCGCAAGCGCCGAGGCTGCTTCGGCCTTGCCCAATGCCCGTTCGGCACGCTCAGCCAGCAGGCGCATTTCCCGCGCTCTTTTTCCATGCAGCACCCGGCCGAATGTATTGAGGTTGAGCGCCATGGTTCTCAACTCCGACAACTCACTCTCCGACAAGGCGATGCCGCTATCCCTGTGCTGCTCGACCCGGTCCAGCACGCCTGAACAAGCCTCGAAGAACTTTGCATAGTCGTTCCACAGGTTGTCGGACACGCTGTTCCCCGGGAAAGACGTATTAGGTGCCATCGACACTCCTTTGCGGAATCACTCTGCGACTTTCTGCGGTGATCGCACATCATCTTCGGGGTATACAAGCGAACTATTAGTTATAAATTTTATAACTAATTATAAAAATAATCCTGCGACGGTCCGGACGTCCTATATTTCCGGGAAATCCGCCCACGCCGGGCAGCGCTTCATCCGGACCTCGCATGCACCCTGACATACGCCTCGCCAGCCTCGACGATCTGCCTGACATCGAACGAATCGTCGCGCAAGCCTATGGCCACTATGTTGCGCGCATCGGCGCGACGCCCGGACCGATGCTTGATGATTACCGTGCCCGCGTCACGCAGGGCGTGGTCCATGTGCTGCGTGTGCGCGATACCGTGCAAGCTGTGCTGGTCCTGATTCCGGAAGCCGATTGCCTGCTGCTGGACAACATCGCGGTGGATCCGCAAGCGCAGGGAAAGGGCTATGGCCGCGACCTGATGCAGTTCGCGGAAACCGCGGCGCGCCAGGCCGGCTATGCCAGCATCCGGTTGTACACGCAGGAGAAAATGACCGAGAACATCGCGATCTACACGCGATACGGTTATGTGGAAACCCATCGCGCCGAGGAAATCGGTCTGAAGCGAGTTTTCATGAAAAAGCCCCTTATTTAAGGGGTTATTTTCCTTATTTCACTAATACGAGTATTTACTCGTATTAGTGAAATACCGTCATTCATCACGTTCCTTGACAACGACGCGCTGCGCGCGCCGATTGCTGGCCAACGATTTCGCATAGACCGAATCCGGCCTTATCCGATGCGCAATCACGTAGCCTGTGATGCAGGCCAGCATGAGCGGCAGCATGACTTCGTAGCTGAGTGTCATCTCGAAAATCATCAGGATGGACATCAATGGCGCATAGGTGGTGGCGGCCAGCAACGCCCCCATGCCCACCACCGCATAGCTCGATACCGCCGACAGATCCCCAGCGGGGAACAGAGCCTGCAGGCCGGTCCCGTACAAGGCGCCCAGCGCCGCCCCCACGAATAACGTCGGCGTGAAAACGCCGCCTACCGCGCCCGATCCCACGCTGGCGGCGGTGGCCAGCGTTTTCAACAGCAGAATGGCGGCCACCGCCTGCCAGGCCCACTGCGTATGCAACATGCTGTTGACCACGCTGTAGCCATTGCCCCAGACCTCGGGATTCACGACTGACAAGGCGCCGACAATCAGGCCGCCCAAGGCCATGCGCACCCACAACGGCGCGGGTACGCGGCCGAACGCGGCGCGTGCAGTGTCCAGGAAGCGCAGGAATTGCGGCGCCGCCAGGCCGGCGATCACTCCCAATCCCAGATAGTTGATGACTTCCCACCCGGACACGAAAGTGAAGGGCGGCATATGAAAAACCGCGTCGTAATGCAGGATCTGGCGCGTCACAATGTTCGCAACGACCGACGATACGACCAGCGGCACCAGCGTGGCTGAAGCTATCGCGCCATAAACGATCTCGGAAATGAACAGGGCTCCGGCGATGGGCGCGTTGTAGGCGGAAGTAATCCCCGCCGTGGCGCCACAGGCGACCAGCAGACGCAGATGCCTGGGAGGCAGCACCAGATAGCGGCCGGTCAGGGATGACAACATCGCTGCCAACTGCACCATGGGACCTTCCCGGCCAATCGAGGCGCCGGAGCCGATGGAAAAAATCGATGACAGGCTGCGCGCGACGGTCTGGCGAAAGCCGATGACCCCGCGGCCGATGGAAATCGCCTCCATGTAGTCCGCCGCGCCGCGCTTGGGCAACCACCTGGCCGCCATTTGCAGGACCGCGCCCGCGATGGCGCCGCCTATGGCCGGCATCAGGAAGCGTTGCCAGGGACTCAGCCCGCGCGCCAAAGACACCATGCCGTGGGGAGTGTCCTCGCCGCCCAGCACGATTTGTGTCCAGGCCAGCATTTCGCGAAAGACCACGGTGGCCAGCGCCCCCAAGAGGCCCATCAGCGCCGCCGCGCAAAGCGTGGCCGGCAAATTGTCCGCCAACAAACGGCTTCTCAGCCAGATTGCCCAACCTGATTTCTTGATTCTGATTTCTGTCGCCATGGCGGAATTCTACGGCGGAACCTGCTCACTTTTTGTTCAGTTCCCAGTCAAGAATGGCTGCGCGCCTCCCCTCGAATGCCCCTTTCCGCGAACGCCCTGGAGGGCCTCTAAACGCCCCTGGGAGGGCAAAAAAGCAGGGTGGCAACCGGACGTTTTTCGGGGTAAAAGGGCCGTTTTTGGAACCCGTCCGGCAGAAACGCCCTGTGGATAACTCCTAAGTAGACGCCTTGTGCACATTTTGTGGAGGCAAGTTGAACAAGCAGGGGTTTCGGACAGGGTCCAAAATCTTGTCCAACTTCAGCTTTTTTCCCACACAGAGTTCTTGCACAGCCAAAAACGGTCGCAAGCTGATGAAAAAAAATAGGTTTTCAAGGTTAAGGTAGTTATCCACAGGCCTTATTAATCATTAGTCTTTATATAAAGAGAAATAAAGGAAAAGCCAAACATGCTCTCCCATTCCGCCCAGCCATCCCCCCCCGGACTCCGTCCATGCGCATCCTTCTGATAGAAGACGAAGCCGAACTTGCACGCTGGCTTTCAAGAAGCCTGGCCAGGCACGCTGGTTTCGTCGTTGAATGGGCTGATGACGGGCTGGTAGCCGAAAGAAGGCTGGCGATGGAAGAATTCGATGCCGTCATCCTCGATCTGGGACTGCCGGGCATGGATGGCCATGCTTTGCTCGCGAAGATTCGCGCGCGGGACGACCGTACGCCGGTGCTGGTCTTGACCGCGCGCGATTCGCTGGCCGAAAAAATCGGGACGCTCCACCAGGGAGCGGACGATTTCCTGCCGAAACCGTTTGTTGTGGAAGAGTTGGAAGCGCGGCTGATCGCGCTCATCCGTCGCAGCCGCGGGAGAGAGCACCCGCGGCTCACGCTGGGAAACCTGGCCTTCGAAACTTCCGCTCAAAAATTCACGGTCAACGGACAGCCCTTGCAGTTATCCCCACGTGAACACTCGGTTCTGCGGGTACTGATCCAAAAAAGCGGCGAACCCATCAACAAGCAGCAGATCCTGGATCGCATCCTGACGGACGATGCAGACATCAACCTGGAGGCCATCGAGGTCCTGGTGCACCGTTTGCGCAAAAAATTGGCGGATACCGGTGTGCAGATCGTGACCATGCGAGGCATGGGCTACTGCCTGGAGAACCTTGTTGACAACTAGAAGTGCGGAAAAAAAGGGGTTTTTCGCGGCAAAAAAACGTAATCGCACGCTGAAAAGCCAGCTCCTCTGGTGGCTGATCCCCACCCTGGTCTTCGTGATGATGGGCGCCTTGTGGCTGTCGAACCACCAGCTGCGCAACCAGGTCGACATTGCCTACGACCGTTCGCTCTCTGGAGCGCTGCGCGCGATCGACCACAACATATCCACAGCCAGCGGTGGATTAGCCATGGAGCAGCCATACCTGATGCTGGAATTTTTCGAGCTGACGGCCAATGGCAGCGTGTTCTACCGGGTTGCCACGGAGGACGGACTGGCCGAAATCGGCAGTCCTGGCCTGCCGATGCCTGCCGAGCCGCTGGTTTCGGGGGAACCGCGGTTTTTCTATGCCGACTACCAGGGCACGCCCGTGCGCGTTGCGGCGCTGGCGCGCCCCATGGATCCTCCGCTATACGCCAACAAAGGGGGACGGGTTATCGTGCAGGTGGCCGAAGGCCTGGATACCCGGCAGGCCTTCCTGCACCAAGTGCTGGTACGCTCGGTGGAACGGGACCTGGCCGTGATCCTGATAAGCGTCCTGGTGATCGTCCTGGGCGTTTTCATGGCCCTGCGTCCCCTGGCCAGGCTGCGTCAGGAGGTGGAAGGGCGTTCTGCGGACGATTTAAGCCCCGTGAGCGCGTCGGACATGCCAGGGGAGGTCCTACCCCTAGTCGCGGCCGTAAACCTCCACATGGCCCGTTTTGCGGCTCAGGCGAGGGTCCAGAGCCAGTTCCTGGACGACGCCTCGCACCAGTTGCGCACCCCTTTGTCGGTTTTGCGGACCCAGACGGCCTATGCCTTGCGTGAAACAGACCCCCAGGAGGTCCGTACAGCCCTTCTGGCGATGCAAGAGGGGTTGGACAGGGCGGTACGCACCACCAACCAAATGCTCGCGCTGGCGCGCGCTAAAGACGCCTCGCTGGCCGAGGGCGGTTTCAGCCCCGAGCCAGTGGATCTGGTGGAGCTGGCTGATGGGGTCATCCGCAGCCTGCTGCCGACCGCCCGAGCCCGCCAGCTCGACATAGGCCTGGAAGCCGAGATCCGCCCGGTGGTGGTCCAGGGGGCGGACTGGCTGCTGAGGGAGGCGGTCAGCAACCTGGTGGACAACGCCATCCGTTACACCTCGTCTGCGGGAGAAGTCACGGTAAGGGTCCAGATCGACACTGGCCAGGCCAGGCTGGTGGTCGAGGACAGCGGCCCGGGTATGTCGGCGGAGGACATTGCCCGCGCCTGCATCCGCTTTCGCCGGGGCGCCGCCGGCAAGAACAAGCCCGGGGCCGGTTTGGGGCTTGCCATTGTCGGGACGATTGCCGAAATCCTGGGGGCGCGGCTGGTCCTGGAGAATCGGGTGCCCTTGCCGGGCCTGAGAGCGGCATTGGTGTTTACCCTGGAACGCCCGGAAGATGCTGCGCCGCACCAGAAAAACGGCGGAATTTGAAAGCTTTTGGAAAGCTTCGTTTTTGTACGGTTGCGTCCACTGGGGCCGTTATTGCGGAAAGAACCGTCTGAGCAGAGCTTCCAGCCATACCTAGACCTATAAATCTCGGAGACGCAAAAAATGCAGACTAGTCTGAAACTGCGCCTGGCCGCCGTCGCGGCGCTGGGCACGATTACCTTGTCCCTGGGCGCCGCCCACGCGGCCGACGAGCCGCGCCGCCCGGAATGCATCGCGCCCGCCCAGCCTGGCGGCGGTTTCGACCTGACCTGCCGCCTGGCCACCGAAGGCTTGAAGCAAAGCGGCGCGCTCAAAAGCGCCATGCGCATCGTCTACATGCCTGGCGGCATCGGCGCAGTGGCCTACAACAACATCGTGGCCCAGCACCCGAACGAACCGGGCACCATCGTGGCGTTCTCGGGCGGTTCGCTCTTGAACCTGGCCCAGGGCAAGTTCGGCAAGTACAACGTCAACGACGTGCGCTGGCTGGCTGCCATCGGCACCGACTACGGCGTGGCCGTGGTTCGCAACGATTCCCCGTACACCGACCTGAAGAGCCTGATGGACGCCTTCAAGCAGGATCCGACCAAGATCGTGCTGGGCGCCGGCGGCACCGTGGGTAGCCAGGACTGGATGAAGGCCGCGCTGACCGCCAAGGCGGCTGGCGTGGATTTCAAGAAGATGCGCTTCGTGGCGTTTGAAGGCGGCGGCGAAGCCGTCACGGCCCTGCGCGGCGGCCATATCCAGGCCTACATGGGCGATGCGGCAGAAGCCTTCACCATGCTCGAAGGCGGCGCACCCATCCGTGTGCTGGCCGTGTTCAACGATCAGCGCCTGCCGGGCAAGCTGGGCACCGTACCTACCGCCAAGGAGCAGGGCTATGACATCGTCTGGCCGATCATCCGCGGCTTCTACGTCGGCCCGAAGGTGTCGGACAGCGACTACCAGTTTTGGGTCGACGCCTTCAACAAGACCGCGGCCTCGCCCGAGTTCGACAAGCTGCGCCAGCAGCAGGGCCTGTTCCCCTTCAACAAGACGGGTCCCGAGCTGGACGCCTACGTGAAGAACCAGGTCAAGGTCTACGGCGAACTGGCCGATTCGTTCGGCCTGGTCAAGAAGTAAGCCGCAAGGCTCCCCCTTATCGCGTTTTTCAGGATTCCCCGCCGCCGGCATTGCCGCGGCGGCAGGGGAGCGCTGCGCCGCGCGATGCGACTACAACGGAAAAGTGATCATGAACGATCGAATATTGGGCGTGGCGGCGCTAGCGCTGGCCGCCTTCATGACCGCGGCGGGTTGGGGAATCGAAGCCCCGTTCGCCTATGAGCCTGTGGGCCCGCGCGCCTTTCCCTTGCTGCTGGCCTTGATCATTGGCCTGTGCGGCCTGTGGCTGGTCTACAAGGGCGGTCATCAGGTGGAGGCCAATCCGCCCGGCGCCAATGCGCGCATCGCGCTGATGATGGCGTTTGTGGTGGCCTATGCCTTCCTGTTCCAGTGGCTGGGTTTCGTGATTGCGACAACCCTGATGACGATATTCGTCGGCCGCCTGTTCGGGGGCGGTTGGGTCAAGTGCGCCATCGGCGGCGCCATCATGAGCATTCTGTTTTTCTTGCTGTTCGACAAGGTGCTGGACGTGGTCCTGCCCACCGGTTTGTTGGAGACCCTGATATGAGCGGCATTCTTGATCACTTGGCGATAGGCTTTGGCGTCGCCTTTACGCTGACCAACCTGCTGGTGGCCATGATCGGTTCGTTCATCGGGACCATGGTGGGCGTGTTGCCCGGCCTGGGACCGGTCAACGGCGTGGCGATGCTGATTCCGATCGCGTTCGCGATGAACCTGCCGCCCGAGACCGCGCTGATCCTGCTGGCTGCCGTGTACGTGGGCGCCGAATACGGCGGCCGCATCACCGCCATTCTGCTGAACGTGCCGGGCGAGGCCAGCGCCATCATGACGACGCTGGACGGTTATCCGCTGGCGCGGCAGGGCATGGCCAGCGTGGCGCTGTCGCTCTCCGCCTGGTCCGCGTTCTTCGGCGCCATCGTGTCGGTGGTGGGCATCATCCTGCTCGCGCCGTTGCTGGCCAAGTGGGCGTTGGCCTTCGGCCCCGCCGAGTATTTCGTGCTGATGATTTTCGCGTTCTGCTGCCTGACCAGCTTGCTGGGCAAGCAGCCCGTCAAAGGCGTGCTGGCAGCGATGATCGGCCTGTCGATTTCGGTGGTGGGCGTGGACGCGAACTCCGGCGTGTATCGCTACACCTTCGAATCGGTGCATCTGGCCGATGGCATCGAGTTCGTGGTGGTGGTGATTGCGCTGTTCGCGGTCAGCGAGATGCTGGAAATGCTGGAAAAGGTGATGTCCGGTCATAGCGTCGAGGTCAAGCCCAGCGGCCGCAAACTTTTCAACTTGAAGGAAATGGCGCTCACCTGGTGGAGCGTGGTGCGCAGCTCGCTGGTGGGTTTTGGCGTGGGCGTGTTGCCTGGCGCCGGCGCCAGCGTGGCCGCGGCCGTGGCGTACTCGCAGGAAAAGCGCATCATCGAAGCCAAGGATCCGGACGCAAAGTTTGGCAAGGGCGACATGCGCGGCCTGGTCGCGCCGGAAGCCGCCGCCACGGCGTCGGCCATCGGCTCGTTCGTGCCCATGCTGACGCTGGGCGTGCCCGGTTCGGGTACCACTGCCGTGATGATGGGCGCGCTGACGCTCTACAACATCACACCGGGTCCGGTGCTGTTCGACTCCAAGCCCGAACTGGTGTGGGGCTTGATCGCCTCACTGTTCGTGGCCAACGTGCTGCTGTTCGTCATGAACGTGCCGCTGGTGCGCTTCTTCGCCAAGGTGCTGTCGGTGCCGGGATGGCTGATGGTGCCGGGCATCCTGTGCATCAGCTACATCGGCGTCTACGCCATCAACGCGGGCACTTTCGATCTGCTGCTGGTGGCGGGCATAGGCGCGCTGGGCTACTTCCTGCGCAAGTTCGGCGTGCCGATGGCGCCGCTGGTGCTGGGCGTGGTGTTGGGCAACATGATGGAGCAGAACCTGCGCCGCGCGTTGTCGATCACTGATGGTGACGTCGGCGTGCTGTTCGCCAGCCCGGTGTCGATCTCGATGTGGGTGGGGGCGGCTGCGGTCGTAATCGTGCCGCAGATCATGCGCCGCATGCGCAAAGCGAAAAAGCTTGCCGCTGGTCCGGCCTGATTCCACGGCAGCGCGGCTGTTGTAAAGGGCAGCAGCCCCGCTGCAGACTCAGGGCCGGGAATTGCAAAGGGCGCCTTTTTTATGGGCGCCCTTTTTTTGTTTGTGAATTCGCTTTGGATGGTCTCTATTTTTATTGCGAGCTTTTATTCATGTTTTTCAATAAAAGCGCTTGTATAGGGAGACAAAGGAAAAGTGAAGTCACTATGCGGCAATCAGTAGAGGGCGTCAGACCTGCGCCAGGCGCTCCAAGGCCGCATCGAGTGTCGCGTCTTTTTTTGCGAAGCAGAAGCGCACGATGCGATGGTTGGATTCCGCCGCGTCGGGCTGGCGATAGAACGCCGATACCGGTATCACCGTGACGCCATGATTCACTGTCAGGTCACGTGCGAAGTCGGCCTCGTTCTGCTTGGAAATCTGGCTGTAGTCCGCCAGCAGGAAAAATGTGCCCGGGCTGGGCAGGGGGCGGAAGCGGGTCTTGGCCAGCCCCTGCGCGAGGCGGTCGCGCTTGGCCTGATAGAACGCCGGCAGATCGAGGTAAGGCTTGGGATCGCGCATGAATTCGGCCAACGCGAACTGCATGGGCGAGGGCACGGTGAACACCATGAACTGATGCACCTTGCGCAGTTCAGCGCTGAGCTGGCGCGGTGCGCAGCAGTAGCCGATCTTCCAGCCGGTGGTGTGATAAGTCTTGCCGAAGGACGAGATCACGAAGGCATGCTGTGCCAGCAACGGGCGACGCGCCACGCTGGCATGTGGCTTGCCATCGAACACGATATGTTCATAGACCTCGTCGGACACCAGCAGCACGCCAGTGTCGCGCACGATCGCCTCCAGCGCGTCCAGGTCGCTGTCATCCAACACGGCGCCGGTGGGGTTGTGCGGAAAGTTCAGCATCAAGAGACGGGTCTTGGACGTGATGGCATCGCGCACACGCTGCCAGTCAATGCGGTAGTAGGGATCGGCTTCTGTGGGCGCGCGCAGCGGCACCGGCACGGCGGTGCCGCCTGCCAGGCGGATCGCCGGCAGGTAGGAGTCGTAGCAAGGTTCGATGACGACGACTTCGTCGCCGCTGCCAACGGCGGCCAGCACGGTTGCCATCAGCGCTTCGGTTGCGCCGCTGGTGACGGTGATCTCGGTTTCTGGATCGTAGGCATGGCCATAGAGTTCGCGTGTCTTGGCGGCGATGGCTTCGCGCAAGGGGGCCACGCCCGGCATGTAGGGATACTGGTTGTGGCCGTCGGCCATGGCCTTGGATACGAGGGCGCACAAGGCGGGATCGGGATCGAAGTCGGGAAAGCCCTGGCCCAGGTTGATGGCTTTGTGTTCGATGGCCAGGCGGCTCATCACGGTAAAGATGGTGGTGCCAACGTCGGGAAGTTTGGATCGGATCATGGTGGACGCGAGAGTGAACGTTGCTAGCAGAGAGAGTTTTCGTAAGTATCCCACTAACTCATAATTCGGTTTTCACATGAGCTTAAGGCGCGGCGGTATCGTGGGTCAGAACATGTTGTGGAGGGTGTTGGGCGGTTTGGCGCTTGCATTGGCGGGCGCGTTGTTGGCGGTGTGGGCGCACATCCCGTTGCCGTGGATGCTGGGCGCGTTGCTGGTGACCGCGGCGACACGCATTGCGGGCTTGGGCACCGCGTGCCCCAGGCCGGCGCGCAATGCTGGCCAGTGGGTGATCGGTACTTCGTTGGGGCTTTACTTCACGCCGCAGGTGATAGGTCACATTGGCAGCAATGCGGGACCCATCATCGTCGGCATGTTGTTCGCATTGGGCCTGGCTTTCATGGGCACGGCGATCCTGCGCCGCTACACCGATGTGGATTTCAAGACGGCCTGGTTTTCTTCCGCCATCGGCGGAGCCAGCGAAATGGCGAACCTGGCAGAGCGTCATGGGGCGCGCATAGACCGGGTGGCCACGGCGCATAGCGTGCGTGTGCTGATGGTGGTGGTTGCCGTGCCCTTCATCTTCCAGTGGTGGGGCGTGGCGGGACTGGATCCCACGGTTCCTGGACCCAAGGTGGTCCATGCTTGGGGGCTGGCGGCGCTGGTCGCGCTGACCTGCGTCGGCGGCGCCGCCTTCATGAAGCTGCGGTTGCCGAATCCCTGGGTGCTGGGCCCGATGTCGGTCGCCATGATCCTTACGGCCAACGGCATCGAGCTGTCGGCCCTGCCGGACTACGTTCCGAAGATAGGCCAATTGCTGATCGGCTGGTCGCTGGGCGACCGCTATCGGCCGGATTTCTTTCGGGCCGCGCCGCGTTTTATTGCCGCTGTGGCGAGCTTCACGGTGGCCGCATTGGCGCTGGCGTTCGGTCTGGGCGCCTTGCTGTCGCTATGGTCCGCCGCGCCCATACCCACCTTGATTCTTGGCACTACGCCGGGTGGCATTGCAGAGATGGCAATCACCGCCAAAGTGCTGCAGCTAGGGGTCCCAGTGGTCACCGCCTTCCATGTCACACGCATGGTTTTTGTGGTGATAGTGACTGGCCCGATCTACGCATTTATGGCGCGTCGGCAGGGCCTCAAGCCCTAGCGGAACGAGACCCAGTATTAAAAATACGACATTGGGGTAAACAACTATATGAGTCTGTAATGTGTGCTGAGTATGCTGATTACGCAGTTGATTCAAGCAGCGCGCGGACTCGTTCTGCAGCTAGGCGGCAAGCGGGAACGCAGCAGCAACGCAGGTACTTCTACCGGTCGTTCAGTTCTCACGGCGTCCTTGATTCATTGCATTTCGAGTTAATTACAGGACGCTAGAAAAAATGGCTCAGAAGGGCAAAGTTAAGTGGTTCAACGCTGACAAGGGTTACGGTTTCATCACGCCGGACGTTGGTGGTACCGATGTTTTCGCACACTTTTCCGCCATCCAGGGCCGCGGCTATCGCAGCCTGAACGAAGGCCAGGAAGTCGAATTCGAAGTCAAGGATGGTCCGAAAGGACCTCAAGCGGCCGAAATTCGCCCGCTCTAAATCGGGAAATCCCAATTTCCCGTCCGCCAGGCTCGGCCTGGCTACAACGCCCCAAGACCGGAAGGTCTGGGGCGTTGTTTCATTTGGGCTGCCGACGCCTGATCAGCTTGTTCTGCGTGAATAGTTAGTATTCACTAACATATTCTCCGGCCGTGGATAAGTTTGTGGATAATTATTTTTGGGCATGAGCATTTTGATGCTCAGCAATGAAGCAATTGCTTATCCGTAGCCAGGTTTTGCACAGTTATCCCGTCCTTCTTGGAACGGCATCGGGGGCCAGCTAGGCTGCTTGGGTTTATTCGGCTTTGCTGTGATGTTCGCGTTTCTATATGGCCTTTCCCTAGGGAATACAGGCATTTAACGCAATATTGAGCAGATCTCAGCCGGAATAAGGGCGACGCGGCCGTAATGTCCTGAGGCCGATCTGGCCCGTTTTTGCTCGCACGGCGGCCGGTTGTTCACAAAGATATCCCCATCCCGGTTATGCACAGAATTACACCCTTTGGCGCCCTGAGATGGCTCAAACGCCTGTGGATAGAAATGGGGATAGGGTCCGGAAGTAGGGGGCCTGAGTGAAGATATCCGAAGTGGTGCACGCGACTTTGGACCACGTGGACGGAACCGGATCGTGGACGCCGCGGTCAATCATAGGTGAGCCCGAATCGCGCTCGGCGAGTTTTCCACAGGGTTTCACATGAAAGGCTGGATCTCACCCATAAGGATGATGGCGCGGGTTGCGGCAGACGGGCAAGATAATTGTCTGGTCAATGAATCCGTGCGACCTGACCAACGGTGTCCGCGTAGTGGCGGACCGCAGGATTCAATGTGTGGATAGGTCTGTGAATAATCCGTCTCCACGATTTTTGCGGCGTTAAGACCAGGATGCGACGGCAGAGTTCCTCGCTATATTCAGAGGCGAGGATTGTTATGGTGGGTTTTCGAGAATTCATTGTGGCAGTGACGACGATCTTATCCACATAGTTTTCCACGGTTTTTTGCGTCGTTATCAAGTTGGTTTGAAAGCCGAGTTTCCTCAGTTTGGTAAGCATCCAAAATAGAAATAATCGATTGCTGCCATAGGGAAGACAGTTGGGCATTTGTGCTTTTTCACGCTTCTTGGCACTTTGCGAAGTCGGTCACACTGCGCCGTTTTATGGCACCCCAGGCATTGGCCTTCAATGACTTATCCCCAGAGTTGTTCCACGTGAAACCGCGAATGTCGGTAGCTATCGGATCTGCTAGTTGTTGATAACACTGTGCAGGACTTAATAGCTCTGCTGCGAGAGTTCTTTGTCCGTCTGATTTCCCGCTTCTGAGTTATTCCAAATTTCTGCGGCATAGACTCGCCTTGAGCGGCAGGTATCGCCTCGGCGTGAGGTGCGGGCTTGGACAAGAGGAACTTTCCAAATTGGCGGGTTTGGACATTTCAGGTCCTAGCCAGTTTGGCGCAGGGCGGATAAGAAGAAATCTCATGTTGGTTGCGCTGCGTTAGGACTGACGAGATAGTTCGAGTTCCGTACTTGGGGATTTGGCTCTCCACTACTACAGCTGTTTCGCCGCACTTATCAACACTCAAGTTTCACGTGAAACGCAAAAAAGAATGCTCTGTTTCGGGTAAGGGGTAGGGTAGGGGTTGGAAAATCGCCTTTTTTTGGATGAACCTTCATGGGATTGAAATCAGAAGGTTTCATGAGACGAGATGACTTGGTACGGCTCTTGAGCGGCGAGGCTCAAGCGGATGCCGGTATTCCTACCTCTGCCGGCCTTTGGAGCGCTGCGTTCGTGTTTCACGTGGAACATTCTTGGGTGTGAAACAGGCCTCTTTTTCTTTTGCTCGCCCGCTGCATAGTCAACGTTTCACGTGAAACATTGATCATCTGCTGCGTATAGGCAACGATGTTTCACGTGAAACATCGATAGTGCGGATGGTCAAAATTGACATCCTGGCGTCCTCAAATGGCGCAAAGGCTCATGACGATATGACATGCGACGCTTGGTCGTGGTTGGACTGTAGTTGGAGTATGCAATCGTGATTGGTATTGAGCGCGGCCACTTTACCAGCCGAACGAGCTCTCCATGCCGCGGTAGGGGGGGATGTTTCACGTGGAACATCCGGGGATTCAGCATATGGGCGAGAGGACGAATCACTCTAGGCAGGGAATAGGGTGTTCATATACGCGGGCGACACCACGGAGATCCGACATGTTTCACGTGGAACATACCTCACTCACCCGTACTCGCATATGGCGAATTGAGGGCAACGGGCGGGTAAGCGCAAGGCAAATGGGGGCTTTGAGGAACGGTAATGCAGCAGTAAGGACGTGACTTGGCCAGATAGGTACGACGTTTCACGTGAAACATGGTGCGGCAAAGCAGTGGCACTTGCCGACATATTCATGCCTTAGAAGTCTGTGAAGCTGTTTTTTCCCGACGGCGCTTTCGGCTTTATCAGGTTCTTGCTGCGCCGAAGCATGTTTCACGTGAAACATGCAATCCCTGCCTCTATAATGAGCACCGAACGCTCTCTCTTACCTCCCCCCATCATGGACTATCCCCGCGAATTCGATGTCATCGTCGTCGGTGGCGGCCACGCCGGCACCGAAGCTGCGCTGGCTGCTGCCCGCACCGGCGCCCAGACGCTGCTGCTGACGCACAACATCGAAACCCTAGGTCAAATGTCTTGCAATCCCTCCATTGGCGGGATCGGCAAGGGCCACCTTGTCAAAGAAGTCGACGCCCTGGGCGGCGCGATGGCCTTGGCGACGGATGAGTCGGGGATTCAATTCCGCATCCTTAATGGATCGAAGGGACCAGCAGTCCGCGCTACGCGCGCCCAGGCTGACCGCGTCCTCTATCGCAAGGCCATCCGTGGCCGCTTGGAAAACCAGCCAAACCTCTGGCTCTTCCAACAAGCGGTCGAGGATCTGATGGTGGAGGGCGACCGTGTGGTCGGCGCCGTTACCCAGATCGGTTTGAAGTTTCGCGCCAAGTCCGTGGTGTTGACCGCAGGCACGTTCCTGAACGGCCTGATTCACGTGGGCCTGCAGAACTATTCGGGCGGCCGTGCCGGCGACCCTCCTGCGATCTCCCTGGGGCAACGCCTGAAGGAACTGGCCTTGCCGCAAGGACGTTTGAAGACCGGCACGCCGCCGCGCATCGACGGCCGCTCGATCAACTACAGCATCCTGGAAGAGCAGCCTGGCGATCTGGATCCGATTCCCGTGTTTTCCTACATGGGCAATGTCGCCATGCACCCGCGCCAGCTGCCTTGCTGGATCACGCATACCAACGCCCGTACCCATGACATCATCCGCGGCGGCCTGGACCGCTCGCCGATGTACAGCGGCGTGATCGAGGGGGTGGGGCCGCGTTACTGCCCGTCCATCGAAGACAAGATCCATCGCTTTGCCGACAAAGAGTCGCACCAGGTCTTCCTGGAACCGGAAGGGCTGGATACCCACGAGGTTTATCCGAACGGCGTGTCGACGAGTTTGCCGTTCGATGTGCAGCTGGCGTTGATCCATTCCCTGCCCGGCCTGGAAAACGCGCACATCTTGCGCCCCGGCTACGCTATCGAGTACGACTACTTCGATCCACGTGGATTGAAGAGCACCCTGGAAACCAAGGCGATCACGGGCCTGTACTTTGCCGGACAGATCAACGGCACCACCGGCTACGAAGAAGCGGCCGCCCAAGGGCTACTGGCTGGCGTCAACGCCGCGCTGTTCTCGCTGGAGCGCGAGCAATGGACTCCGCGCCGCGACGAGGCTTATCTGGGCGTGTTGGTGGACGACCTGGTCACGCGTGGCGTGACTGAGCCGTACCGCATGTTTACGTCCCGGGCCGAATACCGGCTTAGCCTGCGCGAAGACAATGCCGACCTGCGTCTGACCGAAATCGGCCGCCGCCTGGGAATCGTGGATGACGCCCGCTGGGATGCCTTCAATCGCAAGCGCGACGCGGTGTCCGCGGAAGTCGAACGTTTGAAATCCTCCTGGGTGAATCCGCGTATACTGCCCGCCGAAGTTGCGGAACCGCTGCTGGGCAAGGCAATTGAACGTGAGTACTCACTTTCAGATCTGCTGAAACGACCCAATGTTTCCTATGAAGCCTTGATGGCTGCCCGCAATGCCGACGGCTCGCTCCTGGCCGGCCCCGGGGTGATGGAAGACGAAGTACTGGCCGAGCAGGTCGAGATCCAGGTGAAGTACGCCGGCTACATCGACCGCCAGCAGGTTGAAGTCCAGAAGCAGATTGCGCACGAACAGCAGGCCATACCTGCCGATGTCGACTACGACGCGGTGACCAGCCTGTCGTTTGAAGTGCGCCAGAAGCTCAAGGCGCATCGCCCGGAAACCATCGGCCAGGCCGCGCGCATTTCCGGCGTCACTCCCGCTGCAATCTCATTGCTGCTAATCCATCTGAAGCGCCTGCATTACGGCTCGCGCAAGCAAGCGGCATGAGCGCGCACGCCGATACGGCCGGCGCGGACATGGCCGGCCGCCTGTCTCGCGCCTGCGAGCAACTGGGGCTGGAGGCCGATGCCGCCACGATGGCCAAGCTGCTGAACTATCTGTCGCAGATGCAGCGCTGGAACCGGACCTATAACCTCACCGCCATCCGCGATCCGCAGCAGATGCTGATCCAGCACCTGTTCGACAGCCTGGCCGCCGTGGGGCCGTTCAGCGAGGCGCTGGGCGCTTCTGGTACGCCGGCCAAGGTCTACGACGTCGGATCGGGCGGCGGCCTGCCAGGCGTCGTTCTGGCGATCATGCGGCCCCACTGGTCGGTGACCTGCGTGGACGCAGTTGAAAAGAAGACGGCCTTCGTGCGGCAGATGAGTGGCGTGCTGGCCTTGCCCAATCTGCAGGCCAGCCACGCGCGCATTGAAACGCTGACTCCGGCCGAGTGCAACATCGTGACGTCGCGCGCCTTCGCTTCCTTGGACGATTTTGCGCAACTCGCAGGTCGCCATGTACGCAACGATGGTACCCTCGTCGCCATGAAGGGCAAGGTCCCCGAGGACGAAATACAGGCGCTGCATGCGCGCGGAGAATGGCAAGTCGATCACATCCAGCAGTTGCGCGTGCCTGAATTGCAGGCCGAACGCTGCCTGATCTGGATGCGCCGTAGTCAAGGAACCCTATGAAGAACATACCCCCCAGCACCTCCGCCCGCGTTTTCTGCATTGCCAACCAGAAGGGCGGTGTGGGCAAGACGACGACCGCCATCAATCTGGCGGCGGGCCTTGCCACGCACAACCAACGTGTGCTGCTGGTGGACCTGGACCCGCAAGGCAATGCCACGATGGGCAGCGGCATCGACAAGAACTCGCTCGAGTCGAACCTGTACCAGGTGCTGATCGGTGAATCCAACATCGAGCAGGCTCGCGTGAAGTCCGAGTCTGGCGGCTACGACGTGCTGCCCGCCAACCGCGAACTGTCCGGCGCCGAGATCGACCTGGTGCAGATGGAACAACGCGAGCGCCAATTGAAGGCCGCGATCGACACGGTCGCCACGCAGTACGACTTCGTGCTGATCGATTGCCCGCCCACGCTGTCGCTGCTGACCTTGAACGGCCTGGCCGCCGCCCATGGCGTCATCATTCCGATGCAGTGCGAGTACTTCGCGCTGGAAGGCCTGTCCGACCTGGTCAATACCATCAAGCGCGTGCACCGGAACATCAACGACGATCTGCGCGTCATCGGATTGTTGCGCGTCATGTTCGATCCGCGCATGACCCTGCAGCAGCAGGTCTCCGCGCAACTAGAGGCGCATTTCGGCGACAAGGTTTTCAAGACCGTGGTGCCGCGCAACGTGCGTCTGGCCGAAGCCCCCAGCTACGGCATGCCTGGCGTGGTGTACGACCGCGGCTCGCGCGGTGCGCAGGCCTACATCTCGTTTGGCGCTGAAATGATTGAGCGCGTGAAGAAGGATCTGAAGTAGGCCACAACCATGTCCGCCGTCCCGCTCTTTTCCCAGACCGAAATGCCAGTCCCCGGTACGCCGCGCATCGATGCGCGCGACAGCCTGCGCACGCGTCTGGAAGAGGCAGCGTTGAACGCGACCGCGGTCGGCGCGCAGGTGCTTTTCGATGGCTGGCTGGTGCGGTTCGCGCCCTCGTCGGCCAAGCGCGCACGCAGTATCAATGTGCTGGGGTTATCCACACGTCCGTTGGACGAGCGGCTGGCGTATTGTTCATCGTTGTATGCGCGCCATGGCTTGCCCATGGTGCTGCGCATTACCTCCATCGGTCCCGATTTTTCCCTCGACGCCGAACTGGAGTCCCGCGGTTATACCTTTACCGACGAGACCCGAGTCATGTGCATGCCGCTCGCTCCCAGGCCCAGCGTCCGGGGCGATCTGCTTTTCAATATTGTCGATACCGGGCGCTTCGCGGCGGCGGTCGGGGCAATGCGCAACTCGGAATCCGCACACATCGCCGAACATCGGACGCGCTTGCAAGGACTGGCTGTGGATATCTCGCCGGTGCTGGCAACGGACACGGCGGGGCAGTGCGTTGCCGCGGGCCTGGCTGTCCGCGACGGTGACTTGCTGGGCCTGTTCGATATCGTCACGGACCCGGGGCAGCGGCGCAAAGGCTACGCAGCCGCCCTGATTGAACACTTGTTGGCAACAGGCGCCACCGGCGGCGCCACGACAGCCTATTTGCAGGTTGAGCCGGAGAATACCGCCGCGCGCGCCTTGTATGGCCGCTACGGTTTCAAAGACTGTTACGCGTATTGGTACCGCCTGCCCGCCGAGCAGACGGACGCCTGAGCCAGGCTCGGGATACAAAAACAGAAGGAAAGAGGATTTAATTATGGCCACCAAGAAACCCAAGGGATTGGGCCGCGGACTGGACGCCTTGCTCGGCGCCGACGCGCCAGCCATCGAGAACATCGGCAAGGCTACTGCCGCCGCCAAGCCCGAGGGTCCGCCGTCCACCTTGCCCGTCTCGAAGATGCGCGCCGGCAAGTATCAGCCGCGCACGCGCATGGACGAGGGCGCTTTGGGCGAACTGGCCGAATCGATCCGCACACAAGGCATCATGCAACCCATTCTTGTGCGCGCACTGGGCGAAGCCGCGCCCGGCCACTATGAGATCATCGCCGGTGAACGGCGCTTCCGCGCTGCGCAAATTGCGGGCCTGAAGGAAGTGCCGGTGCTGGTGCGTGAAGTGGCCGACGAGAACGCGGCCGTCATGGCGTTGATTGAAAACATCCAGCGCGAAGACCTGAATCCGCTGGAAGAAGCGCAGGGCGTGCGCCGGCTGCTGGATGAATTCGGCCTGACGCATGAGCAGGCCGCGCAAGCAATCGGCCGTTCGCGTTCGGCCACCAGCAACCTGTTGCGCCTCTTGAACCTGGCGGCGGCCGTGCAGACCATGCTGCTGGCGGGCGACGTGGACATGGGCCATGCCCGCGCGCTGCTCGCCGTTGATGCGGCCACGCAGATCCAGCTGGCCAATCAAATCATCGCGCGCCGCCTGTCGGTGCGTGAAGCCGAAAAGCTGGTCGCCAAGACCGCCAAGGAAACCGAGTCGTCCGCCGCGCCCAAGAAGAAGGCCAACGGCGTGTCGCGCGACCTGACCCGCCTGGAAGAGGCGCTGTCCGACCATCTGGGTACGCGCGTCGCGCTGAAAGTGGGCGCCAAGGAAAAGGGCCAGATCGTCATCGACTTCCATGGCTGGGAACACCTGAATTCCCTGCTCGAGCGCCAGGGCCTGTCCGGAGTAGTGGATGCCTGAGCGCGCGCTGCCTGTCATCGCGGTACTGGCGACGGGCGGCACGATCGCCGGCGCACAGGCTGACGCGACCTCCGCCGGCTACAAGGCAGGCTCGTTTTCCGTCGATGACTTGCTGGCCGCCGTGCCGCAACTGGCGAACATCGCCGAGATCCGCGCCGAGCAGGTCGCCAACGTCGGCAGCCAGAACATGACGCACGCCGTGTGGCGCGCGCTGGCGGAGCGCGTGGATGCGCTGAGCCGCGACGCCTCGGTGGCGGGCATCGTCATCACGCATGGCACGGATACGCTGGAAGAAACGGCGTACTTCCTGAGCCTGGTGATACGCCACGACAAGCCCGTAGTGATGGTGGGCGCCATGCGTCCGGCCACCGCGCTGGGCGCCGAAGGCCCGGCCAATCTGTACAACGCGGTGGCGCTGGCGCGCCATCCCGAGGCGCGTGGCCGCGGGCCGCTTGTCGTCATGAACGAAGATGTGCACTACGCCCGCGAGATCCAGAAGATCGCCAGCGCCGGCCTCTGCGCGTTCGCGTCGCCCAATCGCGGCCGCGCCGGAGTCATGCACGGCGGTGTTCCATGCTTCTATTCGCGCAACACCACGACGCATACCACCGAAAGCGAGTTTTCACTCGCATTGTTGGAAAAGGCCCGCTGGCCCCGCGTGGACGTTGTCTATGCCCATGCCAACCTGCAGGGCGATCTGATCGATTTTCTGGCCGATGCCGCCGACGGCATCGTGCTGGCCGGCGTCGGCGACGGCAACGCTACGGATCTGGCCCTTGAAAGCCTGAGCCGCGCCGCGGCCAACGGCGTGGCTGTCGTGCGGTCCAGCCGCACGGGCAGCGGCTTCGTGGCGCGCGACGTCGAACTCGATGACGCCCGTCTGGGGTTTGTTGCCGCGCGCGACCTGAACCCCCAGAAAGCCCGCATCCTGCTGATGCTGGGCCTATCCGTCACGCGCGATCCGGCTGCCCTGCAGGATCTGTTCGACCGCTATTGATGCGCGGCGGCTGGGCCGCCGCATCGCCTTGCTGAGCCAGCCCCAGGCTGGTCTTGAGCATGTCGTAGACCTGTCGTGTCAGCGGATTTATCAGGTCCGGCCTTATCCACAGGAAGTACGTCACGTCGGGCAAGGGCGGCAATCCTTCCTTTTCACCCAACACGCGCATTTCCGGCCCCAGCAGCTCCACGCTGCGCGCAGTGACGCCCAAGCCGGCGCGCAGCGCGGCCTTTATCCCCACCAGCGTCGGCGCCACATAGTTGGTGTGCCAGCGCACGCGCGCCTGTTCCAGGGCCGTGAGCGCCAGCCGGCGGAAGATGCTGGGTTCGTCGGCCAGCACCAGCGGCACTGGCGCATGCATGTCGTGCACGTAGTCGGCCGAAGCCAGCCACACTGTGGGCGAAGTGCGCAGCGCCACGCCCTCGAAGTCCTGGTCGAAGCGCGTGGATATCGTCAGGTCGAGCTCCCCGGCGCGCAGAGCGTCCATCAGGAAGGGACTGCGGTCGGTGCGAATTTCCAGTTTCACGCGCGGCGCCGAGCGCGCGATGTGCGTCAGCAGCGTGGGCAGGATCGAGTCCGCCACGTCCAGCGGCGCGCCCAGCTTCAGGTCGCCTTCCAAGGCCCGTCCTGCAGGGCGCGCAGCGCCTCATCGTTGATGGCCAGCATGTGGCGGGCATATTCCACCAGACGCCGCCCATGCGACGAAAGCACCTTGTTGCGGCCCTGCTTCTCGAACAAGGGCTGGCCGATAAGGGATTCCAGCCGCTGCATCTGTTGCGTCACGGCGGACTGTGTCTTGTGCAGGCGGTTGGCGGCTTCCGAAAAGGTGTCGTGCCGGGCGATGGCCGTCAGCGTGCGGAGCAGGTCCAGATCCAGGTTGCGCATGGGTGTGTAGAAAGTATTAGCGACGCTAATGGAATCTTAAGGCAATTTAAATTGTTCCACGCCAGCAGGGGGGATACATTCAATGGCATAACTCATGAAAATAGGGAAAACGTAAAGTGAGCAACGCACATCCTCACCAAGCCGGCATCGCTAACGCCATTGGAAATATTAAAAAAACTGTAGGAAATAAGGGGCTGAACCGAGACAGTCTCCAGGCCGTACTGGACGAGTTGATCGGCTTGGCCGGCCACACCGACTGGTGGGCAGCCGACCGCTATCCCGCGCCGGAAGACGGCGAACGCCAGGCCCGCTACCTGATCGCCGAGGATGCCGACAAGAGCTACGCGCTTTATCTGAACGTCATGCGTCCCGGCAAGCAGATCGTTCCACACAACCACACGACCTGGGCCTGTATCGCGGCCGTGGAAGGCGTGGAATACAACTACGTCTATGACCGCAGCGACGACGGCTCCGTGCCCGGCGTGGGCCGGCTCGAAAAGACCGGCACCGTGGTGGTTGGCCCCGGCACCGGCATCGCGCTGATGCCGGACGATATCCACGCCGTGGAAATCCAGGGTGACAGCGTCATCCGCCATCTGCACATGTACGGTCGCGCACTGGAAACGCTGACCGAACGCCTGGCGTTCGATCTGCAAGCCGGCACCTGCAAAGTCATGCCGATCGGCGTGCAGACGCGCCGCTGATCATGGACAAGCCCTATCGGTCCGCCACGCGCCTCCTGCGCGCCGGCCGCCCTCATCGCGGCTGGGTCAATACGCCCGTCACGCGCGCCAGCACCTACGTCTTCGAAAGCGTGCAGGCCTGGCGCGACACGCGCAGCCGCCGCGACCAGGAACGCCTGCCGTCCTACGGCGCGCGCGGCACCGATAGCACGCACGCGCTCGAAGACGCGTTGGTCGAGCTGGAAGAAGGCTATCGCGCCAAGCTGTATCCCACCGGCCAGGCCGCCATCGCCACCGTGCTGCTGGCTTACTTGCGCGCCGGGGACCACGTACTGATCACGGATGCGGTGTACGAGCCCGTGCGCCGCTTCTGCGCGGAACATCTGGCGCGGCTGAGCATCGCGTATACGTACTACCAGCCTGACGGCACGGGCATCGAAGCGCTCATCCGTCCTCAAACCCGCATGATCTACGCGGAGTCGCCGGGCTCGCTGACTTATGAGATGCCAGATCTGCCGGCGTTGGCCGCTTTGGCCCGCGTGCATGATTGCTGGCTGGCTGTGGATAACACCTGGGCCTCCGGATTGCTGCATCAACCCCTGACATTGGGCGCCGACATTTCGATCCTGGCGGCCACCAAGTATCTGGGCGGACATGCCGATGTGATGATGGGCGCGGTGATCTCCAATGCACGGGCCTGGAATGCGCTGGAGCGCGCCACCGTGGATCTGGGGCAGACCGTTGGCGCCGATGACGCCTATCTGGTGTTGCGCGGCATGCGCACGCTGCCTTTGCGCATGGCGCAGCACGCCCGCAGCGCCTTGCGTGTGGCGGACTTTCTGTTGAGCCGTCCGGAAGTGGCGCGTGTCCTGTGTCCGGCCTTGCCCGGCGATCCTTCCCACGCGTTGTGGCAGCGCGATTGCACCGGCGCGAATGGCCTCCTGACGGTGGAGTTCGCCGGCGCGGTCGGCGTCGACGCCGTCGAGCGACTTATCAACAGCCTGCAGCTATTCGGCATCGGCGCATCGTGGGGCGGTTTCGAAAGCCTCGTGATACCGGTGAATCTTGCCGCGGCGCGGTCTTTGCCGGATCCCGAGCCGCGCGGCGCCATGCTGCGCCTGCATGTGGGCCTGGAGGACCCCGACGACCTCATCGCCGACCTGAAACAAGCGCTATCCCGACTTTCTCCGTCTTCGCTGAACACCGTGATGCACCCCACTCAAGACCCGTCCGCCATCGACATCGATCCGCACACGCTCAAGCAATGGCTGCATGATGGCGCTGAAATCGCGCTGCTGGACGTGCGCGAGCATGGCCAGTATGGCGAGGGCCATCTGTTCTACGCCGCGCCCGTGCCCTACAGCCGGCTGGAAGTGGATATCGTGCGCCTGGCGCCGCGGCGCGATGTGCGCATCGCGCTCTACGACGACGGCGGCGCCGATGACACGGCGGCGCGCGCCGCGCAGGCCTTGACAGCGCTTGGGTACTGCAATGTCCATCGCCTGAGCGGCGGCATCGCGCAATGGCAGCGCGACGGCTATGCCGTCTTCGCGGGCGTGAACGTGCCCAGCAAAACCTTCGGCGAACTGGCCGAAGAAGTTTTCCACACCCCGCGTATCGGCGCGCGCGACCTGGCCGAACGCCAGCGCCGCGGCGACGACCTGATCGTGCTGGACGGCAGGCCTTATGCGGAATACCAGAAGATGAGCATCCCGGGCGGCATCTGCTGCCCCAACGGGGAACTGGCGCTGCGCGCCCACACGCTGGCGAGCAATCCGCAGACCACCATTGTGGTGAACTGCGCCGGCCGCACACGCAGCATCATCGGGGCGCAGACGCTGATCAACCTGGGCGTGCCCAATCCTGTCTACGCGCTGGAGAACGGCACGCAAGGCTGGTACCTCGAGGATCTGCAGCTTGAACACGGCGCGCGCCGCCGCTACGACGATGGCGTTGCACCACAAGACCTGCCCGCGCTGGCACAGCGTTCCGCGCGACTGGCCGAAAGCCATGGCGTGCCTACGGTGAGTGCGCAAGCGGTGCAAGCATGGTTGCGCGACAAGAATCGCAGCACCTTCCTGTGCGATGTGCGCAGCGCCGAAGAGCACGCCCAAGGTTCGCTGCCCGGTGCGCAGCACACGCCTGGCGGCCAGTTGATCCAGGCCACCGACCAGTACCTGGCCGTGCGCGGCGCGCGCATCGTCGTGTTCGATGCCGAAGGCGTGCGCGCGCCGGTGGTCGCCAGCTGGCTGCGGCAGATGGGCTGGGACGCCAGCGTGCTGCGAGAAGGCGTGCAGGCGCATTTGGACAACCCTGTGGAAAAGGCGCTGGCGCCGCAATTGCCCTTGCTGGATGATGCGCAGCTTGCAGCCGCGCGCGCGCAGGGCGCGCAGCTGATCGATCTTCGTCCCAGCATGCGCTATCGCGCCAGCCATATTGCAGGCGCGCGCTGGTCCATTCGCCCGCGTCTCGCCAGCCTGCCCCTGGACGCCACGCGTCCGGTAGTGTTGCTGGCCGAGGATGCGGCCCTGGCCGCCTGGGCCGCGCAGGACTTGCGGGCGCTGGGAGTGAACGACATCCATGCCAACACCGGAGATCCCTCCGGCTGGGCCGCGCAGGGCATCGCACTGGCGTCCACGCCGGCCGAGCCCGCCGACGCCGACTGCATCGACTACCTGTTTTTTGTGCATGACCGCCACGACGGCAACAAGGCCGCCGCGCGCCAGTACCTGGCCTGGGAGACCAATCTGGTCAAGCAGATCGACGAACGCGAACTGGCGGGCTACCGCTTTCCGGCCCGCTGACACCGGAGCCGCCGCGCTCGCCTGATCCGGCCTCGCGGCACAGCAGACGCATCAATCCGAAAAGTACGCCCCGGCCTGCACGGCCGGGGTGCGGACGGTTCATGCCGAACCGGAATGCAAAGGACGGCCGAGTATCCGGCCGCCAATCACAAGGGGAACTCAGATGAAGCACCATGCATCGCACATACGCAAGGCCGCTGCCGCGGCGCTGGCCGGTTTGTTGTGGGGGACTGTCGTCCACGCCGAGGCGCCCGCGCCTCTACCCGACTATCCCAAGCAGGCCATCACGGTCGTGTCGCCGTTTCCTCCGGGGGGCGGTAATGACGGCGTCGCACGCCTGATCGCGCAGGAACTGGGCGCCATCACGGGCCAGAGTGTGGTGGTGGAAAACCGCTCGGGCGCGGGCGGCAACGTCGGCACGGCGCAGGTGGCGCGTGCCAAGCCCGATGGCTATACCCTGGTGATGTCGCAGACCAGCGTCATGGCCGTCAATCCGCGCCTGTACAAGAACGTGGGCTTTGATCCCGTCAAGGACTTCACGCCCATCTCGCAGATCACTTCCGCGCCGCTGGTGCTGGTGGCGCGCAGCGAGGGCCCGTACCGCACGCTGAACGACTATCTGGACGCCGCGCGCAAGCAGCCCGGCGTGGTCACCTATGCGACGCCCGGCAACGGCACCATGAGCCATCTGATGGGCGCGCTGCTGTCGCAGAAGGCCGATGTGAAACTGGTGCATGTGCCGTATCGCGGTGCAGCGCCCGCCATCACCGATCTCATGGGAGGCACGGTGGACATGTTGATAACTTCACCGGCCTCGGCCGAACCCATGGTCGCCGCCGGCAAGCTGCGCATCCTGGCGCTCAGCCACGAGAACAGCATCGGCATCTTCAAGGGGGCGCCCACACTCAAGCAGGCAGGCATGGAGGGCATTACCGCCGATGACTGGTACGGACTGTTCGCGCCCGCCGGCACCCCGCCCGAGCGCATCGCCTACCTGGCGCAAGCAGTGGGGCAGGCGATGAAATCGCCCGCCGTGATCGCCAAGATCAACAGCGGCGGCAGCTGGGCGGTGGGCAGCCAGCCCGCCGCATTCAAGACGCGGCTGCAGGAAGACACCGTGTACTGGGCCGACATGGTGAAAACTGCGGGCGTGTCGCTGGACTGACGCGTGGCCGACGCTTGCGCTACACCGCCAGGATTTTGCCGACGGCGGATTTCAAGGCGGCGTAGGCGGGCGACTTCTGCGCGCTGGTGTTGGTGACCAGATGGTCGATGCGGTCCGCGCTGCAGTACGACACGCGGCTGCACAGGCCGATCTTGCTGAAGTCGGCCAGCAGCACCAGCTGCTTGGCGCTTGCCGCCATGGCGCGCGCGACTTCGGCTTCGCGCAGGTCATAATTGGTGGCGCCGAATTCGGCGTCCACGCCTACCGGAGACAGCAGCGCCAAGTCCGCGCGATACCGGTGGATCTCGGCGATTGTGATGTCGCCGGCCGTGGCGCATACCGGGCCGCCCACGGAGCCGCCCAGCATGATGAGTTGGTTCGCGCCGTTGCCGGCCGCGCCCACCTTCAAGGCGACGTCGAACGAGTTGGTGATGACGGTCAGGCCCGACAGCTTGGCCAGTTCGTCGGCCAGCACGCTGGTGGTGCTGCCGGCGTCCAGGAACAGGGTCTGTCCGCTGGATACCAGCCCCGCGGCCGCGCGCGCGATGGCGCGCTTGTATTTGACGCGCGTATGCACGCGTTCCGCGATGGGCGGTTCGCTGTGTACCGGCACGGCGCCGCCGTGCACCCGGCGTAATTCGCCCATGGCCTCCAGTTCCAGCAGGTCACGCCTGACTGTTTCCCTCGACACCCCTAGTTCGCCGACGATACGGTCGGTCGATACCTGCTGCAATGAAGACAGCAGGGCGCGGATTCTCTGATACCGCTCTTCTTGCCACATGTCCGATGTTTCCTAATCTATGTCCGGCGCCGCGCGGCTGCGGCGATCAGCGCGCGCAATGCCAGCAGGGAGCCCCCCACGACCAGCATGATAAGGGTTGAATAGGCGGCAGCCTGCGAGACGAACCCCGCTTCGTCCAGGCGCAGGACGGAAACGGGCGCCACGCTCACGGATGGCGTGACCAGGAAGATCACCGCTGACAGCGTCACCATGGACCGCATGAACAGGAAGAAGAACACGCCGAGCACGGTCGGGCCGATCAGCGGCAGCACCGCGTCGCGCAGCACCCGCAGCGTGCCGCCGCCCAGGCAGCTGACCGCCTCCTCCAGCGCCTGCGGCACGGCGCGCATGCCGGTCATCATCGTCAGGAAACCCTGCGTGTGGTAGTGGTAGAAGTTGCACAAGGCAATCAGCGCGGCGCTGCCATACAGCGCATACAGCGGCGTGCCGGGGGCGTTGAAGGCGAAGATGTACGACAAGCCCAGCACCAGGCCAGGAACTCCCACCGGCAGCACCGAGACCAGGTAGACCAGCTTGGCCCACGCGCGCGGAATGCGGCACACCCCGAAGCTCAGGAAGAACAGCAGCAGTACGCCGCCGCCTGCCGCCGCCAGGGAAAGGTACAAGGACGTCCAGAGCGGCGTGTAGCCGCCGCTGACCGTGATGTCGTAATGCTTCAGCGTCCATTCCATGCGATAGGGCCATAGCCGCATGAAGCTGGCGAAGATCACCGTGGCCACGGTCAGGATGATGGTGCCGCTGGCCAGCAGCACGCCGGCGGTGAACGCCGCATCGCGTCCGCGAGCCGGCTGCGGCGTGACCCGCAATCCGCTGGGCGAGGCCGAGCCGAACTGGCGCTGCGAGGCGACGCGTTCGATCTGCACCGAAATCAGCGAGGGCAGCAACAGCAGGATGCCGACCACCGAGCCCATGCCGAAGTTCATCTGTCCGGATACCTGGCTGTAGATCTCCGTGGCCAGCACCCGGTAGTTGCCGCCGATCACGGCGGCGTTGCCGAAGTCGGTAATGGTGATGACGAACACCACGAAGGCCGCGCTCAAGAGGCCGAACTTGCAGTTGGGCAGGGTGATGTCGAAGAACTGGCGCGAGCCGGACGCGCCCATGACTTCGGCCGCGTCGTAGTAGCGCGCGTCCATGTTGCGCAGGGCCGCCTGCAGGATCAGCACGGCCTGAGGCAGGGCGTAGAACACGTTGGAGATCAACAGGCCCCAGAAGCCGTAAATATCGATTTCCCAGCCTGTCCAGCGGTGTACCAGCCCGTTGCGCCCCAGCAGGAAGATGAGCCCCAGACCCTGCACCAGCGAAGGCGCCAGCAGCGGCAGCACCAGCGCCAGCCGCACGGCGGCCTTGCCGCGCATGCAGCTGCGATCCAGGCCATAGGCGATGGCAAAGCCCAGCCCGACGCTCACCACCGTGGTGGCGGTGCTCATGACCAGGCTGTTGAGCGTGGCAGTGAGCACGCCGCGCGTGGCGAAGACCTCGGCATAGTTGCCCAGGCCGACCGAGCCGTCTTTCTCGACCAGGCTGCGCCACGCCACGGTCGCCAGCGGATAGAGGAAGAACAGCGCCAGGCCGGCAAGTGGGATGCCGACGCAGCTCCACAGCAACACGCGGTCGGCGGACCAGGGGGCGCGGCCGGTTGGCGCCGCGATGGCCGGGCTGGCGTGGGCGGCGCTCAAGCGGCGGCTCCGGTTTGCGTGGCGCGATCCGTCATACGCTGACCCAGGCGCACTGGCCCGGCTCCATGTCCAGCCGTACGGGGGCGCCGCGCGACAGGCCGGCGGCGCCATGTTGCTCCACCAGCAGTTCGCGTCCCTGCCAGGCGATGCGCAGGCGGGTGAGGTTGCCCATGAACGTCATGTCCTGCACGCGGCCAGGCCCGCGATCGTCCGCGGCGATGCGCAGGTTCTCGGGCCGCAGGCAGGCCTCGTAGCGCTCGCTGGCGCCCTCGGGCCGCGTCGCCATCAGCTGGGGCATGGCCTCGCGTACCCAGTCGGTGGGCAGCAGATTGCTCAGGCCCACGAAGTTCGCCACGAAACGGGTGCGCGGGCGCAGGTACAGATCTGACGGCGAGCCTACCTGTTCGATGCGGCCGTCGTTCATGCACACGATCTTGTCGGCCAGCGTCAGCGCTTCCTCCTGATCGTGCGTCACCATTACCGTGGGGATCTTCAGGCGCCGCTGCACGTCGTGGATTTCGGCGCGCATGTCGGTGCGTACGCGCGCGTCCAGCGCGGACAGCGGTTCGTCCAGCAGGATCAGCGCCGGATCCACCGCCAGCGCGCGCGCCAGCGCAACGCGCTGCTGCTGGCCGCCGGACAGCTGGTGCGGATAGCGTTCGGCATGCTCGGGCAGCTTGATCAGCGCCAGCAGTTCCTTCACGCGCGCGCCGATGCGTTCGCGCGATTCGCCGCGGATGCGCAGGCCGTAACCCACGTTCTGCGCCACCGTCATGTTGGGGAACAGAGAATACGACTGGAACACGATGCCGAAGCCGCGCTTGCGCGCCGGCAGCGCGCTCAGGTCGCGCCCGCCCAGCGTGATGGTGCCGCGGTCAAAGGGCAGCAGGCCCGCCACGATGCGCAGCAAGGTGGTCTTGCCGCAGCCGCTGGGGCCGAGCAGGCAGACGAATTCATGTTCGCCCACGGACAGGTCGATGTCTTGCAGCGCTACCGACGCATCGAACGTCTTGCGGATTCCGCGCAATTCCAGATACATGGCGTCTCCAGGACAGGCGGCAGCCGGCTGTGCGCCGGCCGCGGCACCGTCAACGCTTGATGGTTTCCTGCCAGGTCTTGATGGTGGCGTCCCGTTCAGCGGCGGACTTGGGGAAGTCCACGGGGTACAGCACGGCGGTCAGGTCCTTGGGCAGGCCGGCGGCTTCGGCGGCCTTGTTGGGCGTGGCGCCGGGGATGGTCACCAGTTCCTTGTACTTGCTGTACAGGCCGCCCGCCTGCGCCGATAGCGTCCAATCGAGGAAACGTTTGGCGTCGGTGGGATTCTTGGCCGTTTTCATCAGGCCCGAGGCTTCCAGCTCGTAACCCACCCATTTGGACGGAATCACCATCTTGATGGGGAATCCTTCCTCTATGGATTGCATGGCGGGAAAGGCGAAGGACACGCCGATGGCGTACTCGCCGGCGCGCGCCATCTTGCAGGGGCGCGAGCCCGACGGCGTGTACTGCGCCACGTTCTTGTCCAGGTCCTTGAGCAGCGCCCAGCCTTTCTCCTTGCCCATGCCCTGCAGCAGCGCGACGATCTGCAGATAGCCGGTGCCCGAGGCCGCGGGGCTGGGGATAACTATTTCGCCCTTGTAGACGGGCTTGGTCAGGTCTTCCCAGGAGGTCGGCATGGGCAGGTTCTTGGACTTGAGCCTGTCCGTGTTCACACAGAATGCGGCCACGTAGCCAGTGGCTGCGAACCACTTCTGGTCGGCGCCCTTGTACTGCGCGGGCAGGGCGTCCATGCCTTTGGCCGCGTACGGCTCCAGCAGGTTCTGCAGGCGCGGATCCAGCATGTTGCTGACGGCGAACCCCCAGATCACGTCCTGCTGCGGGTTGGAAGCCTCGGCGATCAGGCGCGCGCCCAGATCGCCGGTGGACAGCCGCAGCACGTTGACCTTCACGTCCGGCATGGCGGCGTTGGCGGCTTTCAGGTAGGCCGCGATTTCGTCTTCTTCGAGGGCGGTGTAGACGGTGATGGCGCCGGCGTGAGCCTGCGTCCAACCTAGGGAAATTACTGCAACCACAAGGCTAAGCTTCTTCATACATTGCATGATGGGACTCCGGTTGGAATACACGGCAACGGTGGCGAGCTACGTAGTTGGACAGCCTTCTGCAACAAATCCGGCAAGTTGCAGTTTTATGTATGTTTGCAAATTTGTGGCAACGTGTCTAGACTGGAAAAACCAGTATTCAAGGGTTTTTTTGGCGTAGGCGCATCCTCCCGCGCCACGCCTGGAGCTCATCGATGCAAACTTCACCGCCGTTATCCGCGCAGCAGCTGGCCGCGTACTCCTCGTTCGCCCAAACGCTGGCGGACCGCGTGCGTCCCTTGTCGCGCAAGTGGTTCCGGCATCCGCTGGACGTGGACACCAAGGCGGACGAAAGCCCGGTCACGCAGGCTGACCGCGAAGTCGAGGCTGCCCTGCGCGAGGCCATCGCCCAGCACTATCCCGAGCACGGCATTTTTGGTGAGGAGTTCGGCGCTTCGCATGCCGAAGCCGAATTCGTGTGGTCGCTGGATCCCATCGACGGCACGCGCGCCTTCATTTCCGGCAACCCGCTGTGGGGCACGCTGCTGGCGCTGCTGCATCGGGGCAAGCCCGTGCTCGGGGTGATCGACATACCCATGCTGGATGAGCGCTGGGTCGGTGCGGCAGGCGCGGCCGCGCAGTTGAATGGCGCCGCCTGTCGCGCCAGCGCTTGCGCCGAACTGCGCCAGGCCATTCTGTACGCCACCTCGCCCGACATCTTTGCCGGCGCGGAACTGGCCGCCTTCGAGGCGCTGACGCAGGCCGCGCGCATGCGCCGCTACGGCGGCGATTGCTACAGCTACGGCCTCCTGGCCAGCGGACACGTCGACCTGGTGGTCGAGTCCGGCCTGCAGCCGTATGACTATCTGGCGCTGATGCCCGTGATCGAAGGGGCGGGCGGCGTCATTACCGATTGGTCGGGGCAGCCGCTCAGTCTCGAATCGCAGGGCCGCGTCGTCGCGGCCGCCACGCCGCAGCTGCATCGCCAGGCGATGCGGGTGCTGGGGGCGGCCATGACCTGAACGCCGCGCCGCCCGCCCGCAGTCCAACGCAACGCTTCAGTCACAAGGTGAAAGAGCATGCATGCACTAGGGGTAGCAACGGTGGAAGACGCGGAGCGGCTGGTGCAAGCCAGCCAGCTCTCGCACATCAAGGTAGGCTTGTCCGACGTCGATGGCGTCATGCTGGGCAAATACCTGCGGCGCGACAAGTTCCTGGGCGCGCTGCGCTCGGGGCTGGCGTTTTGCGACGTGGTGTTCGGCTGGGATCTGGACGACCAGCTGTACGACAACACCAAGTACACGGGTTGGCACACGGCCTATCCCGATGCCAAGCTCAGGATCATCCCCCAAAGCGGCCGCAGGCTGCCGCTGGAGCAGGGACCGGGCGGCGAAGACATGCTGCTGTTCCTGGCGGAATTCGAAGGCGACGCGGGCGCCATCTGTCCGCGGCGCCTGTTGCACCGGACGCTGGACCGGGCCGCCGGCATGGGCTATGACGTCTATGCGGCGCTGGAGTACGAGTTCTTCATGTTCCGCGAAACGCCGCATTCCGTGCGCGCCAAGAACTACCGCAACATGGAGAACTGGACGCCGGGAAATTTCGGCTACTCGGTGCTGCGCAGCACGGTCGAGGGCGACTTCTACCGCAAGCTGCTGGACATGTGCGAACGCATGGACATGCCCATCGAAGGCCTGCACACCGAAACGGGGCCCGGCGTGCTGGAAGCGGCACTGGCGGTGGACCTGGCCGCGGCCGCGGGCGACAAGGCCTTTCTCTTCAAGACCTTCACCAAGGCGCTGGCGCAGCAGAACGGGCTGATGGCGACCTTCATGGCGAAATGGTCGCATGATCATCCCGGCCAGAGCGGCCACATCCATCTGTCGCTGCGCGATCACAAGACCAACCGCTCCGCCTTCTACGACGAATCCCGGCCGCATGGCATGAGCGCGACGCAAGCCTCCTTCATGGCCGGCGTACAGCGCTATCTGCCGGAATTCATGGCCCTGTATGCGCAGACCATCAACAGCTATTCGCGCCTGGTGCCCGGGTACTGGGCGCCGCTGGATGCCACCTGGGGCATGGAAAACCGTACCACCGCGCTGCGGCTGATTCCAGGCAGCGACAAATCGCAGCGCGTCGAGGTGCGCATCGGATCAGCCGACGCCAATCCTTACCTGGCCTTGTCCGCCGCCCTGGCTTCGGGCCTGTATGGCATCGAACAGGGCCTGGAACCCGAGCCGATGGTGCAGGGCAATGCCTACACGCAGCAGTTTCCAGCGCATCTGCGCCTGCCCACCACGCTGTGGGAATCCGCGCAGCGGCTGCGCGAATCCGAGGCCGCGCGGCATCTGTTCGGCGATGCCTTCGTCGAACACTACGCCGCCACGCGCGAATGGGAAGAACGGCAGTTCCGCCGCCACGTGACCGATTGGGAACTGGCGCGCTACTTCGAAATCATCTGAATCCAAACCACATCGCTTGCGCAGGGCAGACATGACCCAGGAACTCATTACCATCAGTCCCATCGACGGGCGCGAGGTCGTGCGCCGACCCTATGCCAGCGAGGCGCAGATCGCGCAGGCACTCGCTGACGCCCAAGCCGCGCAGGGCGCGTGGCAGGCGCTGGGCGTGCAGGAGCGGGGGCGCATCGTGTCCGCGGCCGTCGACCGCTTCGTTGCCGCCAAGGAAGAGATCGCGCGCGCCATCACCATCCAGATGGGACGGCCATTGCGCTACACGCCGGGCGAAGTGGCAGGCTTCGAGGCGCGCGCCCGTCACATGATCGCCATCGCGGGCGAGGCGCTGGCGCCCATCCAGGTACCGGAGCAAACCGGTTTCACACGCTTCATCAGCCGCGAGCCGATAGGTGTCGCGTTGACCATCGCGCCGTGGAACTACCCCTTATTGACGGCCGTGAACAGCATCGTGCCCGCTCTGATGGCGGGCAATACGGTCATCCTCAAGCATTCCGACCAGACGCCCTTGTGCGCGGAATTTATCGAACGCGCGTTCCGCGAGGTCGGGGCGCCCAAAGGCGTATTCCAGTATCTGCATGCCAACCACGACATCGTGCACCGGCTGCTCCGCGCGCCGGAGATCGGCTACGTGTCGTTCACCGGGTCCGTGCGCGGAGGGCATGCGGTCGAGGAAAGCGCGGCGGGGCGCTTTATCGGCATGGGCCTGGAGCTAGGCGGCAATGATCCGGCCTATGTGCGGGCCGACGCCAAGATCGAACACGCGGTCGAAACCCTGGTGGACGGCGCGTACTTCAATTCGGGCCAGTCCTGCTGCGGCATCCAGCGCATCTACGTGGCGCGCACCAGGTACGATGAATTCGTCGATCGCGCCGTTGAGTTGACGCGCGGCTATGTCCTGGGGAATCCGCTGCACGCCGACACTACCTTGGGTCCGGTCGTGCGCGTCAAGGCCGCCGCCGAGATCCGGGCCATCATCGACGAAGCGGTTTCGGCGGGCGCCAGGAATATGATTGATAGCTCGCATTTCAAGGAAGCGAGCATAGGCTCGCCTTATGTCGCGCCGGCGTTGCTCACGCAGGTCGATCACCGCATGCGCATCATGAGCGATGAATGCTTCGGGCCGGCCGTCGGAATCATGGCGGTAGACAGCGACGAGGAAGCCATCGGTCTGATGAACGACAGTCCCTATGGCCTGACGGCGGCGGCCTTCACGCAGGACGAGGAAGCGGCCTTGCATATCGGTCGCCAGGTCCGCACGGGAACCTTTTTCATGAACCGCTGCGACTACCTGGATCCCGCGCTGGCCTGGACCGGCGTCAAGAATTCCGGCCGCGGCGTGTCCCTGTCGGTTGTTGGCTACGAACAGCTCACGCAAGCCAAATCCTTCCATCTGCGCAGCGTCTGACACGGCGCCATCAGGAAACCAACCATGACCTTGCCCAGCGTTAATTGGAACTATCCCACGGCCATCAAGGCCGGCCCTGGCCGCATCAAGGAATTGCCGGCGCTGTGCCGCGGGCTGGGCATGGCGCGGCCATTGCTTGTGACGGATCCCGGGCTGGCCGCCTTGCCCATGGTCGCGGGCGCCGTGCAGGGCTGCCGTGACGCCGGCCTGGAGTGCGGCCTGTTCCACGAAATCAAAGGCAACCCCACGGGCCGCAACGTCGACGACGGCGTGCGTGCTTACAAGCAGGGCGGCCACGACGGCGTGATCGCATTCGGCGGAGGTTCTGCGCTGGACGCGGCCAAAGCCATTGCGTTGATGGCGGGCCAGACGCGGCCGCTATGGGATTTCGAGGACATCGGCGACAACTACTTGCGCGTCGACGTGGCCGGCATGGCGCCGGTGGTGGCGGTGCCGACCACTGCGGGCACCGGTTCCGAAGTCGGGCGCGCCTCCGTCATCACCGACGAGGCCGCTGAAGTAAAGCGCATCATCTTCCATGCGCGCATGCTGCCCTCGGTCGTGATCCTGGACCCCGAACTGACGGTAGGCCTGCCGCCAAAGATCACAGCGGCGACGGGCATGGACGCGTTGTCGCACAATCTGGAGGCCTACTGTTCGCCGTTCTTCCATCCCATGGCGGCGGGCATCGCGATCGAAGGCATGCGCCTGGTGAAGGAGTACCTGCCGCAGGCGGTCGCCCATGGCGATGACCTGCAGGCGCGCCTGCAGATGCTGGTGGCGTCCAGCATGGGCGCGACTGCATTCCAGCGCGGGCTGGGCGCCATGCATGCGCTGGCGCACCCGCTGGGCGCGCTGTACGACGCGCATCACGGCATGCTCAACGCCATCCTCATGCCGTATGTGCTGAAAGCCAACGAACACGCGGTGGCGCCGCGGCTGCAGGCCTTGGCGCGCTATCTGGATCTGCCGGATTCCGGCCCTGGCGCGGTGCTGGACTGGGTGTTGCGCCTGCGCGAGACCGTGGGCATTCCGCATACCCTGGCCGAAATCGGCATCGACGAGGCTCAGGCCGAGCGAATAGGGCGCATGGCGGCCGAGGATCCTTCGGCCGGCACCAACCCCGTCAACTACACGCCCGAGCAGTATTCCGATCTTTTCCGTGCAGCAATTCGCGGAAACCTGTAAGCTTCGCCCCCTCTGCGCGGAAACGCTGCGGTGGTTGAAGAAGAATTTTGAATATTTCGTCCGAAGCGTTTGACAGCGGATTTGAAAGTGTTCATAATCTCGAATTCTCCTCTGGAGGAGTGCCCGAGTGGTTAAAGGGGGCAGACTGTAAATCTGTTGGCCTTGCGCCTACGTTGGTTCGAATCCAACCTCCTCCACCAGAGACCCATTCCTAAATCCAGGCGCGGTTTGCCTGGATTTACAATGTGAAGCTCAGAAAGCTGAGCAGCCTTCGCAAAGAAGGTTGTAAGGTTTTCCAGGGCTTCGGATTGAAAAGGTTTGGGAAAGAGAAGGTGAAAGGGTATGCCGCGGGTGTAGCTCAATGGTAGAGCAGAAGCCTTCCAAGCTTACGACGAGGGTTCGATTCCCTTCACCCGCTCCAAGATTTATTTGCCCATGTGGCTCAGTGGTAGAGCACTCCCTTGGTAAGGGAGAGGTCGCGCGTTCGATCCGCGCCATGGGCACCACTAATTCCTCTTTTCTTCAGTCAGAAGCGCAATCCAGGTCAGGAGTCAGCCATGGCAAAAGGCAAGTTTGAACGTACCAAGCCGCACGTGAACGTGGGTACGATTGGTCACGTTGACCACGGCAAAACGACGTTGACGGCGGCCATCACGACCGTTCTGTCGAACAAGTTCGGCGGCGAAGCCAAGGGCTACGACCAGATCGATGCGACTCCTGAAGAAAAGGCTCGCGGCATCACGATCAACACGGCTCACGTCGAGTACGAAACGGAAGCGCGTCACTACGCGCACGTTGACTGCCCGGGCCACGCTGACTATGTGAAGAACATGATCACGGGCGCCGCCCAGATGGACGGCGCGATCCTGGTCGTGTCGGCCGCTGACGGCCCGATGCCGCAAACCCGCGAACACATCCTGCTGTCGCGCCAGGTTGGCGTGCCGTACATCATCGTCTTCCTGAACAAGGCTGACATGGTTGACGACGCCGAGCTGCTCGAGCTGGTGGAAATGGAAGTCCGCGAACTGCTGTCGAAGTACGACTTCCCGGGCGACGACACCCCGATCGTGAAGGGTTCGGCCAAGCTGGCGCTGGAAGGCGACAAGGGCGAACTGGGCGAACAGGCCATCATGGCTCTGGCCGCTGCGCTGGATTCGTACATCCCGACGCCCGAGCGCGCCGTGGACGGCACGTTCCTGATGCCGGTTGAAGACGTGTTCTCGATCTCGGGTCGCGGCACCGTGGTGACCGGCCGTATCGAACGCGGCGTGATCAAGGTCGGCGAAGAACTCGAAATCGTCGGTATCGTTCCGACGGTCAAGACGACCTGCACGGGCGTGGAAATGTTCCGCAAGCTGCTGGACCAAGGTCAAGCCGGCGACAACGTGGGCATCCTGCTGCGCGGCACCAAGCGTGAAGACGTCCAGCGCGGCCAAGTTCTGGCCAAGCCGGGCTCGATCACCCCGCACACCGACTTCACCTCCGAGGTGTACATCCTGTCCAAGGAAGAAGGCGGCCGTCACACCCCGTTCTTCCAAGGCTATCGTCCCCAGTTCTACTTCCGCACGACGGACGTGACGGGCACGATCGAACTGCCGGCCGACAAGGAAATGGTTCTGCCGGGCGACAACGTGGCCATGACGGTCAAGCTGCTGGCCCCCATCGCCATGGAAGAAGGCCTGCGTTTCGCCATCCGTGAAGGCGGTCGTACCGTCGGCGCCGGCGTCGTCGCCAAGATCCTGAAGTAAGCAATACCCGGATGGGTAGAGTGGACTCTAAAGTCCCTCTATCCATCTTTGCTGTAAAAGTAGTATGATGTATGGTTCCGCAAGTTGTTGCATGTAGGCGGAAGCAGCTGTGTAGTGCAAGTGTAGTGTTTTAGGGGCATAGCTCAATTGGCAGAGCGTCGGTCTCCAAAACCGAAGGTTGTAGGTTCGATTCCTACTGCCCCTGCCACCGCCAGGATAAACCCGCGGGAGATCATCGCGAGTTACGCATTCACGGCGGCTCGCGTCGCAATATGTCTAATACCAGCGTAGAAACCGTAACCAGTACCGCCGACCGGGTGAAGCTCGGGCTGGCGGTTCTTGTCGTTATTGCTGGCATCGTCGGGTTCTCCGTGCTCAGCGCGCAACCGATGCCTGCACGTATCGGCGTATTCGTCGGCGGCCTAGTGATCGCAGCCGTGATCGCCTGGTTCAGCGAACCCGGCCGCCGCACCCTGAGCTTCGCCAGCGAGTCCTACAACGAAGTCAAGCGTGTCTCGTGGCCCACGCGCAAGGAAACGACCCAGATGACGGGTATCGTTTTCGCGTTTGTGGCGGTCATGGGCCTTTTCATGTGGGTGCTCGACAAGGGCATCGAATGGATTCTTTACGGCCTGTTGCTGGGCTGGAAATAAGGACGGCGAATGAGTAAGCGTTGGTATGTCGTCCATGTGTACTCCGGCATGGAAAAAAGCGTACACAAGGCCCTGAACGAGCGCATCGAGCGCGCGGGCCTGCAAACGTCTTTTGGCCGCATTCTTGTGCCCTCCGAGGAAGTCGTCGAGGTCAAGGGTGGTCAGAAGTCGATCACCGAGCGCCGCATTTTCCCCGGTTATGTCCTGGTTGAAATGGACCTGACCGACGAAACGTGGCACCTGGTCAAGAACACCAACCGCGTCACCGGGTTTTTGGGTGGCTCGGGCAACCGTCCGACCCCGATTTCCGAAAAGGAAGTCGAGAAGATCCTCTCCCAGATGGAAGAGGGCGTCGAGAAACCCCGCCCCAAGATCCTGTTCGAAGTGGGCGAGATGGTTCGGGTCAAGGAAGGTCCGTTTGCAGACTTCAACGGCAACGTCGAAGAAGTCAATTACGAAAAGAGCAAGGTGCGCGTGTCTGTCACCATTTTTGGTCGCGCCACGCCTGTCGAACTCGATTTCAGTCAGGTCGAAAAGACCTAATTTCAACCCCCGGGGAGCTCCCAGGCCTGAACGCCCAGGAGCGATATAACCCGCAAGGAGCAAAGCATGGCGAAGAAGATCGTCGGCTTTATCAAGCTGCAAGTGCCGGCTGGTAAGGCTAACCCCTCCCCCCCGATTGGCCCGGCCCTGGGTCAGCGTGGCCTGAACATCATGGAATTCTGCAAGGCGTTCAACGCCAAGACCCAAGGCATGGAGCCTGGTCTGCCGATTCCGGTGGTGATCACCGCCTTCGCCGACAAGAGCTTCACCTTCATCATGAAGACCCCGCCCGCGACGGTCCTCATCAAGAAGGCCGCCGGCGTGCAAAAGGGTTCGTCCAAGCCGCATACCGACAAGGTCGGCACGCTGACCCGCGCTCAAGCTGAAGAGATCGCCAAGGCCAAGGGCCCCGATCTGACCGCCGCTGATCTGGACGCCGCCGTGCGTACGATCGCTGGCAGCGCCCGCAGCATGGGCATCACGGTTGAGGGGATCTAATCATGGCAAAACTGTCCAAGCGCGCCGCCGCCATTGCGCAGAAGATCGACCGCACCAAGCTGTACCCGGTCGCTGAAGCCCTGACCCTGGTCAAGGAAACCGCCGTCGCCAAGTTCAATGAATCCATTGACGTGGCCGTGCAGCTCGGCATCGACCCGAAGAAGTCGGACCAACTGGTTCGCGGCTCGGTCGTTCTGCCCGCCGGCACCGGCAAGTCGGTCCGCGTGGCCGTGTTCGCCCAAGGCGACAAGGCTGAAGCCGCCAAGGCCGCTGGCGCCGACATCGTCGGTCTGGACGACCTGGCTGACCAGATCAAGGCCGGTCAAATGGACTTCGACGTGGTCATCGCCTCGCCCGACACGATGCGTGTCGTGGGTGCCCTGGGTCAGATCCTGGGCCCCCGTGGCCTGATGCCGAACCCGAAGGTCGGCACCGTGACCCCGGACGTCGCTACCGCTGTCAAGAACGCCAAGGCCGGTCAGGTTCAGTACCGCACCGACAAGGCTGGCATCATCCACGCAACGATCGGCCGCGCGTCGTTCGGCGTGGAACAGCTGCAAACCAACCTGGCCGCTCTGGTCGACGCCCTGCAAAAGGCTCGTCCCGCAGCTGCCAAGGGCATTTACCTGCGCAAGCTGGCCGTTTCGTCCACGATGGGCGGCGGTGCGCGCGTGGAAATTGCCTCGCTGTCGGCCAACTAAGCCGATAGCTGTAAACGTACTTTGGGCTGCATCCGGATTCCTCCAGATGTTGCTGTCAAAGACCGCTGGAGCAGGGTGGTTCAAGCAGTACCGGACCCCTCCGCTTAATACCGAAGCCCGTAAGGTTCGGATCCAGCGTAGACGGCGTCCCCAGGAAGATTTCTTTACACGAAGAACTCGACCAGGCGCCGCATTCGGTTGACGCGCAAGGCTCAGGCCCCAGGCGTCTTTTGATGGAGTGTTCAAACCGTGAGTCTCAATCGTCAAGAGAAAGCGGTGGTGATCGAGGAAGTCTCGGCGGAAGTCGCCAAGGCCCAATCGATTGTTATCGCTGAGTACCGTGGTCTGGACGTCGCCTCTGTCACCGTACTGCGCAAAACTGCGCGTGAATCGGGCGTGTATCTGCGTGTTCTGAAGAACTCGCTGGCCCGTCGTGCTGTTGCCGGCACGGCTTTCGAGCCGTTGGCTGAGCAACTGACCGGTCCGCTGATCTATGGCATCAGCGCTGATCCGGTCGCGGCGGCCAAGGTCCTCGCAGGTTTCGCGAAAAGCAACGACAAGCTGGTCATCAAGGCGGGCTCGCTGCCCAACAGCCTGTTGAACCAAGAAGGCGTGAAGGCCCTGGCCACCATGCCCTCGCGCGAAGAGTTGCTGTCGAAGCTGCTGGGCACCATGCAAGCCCCCATCGCGCAATTCGTGCGTACGCTCAACGAAGTTCCGACCAAGTTCGCCCGTGGCCTCGCCGCCGTGCGCGACCAGAAGGCAGCGGCTTAATCGCCCTGCTGTCCGGAATTCGCTGAACGACCGAGCGACACCCAAACCCTGGCATTACCAAAATATTTGGAGTTCTGAAAAATGGCACTTAACAAAGCTGAAATCCTTGACGCCATCGCTGGCATGACCGTGCTCGAGCTGTCCGAGCTGATCAAGGAAATGGAAGAGAAGTTCGGCGTGTCGGCTGCTGCCGCCGCTGTCGCTGTCGCTGCTCCCGCTGCTGGTGGCGCTGCCGCCGCCGCTGAAGAGCAAACCGAGTTCACCGTCGTCCTGACCGACGCCGGCGCCAACAAGGTTAGCGTCATCAAGGCCGTGCGCGAGCTGACCGGTCTGGGTCTGAAGGAAGCCAAGGACCTGGTCGACGGCGCTCCGAAGCCCGTCAAGGAAGCTGTGGCCAAGGCTGACGCCGAAGCCGCCAAGAAGAAGCTGGAAGAAGCTGGCGCCAAGGTCGAAGTCAAGTAAGACCTGCGTCAATTTGCCCGGGGACAGCGCAGTTTGCAGTCCCCGGGCTTTTGCGTTTCCAGGAAACCCCTACTGGGGGTATGCCCTTTACAGGGGGGTTTCCTGGAGTCGTATCACCTGGGGCCGTGGTTGACGGCCCATGCAACCTCGAGTCGGAGTGCTCATGCCTTACTCGTACACCGAAAAAAAGCGCATCCGCAAAAGCTTCGCCAAGCGTGAAGACGTTCAAAACGTTCCTTTCCTGTTGGCGACACAGCTTCAATCCTACCTAACTTTCCTGCAGGCGGATACCGCCCCGTCCGATCGCGTAGCCGACGGTTTGCAGGCGGCGTTCTCGTCGATTTTCCCGATCGTTAGTCACAACGGTATGGCGCGCTTGGAGTTCGTGAGCTATGTGCTCGGCGAACCGGTGTTCGATGTCAAGGAATGTCAGCAACGTGGCCTGACCTATGCCTCGCCCCTGCGAGCCAAGGTCCGCCTGGTGCTGCTTGACCGCGAAGTCAGCAAGCCCACCGTGAAGGAAGTGAAGGAACAGGAAGTCTACATGGGCGAAATTCCGCTCATGACGGGCACGGGTTCCTTCGTCATCAATGGCACCGAGCGTGTCATCGTTTCGCAGCTGCACCGCTCGCCTGGCGTGTTCTTCGAGCACGACCGCGGCAAGACCCACAGCTCCGGCAAGCTCTTGTTCTCGGCCCGCGTGATTCCTTACCGCGGCTCGTGGCTGGACTTCGAATTCGATCCGAAGGACGTCCTGTTCTTCCGCGTCGACCGTCGCCGCAAGATGCCCGTCACGATCCTGTGCAAGGCCATCGGCATGACGCCGGAATCGATCCTGGCCAACTTCTTCGACTTCGACAACTTCGAATTGAAGAGCGAAGGCGCGATGATGGAATTCGTTCCTGAGCGTTGGAAGGGCGAAATGGCCCGTTTCGACATCAGCGACCGTAGCGGCAAGGTCATCGTCGAAAAAGACAAGCGCATCAACGCCAAGCATCTGCGCGACCTGGCTGCCGGCGGCATCCAGCGCATCTCCGTGCCGGAAGACTTCCTGTATGGCCGCGTGCTGGCCAAGAACATCGTCGACCCGGACACCGGTGAAGTCATCGCCAACGCCAACGACGAAATCACGGAAAGCGTGCTGGGCGCCCTGCGCGCCGCCAACGTGCACGACATCCAGGCCCTCTACACGAACGACCTGGACCGCGGCCCGTACATCTCGCAAACGCTGCGCACCGATGAAACCGCCGACCAGATGGCCGCGCGCGTTGCCATCTACCGCATGATGCGTCCTGGCGAACCGCCCACCGAAGAAGCGGTGGAAGCGCTGTTCCAGCGTCTGTTCTACAGCGAAGAAACCTACGATCTGTCGCGCGTCGGCCGCATGAAGGTCAACAGCCGTCTGGGCCGTGGTGAAGACATCACCGGTCCGATGACGCTGACCAACGAAGACATCCTTGAAACCATCAAGGTGCTGGTCGAGTTGCGTAACGGCCGTGGCCAGATCGACGACATCGATCACCTGGGCAACCGTCGCGTGCGTTGCGTCGGCGAACTGGCCGAGAACCAGTTCCGCGCCGGCCTGGTGCGCGTCGAGCGCGCCGTCAAGGAACGTCTGGGCCAGGCCGAGACGGAAAACCTGATGCCGCACGACCTGATCAACTCCAAGCCGATCTCGGCTGCCATCAAGGAGTTCTTCGGTTCGAGCCAGCTGTCGCAGTTCATGGACCAGACCAACCCCCTGTCGGAAATCACGCACAAGCGCCGCGTTTCCGCACTGGGCCCGGGCGGTCTGACCCGCGAGCGCGCCGGCTTCGAAGTCCGCGACGTGCACCCGACCCACTACGGCCGCGTCTGCCCGATCGAAACGCCGGAAGGCCCGAACATCGGCCTGATCAACTCCATGGCGCTGTACGCTCGCCTGAACGAGTACGGCTTCCTGGAAACGCCTTACCGCAAGATCATCGACGGCAAGGTCAGCGAGCAGATCGACTACCTGTCGGCCATCGAAGAAAGCCACTACGTCATCGCGCAGGCCAACGCCGCGCTGGACGAGGAAGGCCGCTTCGTGGACGACCTGGTGGCTTGCCGCGAAGCCGGCGAAACCATGCTGACCGCCCCGGCCAACGTGCACTACATGGACGTTGCCCCGTCGCAGATCGTGTCGGTCGCCGCCTCGCTGATTCCGTTCCTGGAGCACGACGACGCGAACCGCGCGCTGATGGGCGCCAACATGCAACGTCAGGCCGTGCCTTGCCTGCGTCCGGAAAAGCCGGTCGTGGGTACGGGCATCGAGCGCACCGTGGCCGTTGACTCGGGTACGACCGTGCAAGCCCTGCGTGGCGGCCTGGTCGACCACGTCGATGCCGAGCGTGTCGTGATCCGCGTGAACGATGAAGAAAACGTCGCTGGCGAAGTCGGCGTCGACATCTACAACCTGATCAAGTACACCCGTTCCAACCAGAACACGAACATCAACCAGCGTCCCATCGTCAAGCGTGGCGACAAGGTCGCCAAGGGCGACGTGCTGGCTGACGGCGCATCGACCGACCTGGGCGAACTCGCCCTGGGTCAGAACATGCTGATCGCGTTCATGCCCTGGAACGGCTACAACTTCGAAGACTCGATCCTGATCTCCGAAAAGGTTGTTGCCGATGACCGCTACACCTCGGTCCACATCGAGGAACTGACGGTCGTCGCCCGCGACACCAAGCTGGGTCCGGAAGAAATCACGCGCGACATCAGCAACCTGGCCGAGACGCAACTGAACCGTCTGGACGATTCGGGCATCACGTACATCGGCGCCGAAGTCAGCGCCGACGACGTGCTGGTCGGCAAGGTCACGCCCAAGGGCGAAACCCAGCTGACGCCGGAAGAAAAGCTGCTGCGCGCCATCTTCGGTGAAAAGGCGTCCGACGTTAAGGACACCTCGCTGCGCGTGCCCTCGGGCATGACCGGCACCGTGATCGACGTGCAAGTGTTCACGCGCGAAGGCATCGTGCGCGACAAGCGCGCCCAGTCCATCATCGACGATGAACTGCGCCGCTATCGCCAGGACCTGAACGACCAGCTGCGCATCGTTGAAAACGACCAGTTCGACCGTATCGAAAAGATGCTGGTCAACAAGACCGTCAACGGCGGCCCGCGCAAGCTGGCCAAGGGCGCCACGATCACCAAGGCATACCTGGCTGATCTGGACCGCTGGCAGTGGTTCGACATCCGCCTGGCCGACGAGCCGCACGCCGTCGTGCTGGAGCAGGCCAAGGAATCGCTGGAGCAGAAGCGCCACCAGTTCGACCTGGCCTTCGAAGAAAAGCGCAAGAAGCTGACGCAAGGCGACGAGCTGCCCCCGGGCGTGCTGAAGATGATCAAGGTCTACCTGGCCGTGAAGCGTCGTCTGCAGCCTGGCGACAAGATGGCAGGCCGTCACGGCAACAAGGGCGTGGTCTCGCGCATCACCCCGGTGGAAGACATGCCGCACATGGCTGACGGCACGCCGGCCGACATCGTTCTGAACCCGCTGGGCGTGCCCTCGCGGATGAACGTGGGTCAGGTGCTGGAAGTGCACTTGGGCTGGGCTGCCAAGGGCGTGGGCCACCGCATCGCCGACATGCTGCGCGACGAGCGTACTGCGCAGGTCAAGAACGTCCGCGCCTACCTGGACAAGGTCTACAACACGACCGGCACCGGTGCGCGCATCGACGAGCTGACCGACGAAGAAGTCATGGAAATGGCCCAGAACCTCAAGAACGGCGTGCCGTTCGCGACGCCCGTCTTCGACGGCGCGACCGAAGAGGAAATCACCACGATGCTGGAACTGGCCTATCCGGACGAAGTCGCCAAGCGCATGGCGCTGACGCCCTCGCGCACGCAGGCGTGGCTGTACGACGGCCGCACCGGCGAGCAGTTCGAGCGTCCGGTCACGGTCGGCTACATGCACTACCTGAAGCTGCACCACTTGGTCGACGACAAGATGCACGCGCGTTCGACCGGCCCGTACTCGCTGGTTACCCAGCAGCCTCTGGGCGGCAAGGCGCAGTTCGGCGGTCAGCGTTTCGGGGAAATGGAAGTGTGGGCGCTGGAAGCATACGGCGCCGCCTACACCCTGCAGGAAATGCTGACGGTGAAGTCCGACGACATCACCGGCCGTACCAAGGTATACGAAAACATCGTCAAGGGCGATCACGTCATCGACGCCGGCATGCCGGAATCGTTCAACGTGCTGGTCAAGGAAATCCGCTCGTTGGCCCTGGACATGGATTTGGAGCGTAACTAATGAAAGCGCTACTCGACCTCTTTAAGCAAGTCTCGCAAGACGAGCAGTTCGATGCCATCAAGATCGGCATCGCCTCGCCCGAGAAGATCCGTTCGTGGTCCTACGGCGAAGTTCGCAAGCCCGAGACCATCAACTACCGTACGTTCAAGCCCGAGCGCGACGGCCTGTTCTGCTCCAAGATCTTTGGCCCGATCAAAGACTACGAGTGCTTGTGCGGCAAGTACAAGCGCCTGAAGCATCGCGGCGTGATCTGCGAAAAGTGCGGCGTGGAAGTCACCGTCGCCAAGGTTCGCCGTGAACGCATGGGCCACATCGAGCTGGCCAGCCCCGTCGCGCACATCTGGTTCCTGAAGAGCCTGCCGTCGCGTCTGGGCATGGTGCTCGACATGACCCTGCGCGACATCGAACGCGTTCTGTACTTCGAAGCCTGGTGCGTGATCGAACCCGGCATGACGCCGCTCAAGCGCGGCCAGATCATGTCGGATGACGATTTCCTCGCCAAGACCGAAGAGTACGGCGACGACTTCCGTGCCCTGATGGGCGCGGAAGCCGTGCGCGAACTGCTGCGCACCATCGACATCGACCGCGAAGTGGAAACGCTGCGCGGCGAACTGAAGGCCACCAGCTCGGAAGCCAAGATCAAGAAGATCTCCAAGCGCCTGAAGGTGCTGGAAGGCTTCCAGAAGTCCGGCATCAAGGCCGAGTGGATGGTCATGGAAGTGCTGCCCGTGCTGCCGCCGGACCTGCGTCCGCTGGTGCCGCTGGACGGCGGCCGCTTCGCGACCTCCGACCTGAACGACCTGTACCGCCGCGTCATCAACCGCAACAACCGCTTGAAGCGCCTGCTGGAGCTGAAGGCTCCGGAAATCATCCTGCGCAACGAAAAGCGGATGCTGCAGGAAGCCGTCGACTCGCTGCTGGACAACGGTCGCCGCGGCAAGGCCATGACCGGCGCCAACAAGCGCCAGCTCAAGTCCCTGGCCGACATGATCAAGGGCAAGAGCGGTCGTTTCCGTCAGAACCTGCTGGGCAAGCGCGTCGACTACTCGGGCCGTTCGGTCATCGTGGTGGGTCCGCAGCTCAAGCTGCATCAGTGCGGCCTGCCCAAGCTGATGGCCCTGGAACTGTTCAAGCCGTTCATCTTCAATCGTCTGGAGATGATGGGCCTGGCCACGACCATCAAGGCTGCCAAGAAGCTGGTGGAAAGCCAGGAACCGGTGGTCTGGGACATCCTGGAAGAAGTCATCCGCGAACACCCGGTCATGCTGAACCGTGCGCCCACGCTGCACCGTTTGGGCATCCAGGCGTTCGAGCCGGTCCTGATCGAAGGCAAGGCGATCCAGCTGCACCCGCTGGTTTGCGCGGCGTTCAACGCCGACTTCGACGGTGACCAGATGGCCGTTCACGTGCCGCTGTCGCTGGAAGCCCAGCTGGAAGCGCGCACGCTGATGCTGGCCTCCAACAACGTGCTGTTCCCGGCCAACGGCGAACCGTCGATCGTGCCGTCCCAGGACATCGTGCTGGGTCTGTACTACACGACGCGCGAGCGCATCAACGGCCGCGGCGAAGGCATCTTCTTCACCGACGTCGCTGAAGTGCAGCGCGCCTACGACAACGGCGAAGTCGAACTGCAGTCGCGCATCACCGTGCGTCTGAAGGAACACGAGCGCGACGAGAACGGCGAATGGCAGCCGGTGATCCGCCGTCACGAGACGACGGTCGGCCGCGCGCTGCTGTCCGAAATCCTGCCCAAGGGCCTGCCCTTCACGGTGCTGAACAAGGCGCTGAAGAAGAAGGAAATCTCGCGCCTGATCAACCAGTCGTTCCGCCGCTGCGGCCTGCGCGACACCGTGATCTTCGCTGACAAGCTGATGCAGTCGGGCTTCCGCCTGGCCACGCGCGGCGGTATCTCCATCGCCATGGGCGACATGCTGATCCCGACCGCCAAGGAAGGCATCCTGGCCGAAGCCAGCCGCGAAGTGAAGGAAATCGACAAGCAGTACTCGTCGGGTCTGGTCACGTCCCAGGAACGCTACAACAACGTGGTGGACATCTGGGGCAAGGCCGGCGACAAGGTCGGCAAGGCGATGATGGAACAACTGGCCACCGAGCCCGTGATCAACCGTCACGGCGAGGAAGTGCGCCAGGAATCGTTCAACTCCATCTACATGATGGCTGACTCGGGCGCCCGCGGTTCGGCCGCCCAGATCCGCCAGCTGGCCGGTATGCGCGGCCTGATGGCCAAGCCGGACGGCTCGATTATCGAAACGCCGATTACCGCGAACTTCCGTGAAGGCCTGAACGTACTCCAGTACTTCATTTCGACTCACGGCGCGCGTAAGGGTCTGGCCGATACGGCACTGAAGACCGCCAACTCGGGCTACCTGACCCGTCGTCTGGTCGACGTGACGCAAGACTTGGTGATCACCGAGGACGATTGCGGCACCTCGCAGGGCTACAACATGAAGGCCCTGGTCGAAGGCGGTGAAGTCATCGAACCGTTGCGCGATCGCATCCTGGGTCGTGTGGCTGCTGTCGATATCGTCAACCCGGACACGCAGGAAACGGCCATCGTCGCCGGCACCCTGCTGGACGAAGACATGGTCGACACCATCGACCGCATCGGCGTGGACGAAGTCAAGGTCCGCACGCCGCTGACCTGCGAAACGCGCCATGGCCTGTGCGCGCACTGCTACGGCCGTGACCTCGGCCGCGGCTCGCCGGTCAACCAGGGCGAAGCGGTTGGCGTCATCGCCGCCCAGTCCATCGGTGAACCGGGCACGCAGCTGACGATGCGTACGTTCCACATCGGTGGCGCGGCATCGCGTTCGGCCCTGGCCAGCGCGGTGGAAACCAAGTCCAGCGGTACCGTCGGTTTTGCCAGCACGATGCGCTACGTCACGAACGCCAAGGGCGAACGCGTGGCGATCTCGCGCTCCGGCGAACTGGCGATCTTCGACGACAACGGCCGCGAACGCGAACGCCACAAGATCCCGTACGGCGCGACCGTGCTGGTGGGCGATGGCGAAGCCGTGAAGGCTGGCGCGCGCCTGGCGACCTGGGATCCGCTGACCCGTCCGATCGTGTCGGAATACGGCGGCGCCGTCCGCTTCGAGAACATCGAAGAAGGCGTGACCGTTGCCAAGCAGGTGGACGAAGTCACCGGCCTGTCGACGCTCGTCGTCATCACGCCGAAGACCCGTGGCGGCAAGATCGTCATGCGTCCGCAGATCAAGCTGGTCAACGAGAACGGCGAAGACGTCAAGATCGCCGGCACCGATCACTCGGTGAACATCTCGTTCCCGGTGGGCGCGCTGATTACCGTGCGTGATGGCCAGCAGGTTGCCGTGGGTGAAGTTCTGGCGCGTATTCCGCAAGAATCGCAAAAGACCCGCGACATTACCGGCGGTCTGCCGCGCGTGGCCGAGCTGTTCGAAGCCCGTTCGCCGAAGGATGCCGGCATGCTCGCCGACGTCACCGGCACGGTCTCGTTCGGCAAGGACACCAAGGGCAAGCAGCGTCTGGTCATCACCGACCTGGAAGGCGTGAGCCACGAGTTCCTGATTCCGAAGGAAAAGCAGGTTCTGGTGCACGACGGCCAAGTGGTGAACAAGGGCGAAATGATCGTGGACGGCCCGGCCGATCCCCACGACATCCTGCGCCTGCAGGGCATCGAGAAGCTGGCGACCTACATCGTCGACGAAGTGCAGGACGTGTACCGTCTGCAGGGCGTGAAGATCAACGACAAGCACATTGAAGTGATCGTCCGCCAGATGCTGCGTCGCGTGAACATCGTCGACGCCGGCGATACCGAGTTCATCCCGGGCGAGCAGGTCGAGCGCTCCGAGCTGTTGAACGAGAACGACCGCGTCACGGCTGAAGACCGCCGTCCGGCCAGCTACGACAACGTGCTGCTGGGTATCACCAAGGCCTCGCTGTCGACCGACTCGTTCATCTCGGCCGCTTCGTTCCAGGAAACCACCCGGGTCCTGACCGAAGCCGCCATCATGGGCAAGCGCGACGACCTGCGCGGCTTGAAGGAAAACGTCATCGTCGGCCGCCTGATCCCGGCGGGTACCGGCCTGGCTTACCACCATGCCCGCAAGGACAAGGAAGCGCTGGAGGCTGCGGAACGCGAAGCAGCCCGCCAGCTGGCCAACCCGTTCGAAGACTCGCCGGTCACGGTGGGCTCGGATGCGGAAACGCCGGCTTCCGACCTGGGCGCCGAGGATTCCGCCGAATAAGCGGAAGCACCCGGCAGGGATGCCGCGCGCAGTCCGGCGCGGCATGCCCGGAATCAAAAAGGCCGCTGATGCGAATCAGCGGCCTTTTTTTGTCTGGCGCAGGGGAGCTTACTTTGCGACCTGCGCCTGCGCGTGCCGGAACACGGGCCCCCAGACGGGATGGCCGGCTTCGTTGGGCGCCAGTTCGAAAGCGGGGTCCAGCGCCAGAATGCGGGCGAAGCTGTCTTCGCACAGCCGCGGATACTTGCTCACGCAGTAGCTGAACGCCTGCAGCTTGTAGGCCTCGATGCGTACGGCCTTGGTGGAGGTGGCCAGGGCGTCGGAGGTGGCGACGCCGCGGATGACTTCTCCGTAGCGGCCGGCGCTGTATTTGTCGCGTACCTGCTGCAGCTGGTCCAGGGCTTCCGCGGTGGGAGGCGCTTCCGGCTTTTGGGATGAGACGCCGGCGCAGCCCGCCAGCAGGGCCGATAAGCCGAGCAGACTACTCAGAACGCGAATTTTCATGGCTTCCAAAGGTGTAGAGGGGTTTAGCGGTACGCTATCGTGCCACAGCCTGATGCGCTCGGACATTTTCGGCAATGTCCTTGCGGTGCGGATTGGATAATATTCGCCTTATTCCATAGTTAATTCAGCTGTCGCGCGACAGCGCAGTCCCGATCATGTCTTCTTCCGCCGGCCTCCTGACGCCGCGTGGCCCCTTTTCCGGTGCCGCGCCGCTTGCACTGCGTCCGCTGAGCGCCATCGCCGCCAGCACGGCGGGGGGGGTGCCGGAAACCCGCATCAAGCGGCTTTTGTCCGATCTGCTGCCGTCCTTGATGGCGCTGCATGCCCAAGGTGAAATCTGCGGCGATATTTCGCTGGATACGGTGGGTATGGACGAAAACGCCCGTGCCCATCTGGTGCCTGAACTGGTCGTGGCGCGTTCGCGCCGTGCTACCCGCACGCCGACCCCGGGTTTTGCGCCGTTCGAACTCTACACGGATTCGATGGAATGGCCGCGCGGCCCCTGGAGCGACATCTACGCCCTGTGCGCGGTGATGCATACGCTGGTCATCGGCAGCAAGCCCGCCCCGGCGCCTGAACGCCGGGCGGAAGATACCTACGAGCCGCTTGCGTCCCTGGGTTTGCCGAAGTACAGCCAGGACTTCCTGGCAGTGATCGACGCCGGCCTGGCCATGGCGCCCGCCGACCGCCCGCAGACGCTGGCCGACCTGGCAGGCATGCTGGGCATTGCCGCGCCGGTCGAAACGGCGCCGGACCCGGTGATTCCGGCGCCGGCTTCGCGCGCGGCGCCCGCCGCTGCCGCCGCAACGCATCAACCTGCGCGCGGACGCCATCCCCTGCTGGTTCTGCTGCTCATCGTGGCGTTGATCGGCGCGGGCGTTTACGCCTGGTTCGAGTCGGGAATGGGCGCGCCGAATGCGCTGATTACCCGGTCCGAAGTGGTCCAGCCGAACCCGCCAGCGGTGCATCCCCTGCCGCCGCCATCGCCACCGGCGCCGGGCGCCGCGTCTGCGGTGCCGCCGTCGCTGCCCGAGGTTCGAACCCCGCAGGAAACCGCGCCTCAACCCCCAATCGCGGGAAGCGCGCCCGCTCAGAGCGACACTCCGGCTCAGCCGGCGGTGCCCGCCGAGGCGTCTGGGACTACGTCAACTCCGCCCGCGGCCGCGCCGGCCGAGACTCCCGCCGTGGCCGAAGAGGCTCCCAAGCCCAAGCCGGTTCCCGTGCTGGTGCGGTTGGACATCCGCCCTTGGGGCGAGGTCTGGATCAATGGCGTGGCGCGGGGCATCAGTCCGCCCGTCAAGGAACTGCGGCTGATACCCGGCAAGTACCAGGTGGTGCTGCGCAACGCCGATCTGCCCCCGTACCGCATGACGCTGGAGGTCAAGGCGGGCAAGCCCGCCGTGATCTCGCACGTCTTCCAATAAGGATCGCCGCGGCTATGCCGCGGGCATCTCCTCCGGCGCCATCGGCAGGCGCAGCGTGAAGACCGAACCCACGCCCAGCTCGCTGCTGACCTCGACCGATCCGCCGTGGCGTTCGGCCACCGTGCGCACGAATGCCAGGCCCAGGCCCGCGCCACCGACATCGCCGCGGGTTTCCACACCCACGCGCGAGAACGGCTCGAACAAGCGGGCCAGATCCTGCGCTGCGATACCCTGGCCCTGATCGCGGATATTGACGCGCCAGAAGCCGGGTTCCTCGTCGACGCCGCATTCGATCCGCGTGTCCGCCGGGCTGTACTTGATGGCGTTGTCGATCAGATTGCACAGCGTGCGCATGAGCAGGGTCTGATCGCCGCGGACGTAGGCGGCGGGCAGCGGCAGCGCGAGGGCGAGTTCGATGCCGCGCTTCTGCGCCGAGGCCCAGAACTCGTCCACGGCGTCCTGGAGCAGGCTGCCTAGATCCAGCTCTACTGCGCTGATCGTCATCGACTCGGCACGGGTCAGATGCACGAAGTCGTCGACCAGGCGCAGCGTACGGTTGGCCAGCGCGGCGATGCGGCCCAGGGTTTCACCCTGGTCTTCGGCCGAGCCGCTTTCCTGCTTCATTTCGACCAGCGCGAGGATCGAGCTTTGAGGCGCGCGCATGTCGTGCGAGATGAAGCGCAGGGTTTCCTCGCGCTGGCGTTCGGCCTGGCGGATGCGCGAGATGTCCGTCAGCGTGGTGACGGTGCCGGCGAAGTTGCCTTCGGCGGTATGGATGGGCGCGCATTTCAGGATCAGGTCGCGCCCCGCGTGGTCGCGTATTTCCAGGTCGGCGCTCCAGGGCGATGACGCGGCGACCGGGCCTTGGCCGCTAAGCGCTTCGGCGACGCGTTGGCGCGTGGCAGGATCGGAGATGGTCTTCTCGAGCAGGTGCGCGGCCGGGCGGCCGACGCGGGGAGGGCGCATGCCCAGCCGCTGGAAATACATGACCGCCGCCTGGTTGCGGAATTGCATGCGGCCGTCCTGATCGAAAACCAGCGTGGCGTCCGGCATGCCGTCCAGGCCGTCCGCCAGGAAGCGGCGCAGGTTGCGCACGCGGGCCAGCGCCCGGCGCAGCTCCCCGACGCGGCTCTCCAGCGACACGCTGGGTCCCGCGCCCTGGGCGCCGGCTTCGTTCAGCACCGGCGGGTACTCCCGCTGCAGGCGACGCAGCTCGTTGTCCATGTAGCGCAGCGCGGCCTCCTGGCTGCGCCAGCTCCAGAGCGGATAGCACAGCGTCACGCCCAGCAGGGCCGCGGCCGGCGCGAACCACACATAGGCATAGGCCAGCAGCAGCAGCGCCGTCAGCAGGATGAGGGCGAACAGCGCCAGGCTGACCAGTAGGGCCCGCTTGGGCGACAGTCGCCACAAGGCCAGGCAGGCCAGCAGCACGGGCAGCGCCGCAAATAGCGCGTTGCACCAGGCGGGCGGCAGCCTATAGGCGATGTCGTCGCGCGCGGCGTGCAGCAGGTTGGCGATGATCTCCACCCCCGACATGCCGCTGACGTCATGCGATACCGGTGTCGGGTAAGCGTCGCCCAGGCCGGTGGCCCAGGCGCCGACCAGCACGTACTTGCCGCGCAGATCCTCCGGCGACAGATCGCCGCGCAACACGGACAGGTAGGACACGGTGCGCGTATGCGCGGTGGGGCCGGCGTAGGGGATCAGGATGCTGCCGTCAGGCGCGGCGCGTTTCAACAGCTTTTGCGCGGATTCCGGTTCGCCGCCGACGTCCAGCATGGCCAAGGCCAGATGGTTCCAGCGGCGGTCTCCAAGCCGCGCGGTCAGGGTGGCTTCGCGCACCACGCCATCCGGGTCGATGCGCGCGTTGATGAAGCCTTTCGCGGCGGCGGCCTGCGCCACGCCGGGGATGGGTTCGTTGACGGCGGAAGGGCGGTCGAGCCGGTCCAATACGACTGGTAGGACGGCGCGTCCGTGGCGCCGGATGCTGTCGGCCAGAATGCGGTCGTCGTTCGGATTGGCCATGTCCGGTTCGGCGAAGATCAGATCCAGCGCCACGGCTCGAGCGCCCTGCAGCCGGTCCAGCAGCGCCGCGTGGACCGCGCGCCGCCAGGGCCAATGGCCCAGCGCCTTGACGCTGTCATCGTCTATCGCGACGATCAGGATATCGGGATCGGCGGCACGCCCCGTTACCGACAAGGCGCGGTCATAAAGAATCTGGTCGAAACGGCCCAGGCCGTTGAAGGCGCCCAGGATGGCGGCGAGCGCCGCCAAAGCCACAGTCAGCCACAGCCCTGAGCGCGAGGTCCGGTCCTGCGGATCGGCGTCGGCCATGGGGCGGGCTCTAGTAATCGGTCAGCGTGATCAGGCCGCCCGTGCCGCTGGCGACGCCCGAGCCGTCGGAGGTCAGGAGCATGTTCGCGCCCTCGAAGGTTGCGATCGCGTCGCGCCCGTTCAGGCCCAGGTCATCCACCGCGCGCACGGACACGTAGTAGGTGCCGGGACCGGGCGCCGTAAAGCGGATGTCGTTGGTGGGGAAGCTCGTCGACGATACCGGCAACGCGCCTTCGGCATCGCGCGAGACGCGCACCAGATAGCTCTGTGCGCCGGACACGGGCGAGACGTCAGCGGTCCAGGCGCCGCCGCCCGCACGCGTGGGCGTGCCCAGTTGCGGCGCATCCAGCAGCGCGCGCATGCCCGAGACGACGCCGTCCGCGCCGACCGCCGCACCGTAGCCCGTGGCCACCGCCACGGGTTTGGCCGGGGCCGATCCGGGGGCGTGGGGCTGCAGCCGCACGCTGCCTTCCAGCACTTCGCTGTGCACGCCTTGCGCGCCGCTTTGTACGCGGAAGCGCGTGCCACGCACGCCGGTGACTGCGACCGGCGTGCGGACTTCGAAGCGGCCCACGCCCTGTCCGGACGGTGCCACGGTCGATTCCACGCCGCCCTTTTGCACCTGGACGACGGAATCCGTCAGCGCCGTGCCTTCGAACTGGCGCAGGCGCGACAATTCGACCGAACCGCCAGCCGGCAGCGTCAGCTTGGAACCATCGGCCAGCTCCAGCGTCACGAAGCCGTTGGCGGCGGTGCCGACCGTGCTGCCTTCGGCCACGGTATCGCCGGCCCGCAGGGGCTTGCCATCGACGTTCGCCTGGCCGCTGACGTGCACGACGCGGGCGTCGGCGGGCCGTACGGGAATCATGGACAGCGGAATGCGCAACTCCAGCCCGATGGGCAGCGTTTCGGGCGTGACGACCTTGTTCAGGGTCTGCAACTGGTTCCAGTTGGCCGGCTTGTGCGTATAGCGGGTCGCCAGGTCGATCAGCGTATCGCCTTGCCGTATGCGGTAGATGAAATCATCTCCGAGCGCGCCGGCAGGCTGGCTGCGCGCCGGCGCCATCAGCGTCAGGCAGGACATCAGGGCAAGCAAAGAAAGCGCGCGGCAGCGGCTCATGACTCTCGATTCTCCAGGGATGCGCGCAGGCGCTTACTGCGGATTGACTGCGATGTCTTCCGGCGAGCTGATCAGCTCAAGCCGGTAGCCCAACGCATATGAAGACGTAAGACGCACGCCATGTTCCGGACGCAGCTGGAGCTTTTGCCGGATGTTCGACAAGTGGGTGTCCAGGGTGCGCGAGGTGGCCGGAATTTCCCGGTTCCATACACATTCAGCCAGCACGTCGCGGGACATGAGGCGGCCGACATTGCGGAAAAACAGCAGCGCCAGTTCGAATTCCTTGGGGGCGAGCGGCACAACCGCGGAATCCAGGGTGATGCTGCGGGCGGCGGGTTCGATGCGATAACGCGCTACGTCGAAGGCATCGTTCGCAGGCTCGGCAATCTGGCTGCGGCGCAGCAAGGCCGCCACCCGGGCCAGCAGCTCCAGGGGGCGCAACGGTTTGACGATGTAGTCGTCCGCGCCCGCGCGCAGGCCTTCCACCAGATCGTCTTCGCTGGACCGGTTGGTCAGGAAGATGACCGGGATGCGCGGGCCGATATTGGCACGCAGCCACCGCACCACATCGTCACCGTCGATGTCGGGCAGATGCCAGTCCAGCAGCACCAGGTCGAAATGCTCAGTGCGTAGCGCGGCCAGCAGATCCCGGCTTTGCTGATAACTGGTGCAGTCGTATCCGGCAGTGGTCAGAACTTGCTGGATGCGTCGTGCTTGATCCAGGTCGTCTTCCAGCGACGCGATTTTCATCAGACGTGTTCTCGCGAAGGTTTGCTACGCAAGCGCGCGCTATGGCGCCCTACTGCAAGATGAGAAAGGAATATATAGGTGTAAACGAATGATAACTCGGGAGGGGCCCCGGCTGGCTACGTTATGGCAAGAACTGTCAAACATTGCAAAGTTGACGAATCTTGACTGGAGTTGTTGCGTAACAACGCGCCACACTGTCTCAATCGTTCTCCCCTCCGCAGTACGGCGGGGCGGAGCCGGTCGAGGTTGTTGGTCGGATGGAACAGATATGAATCAATTGCGCATACTTATGATGTCACCGGACGAGGCCGCTCGCGGCATTGCCGTGTCCGCATTGCTGCAAGCTGGTATTTCTGCACGCGGTTGCTCGACGTCTCTCGAATTGTTTGGATTGCTCAACGGCGGCGGCTATGACGTCGTGGTCCTGGATGTCGGGACCTTGGGTGAAATCGGCTACGCCCTGGTGGCGCGCCTGCACGGCTCGTCGTCGATGGGCATCGTGGTCACGGGGCGCGGCATGTCGGTGGATAGCCGCCTGCGCTGCCTGCAAAGCGGCGCAGACGCCTGTCTGCCAGATCCGCAGGATCCGCGCGAGCTGGCCTGCATCCTGCTGTCCCTGGCGCGCCGCCTACCCGCGGGGCAGGACGCGGCGTCCGTGGCCGAGGCCGCCCAGAACGGGCAGTGGGAACTGCGAGACCAGGGCTGGACCCTGGCGGCGCCCTCGGGGGCGACCATCTCCCTCTCCGCCAACGAACGCCTGATCGTGCGCTCGCTGCTGGAAGTCGCGGGCAAGGCCGTGGGCCGGACCGAATTGGGCGACGAGCTGCAGGTTGAAGGCGGCGGGGTGCGCGCCAGCGGTTCGCGCAGCATCGACGTGATCGTCAGCCGCTTGCGCCGCAAGGCCGAGCTGGCCGGGGTGATGTTGCCGATCCGCACGGTCTACGGCAGCGGCTACCTGTTCGCCGATCAGTAACGCGGGCGGGTACACTGGTTGGCGTGCCCGGCGCCAGCTGCTGCCGGAAAGTCCGCCTATCGTTTTCCCGCGGTTCGTCACGATCAGTGGCCCCGATTTCCGCTTCCGTTTTTCGGCATATGTGGCCCTAATTTCCGCGAGCGCCGCCGAACGGGCGGTCTTCTGCCGGCAACACGCCACGTCGCTGGCCTTACAATTTTCTTTGACAGCAAGCCTTTATCTCAGTTATGCTAAAGGGCTTACTGCTTTATTTCGCGCGCAAAAACTGGCCGCGGTAGGGTTCAGAAGTACGGTGTCTGGGAACGGGGTGCGTCACGAGCCTTTCGTCTTCCAAGCCACACGGCTTCGCGGCATCGGGTCCTTCCGGCGTCGTCGCTCCACGGCATCCAGCTTTGTGCGTTTTGTCATAGTTTGTTGGCAAGCCCGCTCTTTTACGTATACGAACGTTTGAGGCGGTTTTGCGCGAACTGCCTTCTCCGAAAGTTCACTGCTTGAGGAGACGAGTACGTAAGTACTTACCCAGTGGTACGTAAAAGGGATTTCAAAGGTCATGCCTACCATTAGCCAACTCGTGCGCAAGCCGCGCGAAGTCAGCATCATCAAAAGCAAGAGCCCCGCGCTCGAAAACTGCCCGCAACGCCGCGGCGTGTGCACTCGCGTGTACACCACCACCCCCAAGAAGCCGAACTCCGCTCTGCGTAAGGTTGCCAAAGTGCGTCTGACCAACGGTTACGAAGTCATTTCGTACATCGGCGGTGAAGGCCACAACCTGCAAGAGCACTCGGTGGTTCTGGTGCGTGGCGGTCGTGTGAAGGACTTGCCCGGTGTGCGTTATCACATCGTGCGCGGTTCCCTCGACCTGCAAGGCGTCAAGGATCGTAAGCAAGCCCGCTCGAAGTACGGCGCCAAGCGCCCGAAGAAGGCTTAATAACGAGTCAGCAGTACCCCCGCGTGGCGGAAGTCCGTCACTAGGGAAGTGCGACCGCGCCATCCAGATGATGGGAATGTGCGCGGCACGTAAGGGGTCGTCTCCATGGACGGCCATGGCCGTGTAATGAAACACGGTTCAACTGAACAGACACAAGGAAGCAACAATGCCCCGTCGTCGCGAAGTACCCAAGCGCGAGATTCTGCCCGATCCCAAGTTCGGCAGCGTCGAACTCGCCAAGTTCATGAACGTCGTCATGCTGGACGGCAAGAAGGCCGTCGCCGAGCGCATCGTTTACGGCGCCCTCGAGCAAGTGCAAACCAAGACCGGCAAGGAGCCGATCGAAGTTTTCAGCCTGGCGATCAACAACATCAAGCCGATCGTCGAAGTGAAGAGCCGCCGCGTTGGCGGTGCCAACTACCAAGTGCCGGTTGAAGTGCGCCCCGTGCGCCGCCTGGCCCTGGCTATGCGTTGGCTCCGTGAAGCCGCCAAGAAGCGTGGCGAGAAGTCGATGGATCTGCGTCTTGCTGGCGAACTGATCGACGCCTCCGAAGGTCGTGGCGCCGCGATGAAGAAGCGCGAAGACACGCACAAGATGGCAGAGGCCAACAAGGCCTTCAGCCATTTCCGCTGGTAATTTAAGGACTAACCCACCATGGCCCGCAAAACCCCGATCGAGCGCTATCGCAACATTGGTATCTCTGCGCACATCGATGCAGGGAAAACCACCACGACCGAACGTATCCTGTTCTACACCGGCGTCAATCACAAGATTGGCGAAGTGCATGATGGCGCAGCCACCATGGACTGGATGGAACAAGAGCAAGAGCGTGGCATCACCATTACGTCGGCTGCTACGACGGCGTTTTGGCGTGGCATGGCCAAGAACTATCCCGAACACCGCATCAACATCATCGACACCCCGGGACACGTGGACTTCACCATTGAGGTGGAACGTTCCATGCGCGTCCTGGACGGTGCTTGCATGGTCTACTGCGCGGTGGGCGGTGTTCAGCCCCAGTCCGAAACCGTGTGGCGCCAAGCCAACAAGTACGGCGTGCCGCGTCTGGCCTTCGTCAACAAGATGGACCGCACCGGCGCCAACTTCTTCAAGGTCTATGACCAGCTGAAGAACCGCCTGCGCGCGAACCCCGTCCCCGTCGTGATCCCCATCGGCGCCGAAGACACGTTCAAGGGCGTGATCGACCTGGTCAAGATGAAGGCGATCATCTGGGACGAAGCCAGCCAAGGCATCAAGTTCGACTACGAAGACATTCCGGCCGAACTGCAAGGCGCGGCTGAAGAATGGCGCGAAAAGCTGGTCGAAGCTGCCGCCGAGTCGTCCGAGGAACTGATGAACAAGTACCTCGAGACCGGTTCGCTGGAAGAAGCCGAGATCAACCTGGCCATCCGTCAGCGCACCATCGCCGGCGAAATCCAGCCGATGCTGTGCGGCACCGCCTTCAAGAACAAGGGCGTGCAGCGCATGCTCGACGCCGTCATCGACTACCTGCCGTCGCCCGTGGATATTCCGCCGGTCGAAGGCACCGATGACAACGGCAACGAAGTCCTGCGTCAAGCTGACGACGGCGAGAAGTTCTCGTCGCTGGCGTTCAAGCTGATGACCGACCCGTTCGTCGGCCAATTGACCTTTGTCCGCGTGTACTCGGGCGTCCTGAAGTCGGGCGACACCGTGTTCAACCCGATCAAGGGCAAGAAGGAGCGTATCGGCCGCATTCTGCAGATGCACGCGAACAACCGCGAGGAAATCAAGGAAGTTCTGGCTGGCGACATCGCCGCCGTCGTGGGCCTGAAGGACGTGACCACCGGCGAAACGCTGTGCGATGTCGATTCGCACGTGACGCTGGAGCGCATGGAGTTCCCCGAGCCCGTGATTTCGCAGGCCGTGGAACCCAAGTCCAAGGCTGACCAGGAAAAGATGGGCCTGGCGCTGTCGCGCCTGGCGCAGGAAGATCCGTCGTTCCGCGTGCGCAGCGACGAAGAATCCGGCCAGACCATCATTTCCGGCATGGGCGAACTGCACCTGGAAATTCTGGTTGACCGCATGAAGCGCGAATTCGGCGTGGAAGCGAACGTCGGCAAGCCGCAGGTGGCTTACCGCGAAACCATCCGCAAGACCTGCGACGAAGTTGAAGGCAAGTTCGTCAAGCAGTCGGGCGGTCGCGGTCAGTACGGTCACGTGGTTCTGAAGGTCGAGCCGTTGGCTCCTGGCGGTGGCTACGAATTCGTGGACGCCATCAAGGGCGGTGTGGTTCCTCGCGAATACATCCCCGCGGTGGACAAGGGCATCCAGGAAACGCTGCCTTCGGGCGTGTTGGCTGGCTACCCGATCGTCGACGTCAAGGTCACGCTGTTCTTCGGTTCGTACCACGACGTGGACTCGAACGAAAACGCGTTCAAGATGGCCGGCTCCATGGCATTCAAGGAAGGTCTGCGCAAGGCCAGCCCCGTGCTGCTGGAACCGATGATGGCCGTTGAAGTCGAAACGCCTGAAGACTACGCTGGCACCGTGATGGGCGATCTGTCCTCGCGTCGCGGCATGGTTCAGGGCATGGACGACATGGTTGGCGGCGGCAAGACCATCAAGGCCGAAGTTCCGCTGGCCGAGATGTTCGGTTACGCCACGAACCTGCGTTCGCTGACGCAAGGTCGTGCCACGTACACGATGGAATTCAAGCATTACTCCGAGGCTCCCAAGAACGTCGCTGACGAAGTCATCGCCGCTCGGGCCAAGTAAATAACCCTCGCCGCGTCCGCCCAAAAGGCGGCGCGGCAAATATCGAAATTTCCTTGAAAGTCAAAGGATAGAGATCATGGCAAAAGGCAAGTTTGAACGCACCAAGCCGCACGTGAACGTCGGCACCATCGGCCACGTTGACCACGGCAAGACCACCCTGACGGCGGCCATCACGACCGTTCTGTCGAACAAGTTCGGCGGCGAAGCCAAGGGCTACGACCAGATCGACGCGACTCCTGAAGAAAAGGCTCGCGGCATCACGATCAACACGGCTCACGTCGAGTACGAAACGGAAGCGCGTCACTACGCGCACGTTGACTGCCCGGGCCACGCTGACTATGTGAAGAACATGATCACGGGCGCCGCGCAAATGGACGGCGCGATCCTGGTCGTGTCGGCCGCTGACGGCCCGATGCCGCAAACCCGCGAACACATCCTGCTGTCGCGCCAGGTTGGCGTGCCGTACATCATCGTCTTCCTGAACAAGGCTGACATGGTTGACGACGCCGAGCTGCTCGAGCTGGTGGAAATGGAAGTCCGCGAACTGCTGTCGAAGTACGACTTCCCGGGCGACGACACCCCGATCGTGAAGGGTTCGGCCAAGCTGGCGCTGGAAGGCGACAAGGGCGAACTGGGCGAACAGGCCATCATGGCTCTGGCCGCTGCGCTGGATTCGTACATCCCGACGCCCGAGCGCGCCGTGGACGGCACGTTCCTGATGCCGGTTGAAGACGTGTTCTCGATCTCGGGTCGCGGCACCGTGGTGACCGGCCGTATCGAACGCGGCGTGATCAAGGTCGGCGAAGAACTCGAAATCGTCGGTATCGTTCCGACGGTCAAGACGACCTGCACGGGCGTGGAAATGTTCCGCAAGCTGCTGGACCAAGGTCAAGCCGGCGACAACGTGGGCATCCTGCTGCGCGGCACCAAGCGTGAAGACGTCCAGCGCGGCCAAGTTCTGGCCAAGCCGGGCTCGATCACCCCGCACACCGACTTCACCTCCGAGGTGTACATCCTGTCCAAGGAAGAAGGCGGCCGTCACACCCCGTTCTTCCAAGGCTATCGTCCCCAGTTCTACTTCCGCACGACGGACGTGACGGGCACGATCGAACTGCCGGCCGACAAGGAAATGGTTCTGCCGGGCGACAACGTGGCCATGACGGTCAAGCTGCTGGCCCCCATCGCCATGGAAGAAGGCCTGCGTTTCGCCATCCGTGAAGGCGGTCGTACCGTCGGCGCCGGCGTCGTCGCCAAGATCCTGAAGTAATTCGGATCACTTAAGCAGCACACAACCAGCGAGGGCGGCCTCGTCGCCTTCGCCTCTCGTTCTTTAGGAAACGCCATGAAAAACCAAAAGATCCGTATCCGCTTGAAAGCCTTCGATTACAAGCTGATCGATCAATCGGCCGCTGAAATCGTCGATACCGCCAAGCGTACCGGCGCAGTTGTCCGCGGTCCGGTGCCGCTGCCCACGCGTATCCGTCGCTACGACGTCCTGCGCTCGCCGCACGTCAACAAGACGTCGCGCGACCAGTTCGAAATCCGTACGCACCAGCGCCTGATGGACATCGTTGATCCCACCGACAAGACCGTTGACGCTCTGATGCGTCTGGACCTGCCGGCCGGCGTCGACGTCGAAATCGCGCTGCAGTAATAAAGCGCTTCGGGCCTGCTACCTTCGCCGGCAGGCACGAAATAAAAATGGCCGCATCCCTCGGGAGTGCGGCCATTTTGTTTTGGAACCGCTGAGCGCGACGCCCGGTTCCGGGCGGGCAGGGCGCCCAAACGTTTCCTTCCGGATTTTGTTAGCAGGCGCTCACTACCGGATTCAGCCCCAGCCAACGCCGCCAAGGCGGTCTGCTTATGCTGGCTGTGGTGAATTTGCCCTTTGCAGTGGAGCCGAAGCGCGCTAAGTGCTTGTGTCCACTGGAAAAAACGTGCTAATATGCGAAGCTTGCCATTTTGTGGCAAGAGCAACTATGGGAAAAAGAAAGGCGGCCCCCGCCGGAATTCGTACCAGGTTGAACATAGTCGTAGGGCAAAGGCCGTTACCTTTTGCCTGATTAGCCCCGACCAATCGCAGTCGGGAATGGAGAAAACGATGTCGAATTCGACACCCACGCCCGCCGCTCACCGGCTGGGGCTGGTGGGTCGCAAGGTCGGCATGACCCGCATTTTTACCGAGGAAGGTGAATCCATCCCGGTGACCGTGCTGGACGTGTCGAACAACCGCGTGACCCAAGTTAAGTCGCTGGAAACCGACGGCTACGCCGCGATCCAAGTGGCTTATGGCACTCGTCGTGCCTCGCGTGTGGCTCAGCCGCAAACGGGCCACTACGCCAAAGCCGGCGCTGAAGCCGGTAGCATCCTCAAAGAATTCCGCCTTGATCCCGCTCGCGCCGCTGAATTTGCGGCCGGTTCCGTGATCGCCGTGGAATCGGTGTTCGAAGCCGGCCAACAGGTCGACGTCACGGGCACCACCATTGGTAAAGGCTTCGCCGGTACCATCAAGCGTCACAACTTCGGTTCGCAGCGCGCGTCGCACGGTAACTCCCGTTCGCACCGCGTCCCGGGCTCGATTGGTCAAGCTCAAGATCCGGGCCGTATTTTCCCGGGTAAGCGCATGGCCGGTCACCTGGGTGATGTCACCCGCACCGTTCAAAACCTCGACGTCGTTCGCGTTGACGTTGAGCGCGGCCTGCTGCTGGTCAAGGGCGCTGTCCCCGGCCACGCTGGCGCCGACATCGTCGTGCGCCCGGCCATCAAGGCCCCGGCCAAGAAGGGAGCGTAAGTAAATGGATCTCAAGCTCCTGAACGACCAAGGTCAGGCCGCTGCTACGTTCAGCGCACCGGACACCATCTTCGGCCGTGACTTCAACGAAGCGCTGATTCATCAGATCGTGGTGGCTTTCCAAGCCAACGCCCGTTCGGGTAACCGCGCTCAGAAGGATCGCACTGAAGTCAAGCACTCGACCAAGAAGCCCTGGCGCCAGAAGGGTACCGGCCGCGCTCGCGCCGGTATGACTTCGTCGCCGCTGTGGCGTGGCGGTGGTCGGATTTTCCCGAACTCGCCCGAAGAGAACTTCAGCCAGAAGGTCAACAAGAAGATGTACCGCGCCGGGATCCGTTCGATCCTGTCGCAGCTCGCTCGCGAAGACCGCATCGCCGTCGTCGAATCGTTTGATCTGGCATCGCCCAAGACCAAGGACGCAGCTGCCAAGCTGAAGAGCCTGGGCCTGGACTCGGTCCTGATCATCACCGACAGCGTTGATGAAAATGTTTACCTCGCCACCCGCAACCTGCCGCACGTTGCTGTTGTCGAGCCCCGTTATGCCGATCCGTTGTCGCTGGTCCACTACAAGAAAGTGCTGATCACCAAGCCGGCCATCGCTCAACTCGAGGAGATGCTGGGATGAACGCTGAACGCTTGATGCAAGTCATTCTGGCCCCGATCGTGACCGAAAAGGCCACCTTCGTTGCCGAGAAGAATCAGCAAGTCGCTTTCCGTGTCGTGGCTGACGCTACCAAGCCGGAAATCAAGGCTGCCGTCGAACTGCTCTTCAAGGTGCAGGTCGAGTCCGTGCAGGTCCTCAACCGTAAGGGCAAAGTCAAGCGCTTTGGCCGATTCGTTGGCCGTCGTCGCAATGAGCGCAAGGCTTACGTGTCGCTCAAGGACGGCCAGGAAATCGACTTTGCGGAGGTGAAGTAAATGGCCCTCGTAAAAGTTAAGCCGACTTCGGCTGGCCGCCGTGGCATGGTGAAGGTTGTCAGCCCGAACCTGCACAAGGGTGAGCCCTACGCGCCGCTGCTGGAAAAGAAGACCCGTGGTTCTGGCCGTAACAACAACGGTCACATCACGATCCGTCATCGTGGCGGTGGCCACAAGCAGCACTACCGCGTCGTCGACTTCCGTCGCGACAAGGATGGCATCCCGGCAAAGGTCGAGCGTCTGGAATATGACCCCAACCGTACGGCGCACATCGCTCTGCTGTGCTACGCCGACGGCGAACGTCGCTACATCATCGCTCCGCGCGGTCTGGAAGTTGGCGCCACGCTGCTGTCGGGCGTCGAAGCCCCGATCCGCGCTGGCAACACGCTGCCGATCCGCAACATCCCGGTGGGTACGACGATTCACTGCGTCGAAATGCTGCCTGGCAAGGGTGCCCAGATGGTCCGTTCGGCCGGCGCTTCCGCCGTCCTGCTGGCTCGCGAAGGCATCTACGCTCAAGTGCGTCTGCGCTCGGGTGAAGTCCGCCGTGTGCACATCGAATGCCGCGCCACCATCGGTGAAGTCGGTAACGAAGAACACAGCCTGCGCCAAATCGGCAAGGCCGGTGCAATGCGTTGGCGCGGTGTCCGCCCGACGGTTCGTGGCGTTGCCATGAACCCGGTGGATCACCCGCACGGTGGCGGCGAAGGCCGTACCGGCGAAGCACGCGAACCGGTCAGCCCGTGGGGCACTCCGGCGAAGGGTTACAAGACCCGTCGCAACAAGCGGACGAACAATATGATCGTCCAACGGCGCAAGCGCAAGTAAGAGGCGAACACTATGTCACGTTCGATCAAGAAAGGCCCGTTTGTCGATGCTCACCTGATCAAAAAGGTGGACACGGCCGTCGCGGGCAAAGACAAGAAGCCGATCAAGACCTGGTCGCGTCGCTCCACGATCCTGCCCGAGTTCATCGGTCTGACGATCGCTGTGCACAACGGCAAGCAGCACGTTCCCGTTTACATCAACGAGAACATGGTCGGTCACAAGCTGGGCGAGTTCGCGCTGACCCGTACGTTCAAGGGTCACGCCGCGGACAAGAAGGCGAAGAGGTAAGCGATGGAAACTACTGCCATTATCCGTGGGGTTCACATCTCCGCTCAAAAGACCCGACTGGTTGCGGACCTGATCCGCGGCAAGTCCGTCTCGCAAGCGCTGAACATCCTCACCTTCTCGCCGAAGAAGGCGGCCGCCATCCTGAAGAAGGCTGTCGAATCCGCCATCGCCAACGCCGAGCACAATGACGGCGCCGACATCGACGAACTGAAAGTCACCACGATCTTCGTGGACAAGGCTCAGTCGATGAAGCGCTTCTCCGCTCGCGCCAAGGGCCGCGGCAACCGTATCGAGAAGCAGACCTGCCACATCACGGTCAAGGTCGGAGCTTAAGGAGTCACGATGGGTCAGAAAATTCACCCCACTGGGTTCCGTCTCGCGGTCACCCGTAATTGGTCCTCGCGTTGGTTCGCCGACGACAAGGCCTTCGGCTCGATGCTGGCCGAAGACATTCGCGTTCGCGAGTACCTGAAGAAGAAGCTCAAGAGCGCCTCCGTCGGTCGCGTGATCATCGAGCGTCCCGCCAAGAATGCCCGCATCACCGTCTACTCGGCTCGTCCGGGCGTGGTGATCGGCAAGCGCGGCGAAGACATCGAAAGCCTGAAGGCTGATCTGCAGCGTCTGATGGGCGTGCCTGTGCACGTCAACATCGAAGAAATCCGCAAGCCGGAAACCGATGCTCAACTGATCGCCGACTCGATCTCGCAACAGCTCGAGAAGCGCATCATGTTCCGTCGCGCCATGAAGCGCGCGATGCAGAACGCCATGCGTCTGGGTGCCCAAGGCATCAAGATCATGAGCTCGGGCCGTCTGAACGGTATCGAAATTGCTCGCACCGAGTGGTATCGCGAAGGCCGTGTGCCGCTGCACACCCTGAAGGCCAACATCGACTACGGCACCTCCGAAGCCCACACGACCTATGGCGTGATCGGCATCAAGGTCTGGGTCTACAAGGGCGACATGCTGGCCAACGGCGAATTGCCGCCGGAAACCGCTGCCCCGCGCGAAGAAGAACGTCGTCCGCGCCGCGCTCCGCGTGGTGATCGTCCGGACGGTGCTCGCACCGGTCGTCCGGGTGGTCGTGGTCGTGGTGGTCCCCGCAAGGCGGACGCTGCTCCGGCGCCTGAAGGAGAATAACCATGCTGCAACCCTCTCGCAGAAAGTATCGCAAAGAGCAGAAGGGCCGCAACACCGGTCTGGCGACCCGTGGTACCAACGTGTCGTTCGGCGAATTCGGTCTGAAGGCCACCGGCCGTGGCCGTCTGACCGCTCGCCAGATCGAAGCTGCTCGTCGTGCCATCAATCGTCACATCAAGCGTGGCGGCCGTATCTGGATTCGCATTTTCCCGGATAAGCCCATCTCGCAGAAGCCTGCCGAAGTCCGTATGGGTAACGGTAAGGGCAACCCGGAGTACTGGGTTGCTGAAATTCAGCCCGGCAAGGTGCTCTACGAAATGGAAGGGGTTAGCGAAGAGCTCGCGCGTGAAGCTTTCCGCCTGGCCGCTGCCAAGCTGCCGATTTCGACCACGTTCGTCGCGCGTCATATCGGTGCTTAAGGAGTACTAACATGAAAGCTAGCGAACTCCGTTCGAAAGATGCCGCCGAGCTCGGCAAAGAGCTCGAAAGCCTGCTGAAGGCACAATTCGGTCTGCGCATGCAGAAGGCCACGCAGCAACTGGCCAACACCAGCCAGCTGCGCAACGTGCGTCGCGACATCGCGCGCGTTCGTACCTTGCTGACCGAGAAGGCAGGGAAATAAAGATGAGCGAAACTCAAAACACCCAAGTGGCCAAGCGCCAGCGCACGCTGGTTGGCAAGGTCGTCAGCAACAAGATGGACAAGACTGTCGTCGTGCTCGTTGAGCGCCGCGTCAAGCACCCCATCTTCGGCAAGATCATCATGCGTTCCGCGAAGTACAAGGCGCACGATGAATCGAACCAGTACAACGAAGGCGATACGGTTGAAATCGCTGAAGGCCGTCCCATCTCGCGCTCGAAGTCGTGGCGCGTGGTGCGTCTGGTTGAAGCCGCACGTATCATCTAAGTAAAGCAGTACATCGGAACGGCGCGCCGTTCTGATATAAGACGGCAAGGGATCAAACCCTTGCCGTTTTTTTTCGCCCGGACCTTTTGCTTCGAACTCAGGAATCAGGACATCATGCGCGGTTTCATGAATGCGGCGCGGTTTGGCTTGTTGATGGCTTGCGCATGGATGGCGGCGCTGCCGGCCGCCGCTCAGACTGCCGCGCCGTCGGGACAGCAGCCATCGCCGGCGCAGGATCCTGCAGCCCAGGGCCGCGCCTTGCTCGACGCCGGTCCCGACGCCAGGGTACGCATGGACGGCCTGTCGCGCGATCACGCGGCGATCTTCGGCACTGAAGACTCGAATGAGCAGGCCTTGATGGACCAGGATCGGGCCATCGGGGAACGCAGGGAACAGATGCGGATGCTGGAGAAGCTCTTCAGCGAGAAGCCTGCGGCCGGATCGCATCCACCGACGATGATTCCATTGAAGCCGGGCGGCGACATGACCATGCCGGCTCTGACGCCGACCCCGTCCGGTTCGCAGCTGGACCGCGGCGCCCAGGACACGCGCCGCAGCCTGGATGACATGCAGCGGCGCGTCGACGGATTGCGGCGCGAGGCCGATGCGTTGGGGCAGCGTGGCCGCTGAGGGCCGGCCCCGTCAAGGGCGCCGCGCCAGTTCCCGCAACCGCCCCGCGATTCCCGTCGGGAAGTAATAGACCGACACCACGAACAGGATTCCCAGCCACAACAGCCACCGGTCTGGCTCGAACAGCAGCGCCAACGGCGCCACGCCCGACACCGCGTCGTGGATCACGTGGAGCCCATCTTGCAGATAGCTCTGCGCGAACACGAACAGGCTTGCGCCCACCACGGCGCCGTACATGGTGCCCATCCCGCCGATCACCAGCATCAGCAGAATGTTGAGCATGATCTCGAACGACAGCGAGGTATCCGGGCCGTTGTAGCGCAGCCAGAGCGCGTACATGGCGCCCGCAAGCGTGGCGAAGGCGGCCGCCAGCAGATTGGACAGGCTGCGGTAAAGCACCGTGCGGTAGCCGATGGCTTCGGCGCGGAACGGGTTCTCGCGTATGGCTTGCAACACCCGGCCGAAGGGCGAATTCACGATGCGCAGCAACAGCAGGAACAGCACCACGCAGACCGCTGCGATCAGGTAGTAGGTGATGACGCGGCCGTCCACCGTCACGCCGAAGATCTGCTCCGAGAAAGGCCGGAAGGCCGGCCGCAGCATCTGCGGCACCTTGAAGTTCAGCCCATCCTCGCCACCCGTCAGATCGGACAATTGCGACACCAGCGTCTGGAACGCCGCAGCGACGGCCAGGGTGATCATGGCGTAGAAGATCGCGCGCACGCGCAGGCTGGCCAGGCCGATCAGCAAGGCGAACGCAAGCGATACCACCAGGCCGCCGCCCAGGCCTGCGAACACCGCGGTCCAGCCCGGTTCCATGCGGATGCTGGCGATCGCCACGCCATACGCGCCGATGCCGAAGAACATGGTGTGCGCAAAGCTGACGATGCCGGTGTAGCCCAGCAGCAAGTCATAGCTCGCGACCAGGATCACGAACACCAGGATCTTCGCGGCCACCGCCAGCGACTTGGGACCGGGAAAGAGGAAGGGTGCGGCGGTAAGCAGGGCCACGATGGCGATAAGCGCCAGGGCCAGCAGCGTGCTGCGCGGAGGATCGCCGGAAAGCAGGCGTACGGACATGTCGGCGGTTCCTAGCGATTCGTGACCGGGTACACGCCTTGGGGACGCCACAGCAAGATGGCGACCATCAGCGCGATGTTCGAGAACAGGGCGGCCTTGGGCAGCAGGAAGCCGGTGTAGTTGGCCATCAGCCCCACCAGCAGCGCGCCGATCAGGCAGCCCACAGTGGAGCCCAGGCCGCCGATCATGATGACGATGAAGATCAGCACGTTGACCTGCGCGCCCAGCTGCGGCACGACCGATTGCTGGTACATGCCCCATAGCACGCCGCCCAGTCCCGCCAGCATCGAGCCGGCCACGAACACGCCGACGAACAGATGACGGATGCGGTAGCCCAGGCTTTCCACCATCTCGCGGTCCTCGACGCCAGCGCGGATCAGAAGGCCCAGCTTGGTTCGGTTGAGCAGCCACAGCATGCCGGCCAGCACCAGCAGCCCCGTCAGCAGGGCGACAATGCGGAACTTCTCGATGGCGGCATCGCCCAGCAGGAATGCGCCGCGCAGCGCCTCGGGCAGCGGTAGGGAAATCGTCTGCGGACCCCACAGCATCTTGATGATCTCCTCGCCGATGATCATGCCGCCCATGGTGATGAGGATCTGCTTCAGATGCTGGCCGTAGACAGGCCGCACGATGACGCGTTCGAACGCCAGGCCCACTGCGCCCGCGACCAGCATGCCGACGATCATGGCGGGCAGCACCGCGCCCAGGTTGATCCACAAGCTGCCCGACTGGGTCCAGTCGGCCATGGAGCCCAGCACGGTTGCGGCCATGTACGCGCCGATTGCGATGAACAGGCCGTGGCCGAAGTTCAACACGTCCATCAGGCCGAAGACCAGCGTCATGCCCGAGGCCACGATGAAGATGATCATGCCCATGGCCAGCCCCGCCAGGGTCAGGGTGACCCAGGTGGAGAAGGAACCCACCAGGGGCAGGGCAAGTGCGGCCAGTGCGACCACCAGCAGCACGGGGCGCAGGTCCGCGCGCACGCGCGGCAGCGGGGTATCGAGTTCGAGCGTGCTCATTGATGGCTTCCCAGCGACAGGCCCAAGAGGCGCGTCTGTAGTTCATCGTCCGCGGCCAGTTCGGCCATGCCGCCTGCATGGACGACGCGGCCGTTGTCCATCACGGCGACGTGATCGCCGACCAGGCGCGCGAAGTTGAAGTTCTGCTCGACCAGCAGGATGGTGGTGGACGCCTGCTTCAGTTCAATGAAGGCGTCGATCATGTTCTGGATGATGGCGGGCGCCAGGCCTTTGCTGGGCTCATCCACCAGCAGCAGCCGGCGCGGCTCGATGATGGCGCGCGCCACGGCCAGCATCTGCTTTTGACCGCCCGACAGCTTGCCGGCGGGATGTAGCCAGAACTTCTTCAATGCCGGAAAGAACCCGAAAATCCATTCCAGCCGCGCCGTATCCAGCTGGCTGGCGTTCCTGGCCTGGCGCGCCGCGAGCAGGATGTTCTCCTTCACGGACAGGTCGGCGAAGATGCCCATGCTTTCGGGCACGTAAGCCATGCCCATGCGCGCCATGTCGGGCGGCGAGGTGCGCGTGCCCGGGCCGCCGACGGGCGTGCCGTCAAAGCTCACCTGGCCTTGCGATGCGCGCCACAATCCCATGATGGTGCGCAGCGTGGTGGTCTTGCCGGCGCCGTTGCGGCCCAGCAGCATGGTCACGGCCGCCGGCGCGACCGCCAGGTCCACGCCGTGCAGGATGTGGTACGCACCGATGTGGGTGTGCACGTTCTTCAATTCCAGCAACGCCTGCGTCATGCCGCCTTCTCCGCCGGGCTCACGCCCAGATAGGCCTGCTGCACGATGGGCGAGGCGATCACCGCCGCCGGGTCGCCGTCGGCCATCAGCTGGCCGTTGTGCAGCACCACGATGCGGTCCGCCAGTTCGCGCACCACGTCCATCTTGTGCTCCACAAGCAGAATCGTTTTCGTCGGATCGTTCTTGAGTTCGCGGATCAGGTCCAGCACGACGGGCACGTCGTCCACGCTCATGCCTGCCGTCGGTTCGTCGAACATGAAAACCTGCGGCTCCAGCGCGATCAGCATGGCGATCTCCAGCTTGCGCTGGTCGCCGTGCGGCAAGTCGGCGGCAGGCTGGTCACGGCGCGCGGACAGGCGGGTGCGTTCCAGCAGCGCGTCGGCGCGTTCGATCAGGCCCCGGTCGTCGCTCCAGGTGCGCCAGAACCGGATCTGGCGCCAGCTCATGCCTTGCTGGCGCGATTGCAGGGCCAGGCGCACGTTCTCATGCACGCTCAGGCGCGGGAACAGCTGGGTCAGCTGAAAGGCACGCCCCAGTCCCGCATGCATGCGCGCGGGGGCGGCCAGCGGGGTCAGGTCGCGCCCGTTCAGGCGCACCGTCCCGGCGCTGGCGCGCAGCTGCCCGGAAATAAGGTTGAAGTAGGTGGTCTTGCCCGCGCCGTTTGGGCCGACTATGGCGGTCAGGGTGCCAGGCGCAAAGCTGCAGCTGACTTCATTGACCGCCACGTGTCCGCCGAAACGGATCGTGAGCGATTGGGTTTCCAGCATGGATGGGCTACGCGCTCAGCGTTTGTTCTGGATTGGCACCGACATCTGGTCCGGCGTGATTTCCTTGACCAGATCCTGCACGGCCCACGGCACCGACGGATCGTTCTTGATGCGGAAGTGGTACATGGACTGCATGGCCTGGTGGTCCTCGGGGCGGAAGGTCATCTTGCCCTTGGGCGTCTCGAAGCTCATGCCTTCCATGGCCTTGATCAGCGTGTCGGTATCGGAGTCGCCCTTGGTCTTGGCCAGCGCGGTGGCGATGGCGATGCCCGAGGCCATGCCACCTGCGGTGAAGAAGTCCGGCGGCTGGCCGTAGCGCTTCTGGTGTTCCGCCACCAGCCAGTCGTTGATCGGATTCTTGGGGATGCCGTAGTAGTAATAGGTGGCGCCTTCCATGCCCGCCAGCGACTTCAGCGGCGTCATCGCGGCCAGCGTGTTGCCGCCCGTGGCGATCTCGATGCCGAAGCGCTTGGGGTCCAGGTCGGCGATCTTGAACGGGTTGCCCGCGCCCGCCCACAGGATGAAGATGATCTTGCGGCCCGGCTTGTCCTTCAACGCATCGAACAGGCGCTGCGCGCCGGCGGTGAAGTCGGTGGCGTTGGCGGGCAGGTATTCCTCGTGCACGATCTTGGCGTTCTTCAAGGCGCCTTTGAACGCCTTCACGCCGTCGCGGCCGAAGGCGTAGTCCTGCGCCAGCATGGCGATCGAGGTGCCGGCCTGGTCGAAGGCGACCGCGTTGGCGATGGCGTCCTGCGACGAATTGCGGCCGGTGCGGAAGATGTACTTGTTCCACTTGTCGCCCGTGATCGAATCCGCCACCGCGGGTTCGACCAGCAGGATCTTTTCGTACTCCTCGGCGATGGGCAGCATCGCCAGCGCGACGCCGGAAGAGGTGGGGCCGACGGCGATGTCGGCGTTGTCGTCCGCGTAGGCCGAGGCCAACTGCGCGCGCGCCACGTCGGGCTTGCCCTGGTTGTCCTTTTCGATCACGCGGATCTTGCGCCCGGCGACCGTCATGGTGCCTTGCGTTGCATATTCCAGCCCCAGCATCAGGCCGTTCTGGGTTTGCTTGGCGTAGGCCTCCAGGGGGCCGGTTTTGTCGTAGACATGGGCGACGACGAAGTCTTTCGCCGCGATGGCGGAATTCATGCAGAGGCCGGCGAGCGCGGCGAGCAGGACGCGTTTCATGGGTATCTCCTGTTATTGGGGGCGGTCAGCCGCCGTGTGGTCCGGCGTGGCAAGGAACTGGCGGATGGCGTCGATCTGCGCAGCGACATTGAGAGCAGGGGCGTGGCCGCAATCGGGGAAGTCGATGCGCTGCGCGCGCGGCCCGCGGCGGGTCATGGCGTCGGCGACTTCGGGCAGCAGCAGGTCCGAATCGGCGCCGCGCAGCAACAGCAGCGGCATGCGCAGCGAGTCGTAACCATTCCAGCGGTCGTAGTCCCGCGGGTGGTTGCTGAACTGGCCGACGATGGCCGGATCGTAGTGCAGGGTGATCCGGCCGTCCGGCAGCCGGCGCACGGATGTTTCTGCCATACGGCGCCATTGCTCGTCGCTCTGCCAGCCGTAGGGCTTATAGGCGACGCGCAGCCAGGCTTCGAGTTCGGTGACCGTATCGAAGGCCGGCGGCGCGCCGACATAGGCCACGATGCGGTCGATGGCGGCCTGCGGCAGTTCGGGCCCGATGTCATTGACGACCAGGTGCGAGATCCGGTCGCGCAGGGTCGTGGCGGCAGCGTGCATGCCGGTGGCGCCGCCCATGGACGTCCCCACCCAGCGCACGCGATCCAGCGACAGCCCGTCCGCCAGGGCGCGGGCCAGCGTTGCATAGAAGTCGAGCTGGTACTCGGCGACCGGGTCGGGGCTCCATTGCGACAGGCCGCGGCCGATCGCGTCCGGGCAGATGATGCGGTAGTCGTCCGCCAGCGCCTGCGCCAGGTCGTCGAAGTCGCGGCCAGTGCGGGCCAGGCCATGCCACATGATGACGGGGGGCGCGTCCGCGGCGCCCCATTCGGTGTAATGCAGCTCGCGGCCTGCGCAGCGCAGATAGCGCGAAGCCGGCGCGTGGCGGCCGGCTGGTGCGGGCGCTGGTGCCATGAGTCTCCTCCCGGGTTGTCCAGGTTGTGTGCTTATCGGGCTGAATATAGACTTGCGCCAAGCGCGCCTTCAAGGCGCCGGACACCCCGCAGCAGGGTGAGTCAAGAATATGTAGACGCAGGATCACGAGCGCCCGGCCGCGGCGCAGGCGTCCAAGGAGACCGAACCATGTCCGATACGGAATTCGCCATTTCGGCCAGCGCTGGCGCTGACCGGCGCGACGAATGGCGCGCGGCGTTGTCGCACGCGTTCGGTCCCTTCGAGGTGCATGGCGGCCGGCCCGACAATTTCGCCGGACATGTGCGCTACGCGCGGCGGGGCAGCCTGCAGTTCAACGACCTCCATTACCAGGGACAGAAGCTGGAGCGCACCGCCGGCAACGTGTCGCGCCTGGATCAGGAGTTCTATACCTTCGGCCTGCCGCTGGCGGGACCTCTGGTTGTGCAGCAGCAGGGGCGGGAGTTCCAGGTCGAACCCGGCTGCGTCTATCTGATGAACCAGAGCCTGCCCTACCAGGCCACGGCACAGGGCGCTGCGGGGTACCGCAGCCTGAGCGTGTCTTTTCCGCGCAGCGCGCTATTGCAGCGCGATTCCCGCGTCGGCGCCTTCTACAAGCTGCGCGTCGACGACGGTTCGCCGCGCGGCGCTTTGCTGGCCAGCTACATGGACCACTTGTTCAAAGGCGTGGACGGCTGGTCGGATGTCGAGGCGGCGGAACTGGGCGAGCGCCTGATCGACCTGATCGTGCTGTTTCTGGTGCAATCAGGGCAGGGGCATGCATCGGAGTCGGACAGCAGCGTCACGCTGGCGCATCGGCAGCGCGTGCTGGCCTACATCCGCCAGCATCTGGCGGATCCCGCGTTGTCGCCGCAGCAGGTGGCTCAGGGCTGCGGCTTGTCGGTGGCCTATCTGCATCGCATCCTGCGCGCGGGCGGCCTGTCGGTGGAATCCTTCATCTTCGACCAGCGGCTCGACAAGTGCCGCGAGCTTTTGTTGAGCCCGCAGCACAGCCACCGCAGCATTGCCGAACTGGCCTATCAGGTGGGTTTCTCGCACCCCTCGCATTTCAGCCGACTGTTCAAGCGCCGCTTTGGCATGACGCCGCGCGATTTGCGGGCAAGTTCCTGAGCGGCCTTCTGCCGCGGACATCCCGGCCCGGTTCTCCAGGCATGAGGCAAAAAAAAGCCCCGCAGAAATCCTGCGGGGCTTTGTTGTCACTGCCAGGTCAGATGTGCGTGATGAACTTCGTGACCAGGTAGCCGTCGAACGTTTCCAGACCGCCTTCGCTGCCGATGCCGCTGTCCTTGATGCCGCCGAAGGGCGTCTCGGCCAGGGCGCTGCCGAAGTGGTTGATGTTGACCATGCCGGCCTCAAGGCCGTTGGAGACCTTGGTGGCCGTCTGCAGCGAGTTCGTGAACACGTAGGACGACAGGCCGAAGGGCAGGCTGTTCGCGCGGCGCAGCACTTCATCGGTATCCGTGAAACGGACCACCGGCGCGACCGGGCCGAAGGGCTCCTCGGTCATCAGCATGGAGTTGTCGGGCACTTCGGTCACGACCGTGGGGGCGAAGAAGAAGCCCTTGCGGTCCAGCGGGCCGCCGCCGACCACCACCTTGCCGCCGTGCTTCTTGGCGTCGTCGATGAAGGCGCTCATGGCGGGGACGCGGCGCTCGTGCGCCAGCGGGCCCATGTCGGTGCCGGCTTCCAGGCCGTCGCCGACCTTGATGTTCTTCAGCACTTCGGAGAAGCGCGCGAGGAACTGCTCGTAGGCGCCGTTCTGGACATAGAAGCGGGTCGGCGACACGCACACCTGGCCGGCGTTGCGGACCTTGAACTTGGCCAGCATGGTGGCGGCGCGGTCGATGTCGGCGTCGTCGAACACCAGCACGGGCGAGTGGCCGCCCAGTTCCATGGTGACGCGCTTCATGTGGGCGCCGGCCAGCGCGGCCAGCTGCTTGCCCACCGGCACGGAGCCGGTGAACGACACCTTGCGCACGATGGGCGAGCGGATCAGGTAGTCGGAGATCTTGGCGGGTTCGCCCCAGACGATGTTCAGGCAGCCCTTGGGCAGGCCGGCGTCGTGGAACATGCGCGCAATGGCCATGACGGCGCTGGGCGAGTCCTCGGGACCCTTCAGCACTACCGTGCAGCCGGCGCCGATGGCGGCGGCGATCTTGCGGATGGCCTGGTTGTACGGGAAGTTCCAGGGCGTGAACGCGGCGCAGACGCCGATGGGTTCGCGCACCACGATCTGGCGCACGTCAGGATTGCGCGGCGGGACCACGCGGCCGTAGATGCGGCGGCATTCCTCGGCGTGCCAGTCGGCGTGTTCGGCGCAGGAGGTGACTTCGCCCACGGCTTCGGCCAGCGGCTTGCCCTGGTCCAGCGTCATGTTGCGGCCGATTTCCTGGGCGCGTTCGCGCGACAGCGTCGCAACCTTGCGCAGGATGGCCGAGCGGTCCATGGGAGAGGATTTCTTCCACGACTCGAACGCGCGCTGGGCGGCGGCTAGCGCGCGATCCAGATCCGCTTCGGTGGCGTGGGGCAACTGGCCGAGAACTTCCAGCGTGGCCGGGTTGATGACGTCCTGGGTGCGCCTGCCCTCTCCGGCGACGAATTCGCCGTCGATATACAGCGCCAACTGTTCATACATGCCTGTCTTCCCTTGCGAAATAGGAGTGGATAGCGATCACTGTCGCCCACGCCAGTCTAAACCAGCTTGTCCGCGGCGGGGAGGGCCAATGCCCGGCGGCGCCTTGGAGCCAATCTGCTGGCGCAAGTCTTGCGTGCCCGCGCCGGCATGGACAAAATGGTGCATCTTTGGCTGTCTATCCGGCTACCTATTGTGCAACCCCTCGATGCGCGTCCGCCCAGCAAGCCCAGTTTCTACTCGCGCACCTTTTTCCGTTTCATAGACTGGTTGCGCAACCGGATCGCCCAGGCCTCGCTGGTCGGCGACCGTCCCATTTTCGACAATGGCCAGTTTTCCTGGGTCGCCGCGCTCGAGGCCCAGGCGCCCGCCATCCGCGCTGAGCTGGCAGGCCTGCTCTCCGAACGCCAGCACCTGCCCGCCTTCCATGAAATTTCTCCCGACGTGGGCCAGATCACCTCGGACGACCAATGGAAGACTTTCGTCTTCATGGGCTACGGCCTGCGCTCCGAGCGCAATCTGGCGCGCTGCCCGGCGACCGCCCGGGCGCTGCAGGGAATCCCGGGCATCCGCACGGCGTTCTTCTCCATCCTGGAGGCCGGCAAGCGCATCCCCCTGCACACGGGGCCGTACAACGGCGTCCTGCGCCTGCACCTGGGGCTGGTGGTACCCGAACCGGCCGAGCAATGCTGGATCGAGGTCGGGGGCGAGCGTTACAGTTGGCGCGAAGGGCGGGCGGTGGTGTTCGACGACCTGTACCCGCACCAGGTCCACAACGACACCGCCGGACTGCGCGCCGTGCTCTTCGTGGACTTCGAGCGTCCCTGCCGCGCTCCGGTAAAATGGCTCAACCGCCTGGTGCTCATGGCTGCCCCCTTCACGGACGAAATCCGTCGCGGCAAGGCCAACCACGATGCCTGGGAGAAGGGCTACTACCGCCAGAAATAGGGGGCGGATAGCCTCGGTTCACCCCGGTCAAGGGGAAAGCGTGGCTTTTGTGGGTTATCCACACAAAGTGCTTGCGCTCAAAAATTAACCACGTTAGAATTATCAGCTTTCCCAGATTGTCGATCGAGTTGGCCCGCGCCTATGCAGGTTAGCCCGACGTGTTGGGGGAATACCCGCAGGATTTCAACCCAGGGTCGTTGCGTTGCCAACCAGTTGCGTGAGTAGGGCGAAAGCTCCAGACATGCCAACACAAAAGCAGGGCGGCAGACCTGACGGGACCAAAACTGGCAGGAATTGCAGTGTTCCCTTGTTGGGAAAACCGTATTTCCAGTTAAGTTGGAACAGGAAAAATCATGATCCAAATGCAGACCACGCTGGATGTGGCCGATAACACTGGTGCGCGTCATGTCATGTGCATTAAGGTGCTCGGTGGCTCCAAGCGCCGTTATGCCGGTATCGGCGACATCATCAAGGTGAGCGTCAAAGATGCGGCTCCGCGCGGACGCGTCAAGAAAGGCGAAATTTACAATGCCGTGGTGGTTCGTACCGCCAAGGGCGTGCGCCGTAAAGACGGTTCGCTGATTCGTTTCGGTGGCAATGCCGCCGTGTTGCTCAACGCCAAGCTGGAGCCCATCGGCACCCGCATCTTCGGACCCGTTACGCGTGAACTGCGTACCGAGAAGTTCATGAAGATCGTGTCGTTGGCCCCGGAAGTGCTGTAAGGAGCCCTACGATGAACAACATTCGTAAAGGCGACGAAGTCATCGTCCTGACCGGCCGCGACAAGAAGCGTCGCGGTACCGTGCTGGCGCGCGTCGATGCCGACCACGTTCTGGTCGAAGGCGTCAACGTCGTCAAGAAGCACGTGAAAGCCAACCCGATGGCTAACAACCCGGGCGGGATTGTCGAAAAGACCATGCCGATTCACATCTCGAACGTCGCGCTGTTCAACCCGGCCACCGGCCGTGGCGATCGCGTCGGCGTGCAAGAAGTCGAAGGCCGCAAGGTTCGCGTGTTCCGTTCCAATGGTGCCGTTGTCGGCGCCAAGGCGTAAGGGGCGATAGACATGTCTCGTTTGCAAGATCTCTACAAGAGCAAGGTCGCTGCCGACCTGCAAGCCAAGTTTGGCTACAAGAGCACGATGGAAGTGCCGCGCATCACCAAGATCACCCTGAACATGGGTGTGTCGGAAGCGGTGTCGGACAAGAAAGTCATCGAGCACGCTGTTGGCGACCTGACCAAGATCGCCGGCCAGAAGCCCGTCGTGACGAAGACCAAGAAGGCTATCGCCGGGTTCAAGATCCGCGAAAACTACCCGATCGGTTGCATGGTCACGCTGCGCGGTCAACGCATGTACGAATTCCTGGATCGCCTGGTGGCGGTTGCGCTGCCTCGCGTGCGCGACTTCCGCGGCATCTCGGGTCGTGCGTTCGACGGCCGTGGCAACTACAACATCGGGGTGAAAGAGCAGATCATTTTCCCCGAAATCGAGTACGACAAGATCGACGCGCTGCGTGGGCTGAACATCAGCATCACCACCACCGCGAAGACCGACGAAGAAGCCAAGGCGCTGTTGACGGCCTTCAGCTTCCCGTTCCGTAACTAAGGGGCTGATGACGTGGCTAAACTTTCCCTCATCAATCGCGACATCAAGCGCGCCAAGCTGGCTGACAAGTTCGCCGCCAAGCGCGCTGAGTTGAAGGCGATCATCGACGACCAGTCGAAGACCGACGAAGAACGTTACCAAGCTCGGCTCAAGCTGCAACAGCTGCCGCGCAATGCCAACCCGACGCGTCAACGTAACCGTTGCGTGGTCACCGGTCGTCCGCGCGGCGTGTTCCGCAAGTTCGGCCTGACGCGCCACAAACTGCGTGAAATGGCGATGAAGGGTGAAATCCCCGGCATCACCAAGGCCAGCTGGTAGGAGAAACAATATGAGCATGAGCGATCCCATCGCCGATATGCTGACCCGCATTCGCAATGCGCAGCAAGTGGACAAAGTTACGGTGAGCATGCCCTCCTCGAAGCTGAAGGCGGCCATTGCCGCTGTGCTGAAGGACGAAGGCTACATCGACAGCTTTGAAATCAAGGGCACCCAGGCCAAGCCTGAGCTCGAGATCACCCTGAAGTACTACGCTGGCCGTCCGGTCATCGAGCGCATCGAACGCGTTTCGCGCCCCGGTCTGCGTATCTACAAGGGCCGTACCAGCATTCCTCAGGTCATGAACGGCCTGGGCGTGGCTATCGTTTCGACCTCGCGCGGCGTCATGACCGACCGTAAGGCTCGCGCCAACGGCGTCGGCGGCGAAGTGCTGTGCTACGTGGCCTAAGGAGAAATTCGAATGTCACGTATCGCTAAGTATCCGGTCGAACTGCCCAAGGGTGTTGAAGCCAACATCCAGCAGGATCAGATCACCGTCAAGGGCCCGCTGGGCTCCCTGACCCAAGCCCTGACCGGCGACGTCACGATTGCGTTGGACAACGGCAAGCTCACGTTTGCCGCCGCCAACGACAGCCGTCACGCCAACGCCATGTCGGGTACCGTGCGCGCTCTGGTGGCCAACATGGTCACGGGCGTGAGCAAGGGCTTCGAGCGCAAGCTGACCCTGGTCGGCGTGGGTTACCGCGCATCGATCCAAGGCGACGCCGTTAAGCTGCAGCTCGGTTTCTCGCACGACGTTTTGCACCAGTTGCCGGCCGGCATCAAGGCCGAGTGCCCGACCCAGACGGAAATCGTCATCAAGGGCGCCAACAAGCAAGTCGTCGGTCAGATGGCCGCTGAAATCCGCGCGTACCGCGAACCCGAACCCTACAAGGGCAAGGGCGTGCGTTACTCGGACGAACGCGTCGTCATCAAAGAAACCAAGAAGAAATAACGGCGCACGCAAGGACGAATCATGGACAAAAAAGTTTCCCGTTTGCGTCGTGCGGTTCCGACCCGCCGGAAGATCAACGAGCTGCGCGTTCATCGCCTCTCGATTTTCCGCTCGAACCAGCACATCTACGCCAACATCATTTCGCCGGAAGGCGATCGCGTTTTGGTCAGCGCCTCGACGGTCGAAGCCGAAGTGCGCGCGCAACTGTCCGGCCAGTCCGGTCAGGGCGGCAACAAAGCCGCTGCGTCGCTGGTCGGCAAGCGCGTGGCCGAAAAGGCCAAGGCTGCCGGTATTGAACTGGTCGCTTTCGATCGCTCGGGCTTTCGTTACCATGGCCGCGTGAAAGCGCTGGCCGATGCCGCGCGTGAAGCCGGCCTGAAGTTCTAAGCGAGGATCTGTCAAATGGCTAAAGTACAAGGCAAGAACGCCGCGGAAAAAGAGAACGATGACGGCCTCCGCGAAAAGATGATCGCGGTCAACCGCGTGAGCAAAGTGGTCAAGGGTGGTCGCACCATGAGCTTTGCCGCGCTGACCGTGGTTGGCGATGGCGATGGCCGCATCGGCATGGGTAAGGGCAAGGCGCGTGAAGTGCCGGTGTCCGTTCAGAAGGCTATGGAACAGGCCCGTCGCGGCATGTTCAAGGTCGCTCTGAAGAACGGCACGCTGCACCACACCGTGGTTGGCAAGCATGGCGCCGCTACCGTGCTGATCTCGCCCGCTGCTGAAGGTACCGGCGTTATCGCCGGCGGCCCGATGCGCGCTATTTTTGATGTGATGGGTGTGCGTAACGTGGTTGCCAAGAGCCTGGGCTCGAGCAACCCCTACAACATGGTTCGCGCCACGTTGAACGGCCTGCGCGCCTCCATGACCCCGGCTGATGTTGCTGCCAAGCGCGGCAAGTCGGTCGAAGAAATCCTGGGGTAAATCATGGCTCAGAAGCAGATCAAAGTGACCCTCGTGCGCTCGGTGATCGGTACCAAGCAATCGCACCGTGACACGGTTCGCGGTTTGGGCTTGGGCCGTATCAACAGCAGCCGCGTGCTGGTCGATACGCCCGAGGTGCGTGGGATGATCCGTAAGGTGGATTATCTCGTTTCCGTCTCGGAAGCCTAAGGAATCACCATGTCGGATATGCAACTTAATTCGCTGAAGCCCGCTGAGGGCAGCAAGCACGCCAAGCGCCGCGTCGGCCGTGGCATCGGTTCGGGTCTGGGTAAGACCGCCGGCCGTGGTCACAAGGGTCAGAAGTCGCGTTCGGGCGGTTTCCATAAGGTTGGCTTCGAAGGCGGTCAAATGCCGCTGCAGCGTCGCCTGCCCAAGCGTGGTTTCACCCCGCTCGGTCAGCACCTGTACGCCGAAGTCCGTCTGTCGGACCTGCAAGCCCTGCCCATCGACGAAGTCGACGTGCAAGTGCTGAAGGCCGCTGGCGTGATTGGCCAGGCGGTTCGTTTCGCCAAGGTCATCAAGTCGGGTGAACTCTCGCGCAAGGTCGTGCTCAAGGGCATTACCGCGACGGCCGGCGCTCGCGCCGCCATCGAAGCCGCGGGCGGCTCGCTTGCTTGATCACGAGGTGACGAGTGGCTAACGCGCAGGCATTGGGCAAAACCGGAGCACGGTACGGCGATCTGAAGCGCCGCCTCGTGTTCCTGGTGCTCGCCCTGGTGGTTTACCGTTTGGGTACACACATCCCCGTGCCGGGCATCAACCCGGATGCGCTGGCGGACTTGTTCCGTCAGAACCAGGGCGGGATCCTGGGCCTGTTCAACATGTTCTCGGGCGGGGCGCTCTCGCGCTTCTCGATTTTTGCCCTGGGGATCATGCCGTACATTTCGGCATCCATCATCATGCAGCTTATGTCTGTGGTGGTGCCGTCGCTGGAATCGCTCAAGAAAGAGGGCGAAGCCGGCCGTCGGAAGATCACCCAATACACCCGCTACGGCACGGTCGTGCTGGCGCTGGTGCAGGCTGTGGGCATTTCGGTAGCGTTGGAGTCCCAGCAGGGACTGGTGATCGATCCGGGCATGCTGTTCCGCTTTACGACCGTCGTGACCTTGGTCACCGGCACCATGTTCGTCATGTGGCTGGGTGAGCAAATCACGGAACGTGGTCTGGGCAACGGGATTTCCATCCTGATCTTCGCAGGTATCGTTGCGGGTCTGCCCGCGGCGCTGGCTGCACTGTTGGACCTGGTCCGCACCAACTCGATGTCCGTGCTTTCGGCACTGTTCATCGTGGCTCTGGTGGTGCTGGTTACCGCTTTTGTGGTGTTCGTGGAACGCGGACAGCGCAAGATCACGGTGAACTACGCCAAGCGTCAGGTCGGCAACAAGGTCTACGGTGGTCAAAGCTCGCATTTGCCGCTGAAGCTGAACATGGCAGGGGTGATTCCGCCGATCTTCGCATCGTCGATCATTCTGTTCCCGGCCACGATCACGAGCTGGTTCTCCAGCAGTGAGAACATGCGCTGGCTTAGCGACCTGGCTGCGGCCCTGTCGCCTCGTCAACCGCTCTACATCACGCTGTACTCGGTCGCGATTATTTTCTTCTGCTTTTTCTACACGGCTCTGGTGTTCAACAGCCGCGAAACGGCGGACAACCTGAAGAAGAGTGGTGCGTTTGTTCCGGGCATCCGTCCGGGCGAACAAACAGCGCGCTACATCGACAAGATCCTGATGCGTCTGACGCTCGCAGGTGCCATCTACATCACGTTGGTGTGCCTGTTGCCGGAATTCTTGGTGATGCGCTGGAACGTTCCTTTCTACTTCGGTGGTACGTCCCTGTTGATTATTGTGGTGGTGACGATGGATTTCATGGCGCAGGTTCAGGCCTACATGATGTCTCACCAGTACGACTCGTTGCTCAAGAAGGCTAACTTCAAGGGCGCGGGTTTGCCGATGCGGTAAGCAAAAGAATGTCCAAGGACGACGTCATTCAGATGCAAGGTGAGGTTCTTGAGAACCTCCCGAACGCGACATTTCGCGTCAAGCTCGAAAACGGCCACGTGGTGTTGGGCCATATTTCCGGCAAGATGCGTATGCATTACATCCGGATCCTGCCGGGTGACAAGGTCACAGTGGAGCTCACGCCCTATGACCTGACGCGAGCCAGGATAGTTTTCCGCTCCAAATGAGCGGAACCGGATTACGGAAAATTAGGAGTCAACCATGAAAGTAATGGCATCGGTTAAGCGGATCTGCCGCAACTGCAAAGTTATCAAACGTCACGGCGTGGTGCGCGTTATCTGCACCGACCCGCGTCACAAGCAGCGTCAAGGCTAACTCGGGTTAGCGACTACGCAACGGATTTATTCAAGGAACAGTCATGGCCCGTATTGCTGGCATTAACATTCCGCCGCAACAGCACGCCGAGATCGGCCTGACCGCCATTTTTGGCATCGGTCGTACGCGCGCTCGCAAGATTTGCGAAGCGGCAAACGTACCCTTTGACAAAAAGGTCAAGGATCTGAGCGACGCTGAATTGGAACGCGTCCGCGAACATGTTGGTTTGTTCACGGTTGAAGGCGACCTGCGTCGTGAAGTACAGCTCTCGATCAAGCGTTTGATCGACCTGGGAACCTACCGCGGCATGCGTCACAAGCGCGGTTTGCCCGTGCGCGGCCAGCGCACTCGCACCAACGCCCGCACCCGTAAGGGCCCGCGTCGTGCTGCTGCGTCCCTGAAGAAATAATCGAGGAACTGGATTATGGCGAAAGCTTCCACCAGCGGCGCTTCGCGCGTGCGCAAAAAGGTCAAGAAGAACGTCTCGGACGGCATCGCGCACGTTCACGCGTCGTTCAACAACACCATCATCACCATCACCGATCGTCAGGGCAACGCGCTGTCGTGGGCCACGTCGGGCGGTGCTGGCTTCAAGGGTTCGCGCAAGTCGACCCCGTTCGCCGCGCAGGTCGCTGCTGAAACGGCTGGCCGCGTTGCGCTGGAGTACGGCATCAAGACGCTGGAAGTGCGCATCAAGGGCCCCGGCCCTGGCCGCGAATCGTCGGTCCGCGCTCTGAACGCGCTGGGCATCAAGATTTCGTCCATCGCCGACATCACGCCCGTTCCGCACAACGGCTGCCGTCCGCCGAAGCGTCGTCGTATCTAAAGGGAATCCACATGGCTCGTTATACTGGACCCAAATGCAAGCTCTCGCGTCGCGAGGGTACTGATCTGTTCCTGAAGAGCGCCCGCCGCTCGCTGGATTCCAAGTGCAAGCTGGATTCCAAGCCTGGCCAACACGGCCGCACTTCGGGTGCCCGCACTTCCGACTACGGTCTGCAGCTGCGCGAAAAGCAAAAGCTCAAGCGCATGTACGGCGTGCTGGAAAAGCAATTCCGCAAGTATTTCGCTGAAGCCGAGCGTCGCCGTGGCAACACCGGCGAAACGCTGATCCAGCTGCTGGAATCGCGCCTGGACAACGTCGTCTACCGCATGGGCTTCGGCTCGACCCGCGCCGAAGCTCGCCAGCTGGTGAGCCACCGCGCCATCGAACTGAACGGCCACACGGCTGACATCGCTTCGATGCTGGTCAAGGCTGGCGACGTCGTGTCGGTCCGCGAAAAGGCCAAGAAGCAAGGCCGTATCAAGGAATCGCTCGACCTGGCCACCAGCATCGGCATCCCCCAGTGGGTGGAAGTCGATACGACCAAGTTGACCGGTACGTTCAAGTCGGCCCCCGATCGCGCTGACGTCGCTCGCGACATCAACGAATCGATGGTCGTCGAACTGTACTCGCGTTAATCAGGCCTGCCGGCGCTACCTTCGCAATGCGCCGGCGAGCTGGTCTCGCGACCCGTTTGCACGTCCCGCAGCAGCCCGCTTTCCGCCTTCAGGCGGAGCGGGCTTTGCGGTAAGTATTGGCCGGCGTTTTTCGCGCCGTCCGCATTTCAAGTTTCACCCTGTCCATCAGCCTTATCGGTGTAACGAGCCGAGGGTATTGAAAAGGAACACAGTAAATGTCCACTCAAGGTTTCCTGAAGCCGCGCTCCATTGAAGTCGAACCGGTCGGCACGCACCATGCCAAGATCGTGATGGAGCCGTTCGAGCGTGGCTACGGTCACACGCTGGGCAACGCCCTGCGCCGCATCCTGCTGTCTTCGATGACCGGCTACGCGCCGACCGAAGTCCAGATGACGGGCGTGGTGCACGAATACTCGACCATCCCGGGCGTTCGCGAAGATGTCGTCGACATCCTGCTGAACCTGAAGGGCGTGGTCTTCAAGCTGCACAATCGCGACGAAGTGACCCTGGTTCTGCGCAAGACCGGCGCGGGCACCGTGCTGGCCAGCGACATCGAGCTGCCGCACGACGTCGAGATCATCAACCCCGGCCATGCCATCTGCAACCTGACGGATGCAGGCAAGCTGGAAATGCAGATCAAGGTTGAAAAGGGCCGCGGCTACGTGCCGGGCAACGTGCGCGCGCTGTCGGAAGACCGCACCCACACCATCGGCCGCATCGTTCTGGACGCTTCGTTCAGTCCGGTCCGCCGCGTGAGCTACGCGGTTGAAAGCGCCCGTGTGGAACAGCGTACCGACCTGGACAAGCTGGTCCTGGACATCGAAACCAACGGCGTTATCTCGCCCGAGGAAGCGGTGCGCCAGTCGGCTCGCATCCTGATGGACCAGATCTCGGTCTTCGCCGCCCTGGAAGGCGCTGGCGATTCGTACGAAGCCCCGGTCCGCGGCACGCCGCAGATCGATCCGGTGCTGCTGCGCCCGGTCGACGACCTGGAACTGACCGTGCGTTCGGCCAACTGCCTGAAGGCCGAAAACATCTACTACATCGGCGACCTGATCCAGCGTACCGAAAACGAGCTGCTCAAGACCCCGAACCTGGGTCGCAAGTCGCTCAACGAGATCAAGGAAGTCCTGGCCGCACGCGGCCTGACGCTGGGCATGAAGCTCGAAAACTGGCCCCCCCTGGGCCTGGAGCGTCCCTAAGTCTTGAAAGGGTGCCGCCTCTGGAAAGGGGCGGTTCCCGCAGGCAGCCGGCCTCGCGCCGGCCAGTTTGCGAAACCGTCGTAAAATGCACCGTTTTCTACCGGACCGCGGCCTGATTGCAGGTTGATAGAAGAGCCGGCAACCCGATGGCTGACGCCATCTTTAGATTCAAAGGAAACTTATCATGCGTCACGGTAATGGCTTGCGTAAGCTCAACCGCACCAGCAGTCACCGTCTTGCCATGTTCCGCAACATGGCCGTTTCGTTGATCACCCACGAAGCCATCAAGACCACGCTGCCGAAGGCGAAAGAATTGCGCCGCGTCATCGAACCCCTGATCACGCTGGGCAAGGAGCCCACGCTCGCGAACAAGCGTCTGGCTTTTGCCCGTCTGCGCGATCGCGATGCGGTGGTGAAGCTGTTCGCCGAAATCGGCCCGCGCTACGCGGCCCGTAACGGCGGCTACACCCGCGTGCTGAAGATGGGCTTCCGTCAAGGCGACAACGCTCCCATGGCTTTCATGGAACTGGTTGACCGTCCGGAAGTCGATGAAGCCGCTGAGGACAGCGCCGAATAATTTCGGTAGCTCGATAAGCGACAAGGGCGGGTCTTCGGACCCGCCCTTGTTTTTTTTGTGCGGCCGCCGCGCGCTACGAGGCGTGCAGCTCGCTGCGCAGTTGCGCCGCCGTTGCGGCCAGCGCCTCGGTCGCGGGCTGCGGCGGCATCTTGAAGGTCAGGTCCTGCTGCTCGATGTATTGGGTGGACGTGACGTCCTGCGGGTGATGCATGGGGATGACGTGGGCGTGCGCATGCGCCACGTGGATGCCGGTGAAGGCGAAGCCCACGCGTTCCACGTCATACAGGCGCTTCATGTGGCGTCCGAGCTTCTGGCCCAGGTTGAGGATGCTGCCTGCCAGGTCGGCCGGCATATCCTCGTAATAGGGATAGTGCTGCTTGGGGATGATGAGCACATGCCCGGGGCGCACCGGGTGGATATCGAGAAAGGCCAGCAGGCGTTCATCCTCGTGGACCACGTGCGCGGGGATTTCGTGACGGGCGATGCGGCAGAACAGGCAGTTATCGGACATGCGTGCCTCGGTGGGTGCGGGTGGCATGGCGGCGCGTTCAGGCCCGGCGGATCCGGACGATGGCCGCAATACCGATAAAATACCCCGAGTTACGTCCCATACGGGTATCCCGAGGAGCCTCCATGTTGCGAGATGACGACGTTGTGCTGGTCATCAGCAATGCGCCCGACCTGCTGCTGGCCAAGCGGATTGCGCATGTCCTGGTCGAAGACGGATTGGCCGCCTGCGTGAACCTTGGCGCGCCGGGCCTGTCCATCTACATGTGGAAAGGAGAGGTCGAAGGGGCGGAAGAAATCCCCATCCACATCAAGACCACATACGCGCGCCACCAGGCCGTAGTGCAGGCCCTGGCGCAGATGCATCCCTACGATGTGCCCGAGATCATCGTGCTGCCTGTCATTGGCGGCGCGGCGCCCTATCTGGATTGGGTGCGTGAACAGACGGCCGTCACGCAGAACAAGAGAGACTGATGTTGCAACTAGTCGGTATCGGCGCGCTCCGGCGCGAGTCCCGCGCGCCGCGCGCCTTCTTCAGGCAGTGGCTGGCCTTGTTGGCCATGATGCTGCTGTTGCTGGGCTGGCAGGCTGCCGCGCGCGCCGAGGCCGAGTTCCTGGAGCCCGAGAAGGCCTTCGTGTTCAGCGCCGAGATGGTGGCGCCTGAAACGCTGGAACTGCGCTACCGCGTCGCGCCGGGCTACTACATGTACCGCGAGCGCTTCGGCATCACCATCAGTCCCATCGGCGCCGCCAAGCTGGGCGAAGCCGTCTATCCCAAGGGCGAGGTCAAGTACGACCCGACCTTCGAGAAGGACATGGAGGTCTTCCACCAGGACGTGGTGATCCGCGTGCCGGTGGCTGCGGGCGGACAGCCCTTCACCCTGACCCTGACCGCGCAAGGCTGCGCCGATGCGGGGCTGTGCTACCCGCCCATGGACAGCAGCGTGAAACTCACGCCGGTGGCAGGTGGCTATGCACTGGCTGGACCGGGAGGAATCCCGGCCGCCGCGTCTGGCGCATCCAGCGGGCTCGGCGCGCTGGTCAACGCGGGCGACACCGGCCTGGCCGACGCCCTGGGCGGCCTGGGTTGGGTAAAGACCGCCGGCGTGTTCCTGGTGCTGGGCCTGTTGCTGGCATTCACGCCCTGCGTGTTGCCCATGATTCCCATCCTGTCCTCCATCGTGCTGGGCGGGGCCGCGCAGGCCAAGCCGTCGCGCGGCCGCGGCCTGGCCCTGGCCGCGACCTATGTGCTGGGCATGTCCGTCGTCTACACCGCGCTGGGCGTGGCGGCCGGATTGAGCGGGGCCGGACTCGCCGCCTGGCTGCAGACGCCTTGGATCCTGACCCTGTTCGCCATCCTGCTGGCTGTGTTGGCGCTGGCCATGTTCGATGCCTTCACGTTCCAGATGCCTGCCGGCATCCAGGGCTGGCTGTCGCAGCGCTCGGCGCGCATTCCGGGCGGGCGCTACACCGGCGCCTTGGTGATGGGCGCCTTGTCGGCGCTGATCGTCGGCCCCTGCGTGGCCGCGCCGTTGGCGGGCGCGCTGTTGTATATCTCGCAGACCGGGGACGTGGTGCTGGGCGGATCGGCGCTCTTCGCAATGGCCTGGGGCATGGGCGTGCCGCTCTTGATCGTGGGGGCGTCCTCGGGCGCCTTGCTGCCCAAGGTCGGTCCCTGGATGGACGGCGTGAAGCGCTTGTTCGGCATGCTCTTGCTGGCGACCGCCTGGTGGATGCTGATCCCGGTAGTGCCGACCTGGGTGCAGATGACGGGCTGGGCTTTCCTGGCCGTGGTTGCCGCCGTGATGCTGCGGGCGTTCGATGCCTTGCCCGATGGCGCGGGCGCTGCGCGCATGTTCGGCAAGGGTGTGGGCCTGTTGCTGGCGCTGGCGGCCGCGGCCTGGCTGATCGGCGCGGCCAGTGGCGGACGCGACGTGCTGCAGCCGTTGTCGCACCTGGCGGCCCGCGGCGATGCGCCCGTGGGCGCGGCGGCCAGCAGCGGCGAGGTGCACTTCACCCGCGTGCGCAACAACGCGGAACTGGACGCCCTGCTGGCGCAAAGCCGTCAGCCGGTGATGCTGGATTTCTACGCCGATTGGTGCGTGTCGTGCCGCGAGATGGAGCGCTTCACCTTTACCGATCCGGGCGTTGCGCAGCGCATGTCGGGCATGCTGCTGGTGCAGGCCGACGTGACCGCGAACAACGCCGATGACCGCGCGCTGCTCAAGCGCTTCCGCCTGTTCGGCCCGCCGGGCATCATGTTCTTCGAACCGGGTGGCAAGGAGCTGCCCGAGGCGCGCGTGGTGGGCTTCCAGGACGCCAAGCGCTTTACTGAATCGCTGGACAAGGTCCTGCTGCGCTGAACGCGCGCGGCTTTGCCGCAAGCGTGATCCGCCATACAAAAGGCCGCTGCATGGAACCGACCGTGCAGCGGCCTTTTTTTGCCGCGTGGCCTTTCTGTTCTGCGGACGCTAGCCCTGGCGCGTCGCGCGCACGTCGTGGTTCTGCCAACCCAGTTCAGCTGAGATGGCGTCGGCGCAGCGCTTGATGTCATCGATCAACGGACTGGTCCAGCGCACGTCGAACACGCCGGCTGCGCCGATGGCTGTGATCACCAGCACCACGTTGCCGTTGGAGTCGAACACGGGGGCGCTCAGGCCGTTGATGCCGGGGATGGGGTCGCCCATGGCGCGCGCGACGCCGCGCTGGCGGACTTCGCGCAGGGTCCGTTCGAACTTTTCTGTCTTGCCCAAAGAAGGCACGGCGCCCAGGCGCAGATGGTCTTCATGCAACAGGCTTTCTATTTTTTTGGGCGGCAGCAGCGCCGCGAACACCTTGCCCGTCGCCGTGTTGGTCAGCGACATGACCGTGCCGGTGCGCATGTTGACGTGGATGGGGTAGTTGGATTCGTGCAGGTGAACGATGACTGGCCCCAGGTTGCCCAGCACCGCGATGGCGATGGTTTGTCCGGTTCTTTCGGCGAACTCGCGCGTCATGGGGATGGCGATCTTGATGGGATCGAGCCGGTGCAGCGCCGCCAGCCCCAGCTGCAGCGCGAGCGGCCCCAACTCGTATTCGCCGGTGTTCGGGTCTTGCCTGACCAGGCCCAGATTGCCGTAACTGACGAGATAGGCGTGGGCATTGGCGCCCGACATGCCGGCGGCCTTGGCCAGCGCGCCCAGCGGCAACGAAGACGAGTGTTCCAGCAGCGCCAGCAGAATCTTGCCGCCGACTTCGATGGACTGGATGCCGCGCCTACGCGGCGGCGAGGCAGGAGCGTGATCGGCATTGCGCTTGCCGGAGCTGGGTCTGGTGGCCATTTTCTTTTATCGAATGAGATTGCCTATGTTAGTACTTTCGCTAATCGTGAACTATATTGACATTATCAAATGCGTTCTCTACAGTCGAAAGAATAAGAAGGCTGCCCCGGTTTCGCGATCGGGAGCAAGCCGCCCCAAGGGTATGGAGACAACGTGGAAGATTCTCGTCAATACGACTGCGACGTGTTGGTGGTCGGGTCGGGCGCGTCGGGCATGGCTGCCGCAATCACCGCGGCAACGTCAGGCCTGAAGGTCCTTATCGTTGAAAAAGAGCCGCGCTTCGGCGGCTCCACCGCGCGTTCCGGCGGTTGGCTGTGGATACCGGGCACCTCGCTGGCCAAGGTGCAGGGCATCCATGAAACGCCGGACGAAGGCCGCGCCTATCTGCGCCACGAAGCCGGCGACAGCTACAACGCTGAACGTGTGGATGCCTTTCTGGAGCAGGGGCCGCGCGCGGTGGACTTCTTCACGTCGAACACCGAAGTGCAGTTCGACATGCCGCTGGTGTTCCCCGACTATCACGCGGAAGCGCCCGGCGGAAAGCAGGGCGGACGCTCGATGGTGGCGCGGCCCTACGACGGCCGCAAGCTCGGCGCCCACGTCAGGGACCTGGCGCCCGCGCTGCCCGAGCTGACTGTGTTCGGCATGATGCTGGGCTCTGGCAAGGAGATCGTGCACTTCATGCGGGTCACGCGCTCGCTGGCCTCGGCCTGGTACGTGGCCAAGCGCCTGACCCGGCATTTCCTGGACGTGGCCAGGCATGGCCGCGGCATGACGCTGACCAACGGCAATGCGCTGGCGGGCCGGCTGGCGGCCTCCGCGTTCAAGCTGGGCGTGCCCCTGTGGCTGAACGCGCCGGCCAAGTCCCTCATCATCGAAGACGGCGCCGTGCGCGGCGCGGTCGTGCAGCGCGATGGCGCGGCCGTGCGCGTGCGCGCCGCGCGCGCCGTGGTGCTGGCTTCCGGCGGCTTTCCGTACGACATCGAACGCCGCAAGCAGCTGTATGCGCACGCACCCAACGGCACGGAACACTACTCGCCGTCGCCCACGGGCAATAGCGGCGACGGGCTGCGCCTGGCCGAGAGCGCGGGCGGGCAGGTCAACACCGCCTTGCCCAATGCCGCGGCTTGGGTGCCGGTGTCCGTGGTGACGCGCAAGGACGGCAGCCCGGGCTACATGCCGCACTTCATCGACCGCGCCAAGCCGGGCGTCATCGCCGTCACGCGCAATGGCCGTCGCTTCACCAACGAAGGCAGTTCGTACCACGACTTCGTGCAGGAGATGGTGCGCGCATGCGAGGGGCAGGGCGAGACCTGCGCCTGGCTGATCTGCGACCACAAGACCCTGCGCAAGTATGGTCTGGGCAGCGTGGCGCCGTTCCCATTGCCCATCAAGCGCTATCTGGACACGGGCTATCTGACTCGCGGCGCGTCGGTGGCGGAACTGGCGCAGAAGACCGGCATCGATGCCGGCAGCCTGCGTCAGACGGTCGAAGCATACAACCGGGAGGCGGCGCTGGGCCGCGATCCGCAATTCGGCAAGGGCAGCAAGGCCTACAACCGCTATCAGGGCGATGCGCTGCATGGCCCGAATCCCTGCGTGGCGCCCATCGTGAAAGGGCCGTACTACGCGATCAAGGTCATGATCGGCGACATCGGCACTTTCGCCGGCCTGAAGGTCGATGGCCAGGGCCGCGCACTGAACGAACTGGGGGCGGTCATACCCGGCCTGTACGCCGTGGGCAACGACGCCTGCAGCATCATGGGCGGCAACTATCCGGGCGCGGGCATCACCTTGGGTCCGGCGCTGACCTTCGGCTATATCGCGGGCCAGAGCATTGCCGCCGCCGGCAAGGCCGCAGCGCGCGTGCAGGCGGACGCTTCCGCGCAGGCGGCCGCATGAGTGCCGCGCCGGCGGGACTGCTGCAGGGCAAGCTGGTCCTGGTGACGGGAGCGGGGCAGGGTAACGGACGGGCATTGGCGCTGGGCCTGGCGGCCGCGGGCGCGCGCGTGGTGGCGACCGACGTGCAGGCCGACAACGCCGCGCAGACGGCAGGCGCCATCATCGACACCGGCGGCGACGCCTGGAGCCACGCGCTCGACGTGACGGACCCCGAGGCATGCGCGGCGGTCGCGGCGCAGGTGCAATTGGAAGTGGGGCCGATCGACGTGCTGGTCAACAACGCCGGCATCCTGATCCGCGAAGGCATCGACAGCCCGCGCGCCGCCGAGAACTGGCGTCGCGTGCTGGACGTGAACCTGAACGGCAGCTTCAACATGATCCACGCCTTCCTGGGGGCGTTGCGCGCCACGCGCGGCGTCATCATCAACGTCGGCTCCATCGCGTCGTTCGCCGGGGTAGGCGCCACCCTGGGCTATTCGCCGTCCAAGGGCGGCGTGAAGATGATGACGCAGGCCATGGCGCGCGACCTCGCGCCCGACGGCATACGGGTCAACGCCATTGCGCCGGGCGTCATCGAAACGCCGATGACGCAGTACACGCGGGACGATCCCGCCCGGCTGGCGAACTTCATGCAGCGCATTCCGCTGGGACGGGTGGGACAGCCCGAAGACCTGGTGGGACCCGCCGTGTTCCTGGCTTCGCCGATGGCGCAGTACGTGACAGGCGTGTCCCTGCCGGTGGACGGCGGCTATCTCGCGGTATAGCGCCAGGCTCCACGGGCGAGAGGCAGAAAAAAGAATCATCGACGTGCAGCACATCTGAAAAACACAGGAGACAACGATGAAAGCAACGGGGATTTTTTCCACCTTGTCCAAGGCGGCCGTCTTGTGCGCGCTGGCGGTGGGCGCGCAGGCCTACGCCCAGGACATCAAGATCGGCTTTAACGGCGACCTGTCGGCTTCGCCGTCCGCGCAAAGCGGGCAGGCCGCGGTGCTGGGTTTGCGCACGGCCATTGACGACATCAATGCCAATGGCGGCCTGCTCGGCCGCAAGCTGGTGCTGGTGGTGCGCGATGACCTGTCGCAGCCGCCGAAGTCCATCCAGAACATGGCGGACCTGATCGATAACGAGAAGGTCGTGGCCATCGTTGGTCCCACCAATTCCGGCAACGCACTGGCCTGGAAGCACATCCCGAACCAGAAGAAGATCCCCGTCATGGGCGCCATCGGTTCCGGCACCGACATCACCAAGCCCATGCGCGCGGGCGCGGACAACTACATGTTCCGCGTCGGCATGGTGGACCGCGAACAGGTGGACGGCGTGATCGGCTACCTGAAGAAGAATCCCAAGGTCAAGAACGTAGGCTTCATGATCGAGACCACCGGCTACGGCCAGAGCGCGCTCAAGGACCTGGAGGAAGTCGGCGCGGCGCAAGGCGTCAAGGCCGTGGCGGTCGAGAAGTTCGGTGTGGCCGATACCGATATGACGTCGCAGCTGAACAAGCTGAAGGCGGCGGGCGTGGATACGGTGGTGATCTGGGCGCAGAGCACGCCGATCGCGCACGTGTTCCGCAGCATGGAGAAGATCAACTGGTTCCCGCTGACGCTGACCTCGTGGGCGGCGGACAATATCGCCTTCTACGATACGGCGGGCAAGACGCTGTCGGAGAAGCCCTTCTTCCTGCGCACCATCACCGACAACCGCACGGCCGCGCAGCAGAAGCTGTATGACCGCGTGTCGGCCAAGATGACCTCGCCCACCGCGTTCGGCTTCCTGGCGCATGCCTATGACGGCATGAACCTGCTGGGCATGGCGATCAAGCAGGCGAACTCCACCGATGGCGAGAAGGTGCGCCTGGCGCTGGAGAACCTGGATGGCACCTACGAAGGCGCGATGAAGACCTACACCAAGCCATTCTCGGCCACGGTGCACGATGCGCTGCTGGTAAGCGATTACAAGTGGGCGCACTGGCAGGACGGCAAGCTGGTGCCTTACGCCGACGACGTGACCGTCGCCGTCGCCAAGTAGCAGCAGGACAGCGACAGGCATAAGGGGCCATCATGTTGGCGACATTGTTGCAGGCGCTCGTCAGCGGGCTAGCAGTGGGGGGCGCTTATGCGCTGGTGGCGCTGGGCTTCAGCATCACGTTCACGACCACGCGCACGCTCAACTTCGGGCATGGGGAATTCGTGTCCGTGGGCGCGTTCATCGGGGTAGGCGCCTTGTTCCTGTTTGCCGGCAAGCCGGTCACCACCGCGGCCTTCACGGGGCTGGAATTGAGCGGTTGGGAGTATCTGCTGGCGGGGCTTGCGGCGGTGCTGGTGATGGGCATGCTGGGCGTGCTGCTATACGTGTTCGGCGTGCGGCCGTTCGCTTCGCGCCCGGGCATGGCGTGGGTCATGAGCACGCTCGGCTTTGGCATCCTGCTGCAGAGCGCCGCGTTCGCGGTCTGGGGACCGGCGCCCGTCACGGTGCCGGCGCCCTTCGGCGACGACGTGATCCGCGTGTTCGGCGCGGGCGTGCGCAGCCAGGAACTGCTGTTGCTCGCCGTGGCGGTGGTGGTGATGGTGCTGTTCGACCGCATCATGAACCGCACGGTGCTGGGCAAGGCGATGCGGGCCGTGGCCGCCAATCCCGCGGTCGCCAACCTGATGGGCATCAATGTGAACGCGGTGATGACCGGCGCCTTCTTCGCCAGTTCGGCGTTGGCCGGGCTGGCGGGCTTTCTGGTCGCGCCGATCACGTCGGCTTCGATATTCATGGGCCTGGCCATCGGCCTGAAGGGCTTTTCCGGCGCGATGATAGGCGGCCTGTCGAATCCGCGCGGCTGCGTGCTGGGCGGCTTTGTGCTGGGGCTGCTGGAGTCCTACGTGAACCTCTGGCAGTCGCAATGGCGTGAAGTGGCGATCTTCGGATTGGTGATCCTGGTGCTGGCGGTCAAGCCCACCGGCCTGTTCGGCAAACGTCTGGCGGAGAAGGTATGAAGCGGCACGGCCAGACCTTGATAACCGTGGCGCTCGCGGCGGCGCTAGCCTTGTTCGCCGCCCTGGTGGACAACGATTACTACCTGCGCATCGTGTTCATGGCTTGCGTGTACTACTTGTGCGCGGCGGGCGTGAACGTGCTGGTGGGGTATGCGGGACAGAAGTCGCTGGGGCAGGCGGGCCTCTTTGCAGCCGGCGCCTACACGGCGGCGTTGCTGACCTCGCGCTGGCAAGTCGATCCATGGCTGGCCCTGGCCGCGGCGCCCGTGGTGGCCGGCGTGTTCGGCGTGCTGATCGCCCTGCCGTCGCTGCGCGTGAAAGGGCCTTACCTGGCCATGGTGACGCTGGCCTTCGGCATCGTCATGGAGAAGATCGTCACCGAATGGGTGGACGTGTTTGGCGGCCCTTCGGGCCTGTTCGGCATCATGCCGCTGACCTGGGGCGGCAACCCGTTCACCAACCAGCAGTGGGTGTGGTTCGCGCTGGTGCTGTGCGTGGCGACGCAGCTCCTGCTGCGCAACGTGCTGGACGGGCGCTTCGGGCGCGCGCTGCTGTCGGTGCAGGCCGACGAGATCGCCTCGTCTTCCGTCGGGGTGCGCGTGTATCGCGCCAAGGTCATCGCCTTCGTGGTGGCGGCCGTGACCTGCGGCATTGCGGGCGCGCTGGTGGCGCAGCAGAACCAGTACATCAACTCGGACTTCATCGGCTTCAACCTGTCGATCTTCATCCTGCTGCTGGTGCTGTTCGGCGGTGCAGGCTCGAAGGCGGGGCCGGCCGTGGGCGCGATTGCGCTGACCATCATCGACGCGATGCTGGCGCGCTGGCCCTCGGTGCAGCATTTCTTCTACGGCGCATTGCTGCTGTTCGCGCTGTACTTCATGCCAGGCGGGGTGATGGGACTGTTCTCGCGCCGCGAGCGGCGGGTCGCGGATGCGCGGCCGCAAGGCGCGGGCGAGGCGGCGGCCCCGCCCGCGGCCAAGCAGGCCGTTGGGGCGCAAGAAGACCTGCTGCTGGTGGTCGAGAGCCTCTCCAAGGCCTATGGCGGCGTGAAGCCGGCGCAGGACATTTCCTTCTGCCTGCGGCGCGGCCACGTGCATGCGCTGATCGGACCGAACGGCGCGGGCAAAAGCACCCTCATCAACATGCTCAGCGGCGTGGTGCTGCCGGATGCGGGCGTGGTCCGCTTCCAGGGCACGGATATCGCGGGCGAGCGGCCGCATGTGATCTGCAAGCTGGGCATCGGCCGCAGCTTCCAGAACCTGCGCCTGTTCGGCGAGCTGTCGGTGCTGGATAACGTATTGCTGGGCCGCCACAGCCGCATGAAGAACGGCTTCTGGGCTTCGCTGCTGGGACTGCCGCGTGCGCGGGCCGAGGAGCGCCGCGCGCGCGAGCACGCCTATCGCCTGGTGCGCATGGTGGGCCTGGAGCATCTGGCCGATACGCCGGCGGGCAGCCTGCCGTATGGCCTGCAGCGCAGGGTGGAACTGGCGCGCGCATTGGCCACCGAACCGACCTTGCTGCTGCTGGACGAGCCGGCGGCCGGGTTGAACCCGCAGGAGACCGCGGAACTGGGCGAGCTGCTGGTGCGCATCGGCGAGTCCTGCGGCATCACGCTATTGATGGTCGAGCACCATATGGATCTGGTGATGGCGATTTCCGATCACGTGATCGTGCTGGACTACGGCATCAAGATCGCCGAGGGCAAGCCCGCCCAGGTGCAGGCGGACAAGCGCGTGATCGAGGCGTATCTGGGGACCGGCATGGCCTGAGGCCAGGCCATAGGCGTAGGAACAGGCCGTAAGACGATGCTGAAACTAGAATCCGTGCAGATTTCGTATGGCGCCATCCAGGCGGTGCGCGATGTGTCGCTGGAGATCCGCGCGGGCGAGATCGTGACCATCATCGGCGCTAACGGCGCGGGCAAGAGCACGCTCTTGAAGGGCGTGGCGGGCCTGGAGCCCTTGCAGGGCGGACGCGTGACCTTCGACGGGCGCGATATCACGCAGGTGGCGGCGCATCAGCGCGTGGGCCTGGGCCTGGCGCTGTCGCCGGAAGGGCGCGGCGTGTTCGCGGACCAGACCGTCTACGACAACCTGGTGCTGGGCGCCTACATCCGGCGCAGGGATCCCGCGGCAGTGGCCGAAGGCGTGGAGCGCGGCTACCGGCTGTTCCCGCGGCTGCGCGAACGGCGCGAGCAGCTGGCCGGCACCTTGTCGGGCGGCGAGCAGCAGATGCTGGCGATGGCGCGCGCGCTGATGAGCGAACCGCGCCTGCTGTGCCTGGACGAACCCTCGCTGGGGCTGGCGCCTTTGATCGTGCAGGACATCTTCGCGGCGATCTGCAAGCTGCGCGACGACGGGCTGACCATCGTGCTGGTGGAGCAGATGGCCAACCAGGCGTTGGGCGTGGCGGACCGGGCCTATGTGCTGGAGACCGGCCGCATCACCCTGAGCGGCTCGGGCGCGGAACTGCTGCGCGATCCCAACGTGCGGGCCGCATACCTCGGCGCGCATTGAGTCCAGGCCCCAGGCGCGATACCATGTCCGCGGCGCCGCGTGGGCGGCGCGTCCCATTCCCCTTCCAGGCCGGCGCCCGTGACGTCCCCGACAGTTGATGCAAGCCAGGACCGCACAGGTCTTATCTATCTTCAATTGATGTTCGTCATGGCCACATGGGGCCTGAACATCGTCTCGGTCAAGTACCTGACGCTGCACATGGATGTGCAGGCCCTGGCGGCCGTGCGCATCGTCATTGCTTTCATCACCGTCACCCTCATCATCAAGGCCCGCCGCGGCCGCATCCCCCGGCTCGGGCGCGCGGAGCTGGGCTGGGTTGCGCTGGCGGGCTTCCTGGTCGTGTACGCGCACCAGATTGCACTGGTGACAGGCCTGCGGGTGTCGTCAGCCGCGAACGGCACGCTCATCATGGCGACCAGCCCCTTGCTGTCGGCGTTGCTGGCGGCCATCTTCTATCGCGAGAAACTGACGCTGGTGCGCATTTCCGGCGCCTTGTTGGGTCTCCTGGGCGTGGGCATGGTGGTGGTCGGCAGCGGCGCGCGGATCGGCCTGACGGGTTGGGGCGATGCGATCGTGTTCGTGGCGGTGCTGGTGTTCGTCTGCGGCGGGCTGGTGATCCAGCGCATGTCGCGCAGCATGGATCCGCTGGGCATGCTCTGGTACATGTACCTGGCCGGCGGCCTGATGCTGGTGGTGCACGCGGCGCTGACGCCCGCGTCCTACCAGGGCGATACCTGGCAGATGACGTGGTGGCCGTGGCTGGTGCTGCTGTTTTCCGCGGTGATCGCCTCGGGCGTCAGCAACATCGTCTGGAATGCCGGCATCGCGCGGCTGGGCATCAGCCGGGCAGCCTTGTTCGTGAACTGGCTGCCGATCTTCGGCCTGCTGTTCGCGGCCCTGTTCCTGGACGAGCACGTCACGCCCACGCACGTCGCGGGACTGGCCTGCGTGCTGGCGGGAACCTGGCTGGGATTGCGGCGCGGGGCGCCGGCAGCGGGCCGCAATGCGGCCGCCAAGACTTGATTTGCGGCAGGCTTCGCGGGCGGCCCATGGTGGCCTGGCCCGCGATGCCGCAAGCGCTTAACGCTGGTTCTTCAGCAGCTTCGCGGCTTCGATCGCGAAGTACGTCAGGATGCCGTCGGCGCCGGCGCGCTTGAACGCCAGGAGCGCTTCCATCATGACCTTGTCGTGGTCCAGCCAGCCGTTGGCGGCGGCGGCCTTGATCATGGCGTACTCGCCGCTGACCTGGTAGGCGAAGGTGGGCACGCGGAACGTGTCCTTGACCCGGCGCAGCACGTCCAGGTAGGGCATGCCGGGCTTGACCATGACCATGTCGGCGCCTTCCTGCAGGTCGGCGGCGACTTCGCGCAGGGCTTCGTCGAGGTTGCCCGGATCCATCTGGTAAGCCATCTTGTTGGACTTGCCCAGGTTGGTGGCCGAGCCCACGGCGTCGCGGAACGGGCCGTAGAAGGCGCTGGCGTACTTGGCGGAGTAGGCCATGATCTGCGTGTGGATGTGGCCGTTGGCTTCCAGCGCGCGGCGCACGGCGCCGATGCGGCCGTCCATCATGTCGCTGGGCGCGACCATGTCGACGCCGGCCTCGGCTTGCGTGAGCGCCTGCTTGACCAGGATTTCGACGGTGGCTTCGTTGATGACGTAGCCGTTCTCGTCGATGACGCCGTCCTGGCCGTGGCTGGTGTAGGGGTCCAGCGCCACGTCGCACAGAATGCCGAGTTCGGGGACGTGCTTCTTCAGTTCACGCACCACGCGCGGGATCAGGCCATTGGGGTTGGTGGCTTCGATGCCGTCGGGCGTCTTGAGCGAGGGGTCGATGGCGGGGAACAGCGCCAGCACGGGAATGCCGAGGTCCACGCATTCGCGGGCCACCGGCAGCAGCGTGTCCAGCGAATAGCGGACCACGCCCGGCAGCGACGGCACGGCTTGCTGCAGGCCAGTGCCTTCGGCCACGAACACGGGATAGATCAGATCGTTGACCGTCAGGGCGTTTTCGCGCACCAGGCGACGGGTGAAGTCGTCGCGGCGCAGGCGGCGCGGGCGGGATACCGGGAATTCAGGGGAGATGATCTGCGGGTTCATGGTACGACCTTGGGTGAAATCCAGTTTTCTATGTGCGCGCCGGCCTCTTCCAGGCCGATGCGTTCAGGCGCCGAGAAGGGGATGGTGTGCAGGGCGCCGATATCGGCCAGGTCCTTGCGCACGGAGAACACGGTGCGCACGCGCTGGCCGTAGGGCAGCTTGTCGGCCTTGGTCAGCAGCGCCAGCACCGGGCGGCCGGTGGGGGCGATGAAGTTGGCGAGGCGGCGGTCCAGTTCGGTGACGCCGCGGCGGATGTCGATGAGCAGCACGATGCCGGCCAGCGATTCGCGGTCGCGCAGATAGCCGCCCAGGATGTCGGCCCATTTTTCTTTTTCGTCGCGGGCCACGGAGGCGTAGCCGTAGCCGGGCAGGTCGACGAGATAGCCGATGTGGCCTTCCGGATCCAGCGGGTCGGGCAGGCTGAACATATTGATCAGGCGCGTGCGGCCCGGCGTCTTGCTGGAGAAGGCAAGGCGGCGCTGGTTGCACAGCACGTTGATGGCCGTGGATTTGCCGGCGTTGGAGCGGCCGACAAAGCAGACCTCGGGAGCGCCGGCGGCCGGCAACTGGTCGAGGCGAGCCGCGGACGTGAGGAAAGAGGCGCGATGTAGGAGGGACACGGGTGGCTTTGGATACGGTTGGTTTCGAGCCCTATTGTATAATCCGGCGTTTGCAACAGTGGTCCCCGTGCGCGGAGCCGTCTTTTTTGCTTACTGTTTCGCTTGCTGAACGCTTTATCCGGCAAGTTCGCAGCAACATCGCAGGCAGGAAGGCAAAACAGGTTCGATACGGTATTCCAGGGTGTGCGGGCAGGCGTGGGCGCCTTTTTGCGCCTTGATCGATGCGATCGTCGAGGTCTTCATGAAGCGTGTGCTGTCCCGGATGTTGGTTGCGAGCGGGCTGTTGCTCGGCGCCTCCGCCTTATCTACTACGAGTTTCGCCGCCGAAGGCGCCGCGGGCCCGGTAAAACCAGATGCCGCCAAGGGCGGACAGCTGTTTGACCAGGGCGATGCGGCCAGGGGCATCATCGCCTGTGCGTCCTGTCATGGCGCGGCGGGCAATAGCACCATCCCGGTGAACCCCAACCTGGCCGCGCAGTCCCACGAGTACCTGGCCAAGCAATTGGCCGACTTCCAGGTCAAGCCCGGCGCCAAGCTGCCGGTGCGCAATGGCGCGGGCGGCAATCCCACCCCGATGACGGCCATGGCGCAGAACCTGACGCCCGCCGACATGCAGAACATCGCGCTGTACCTGGCGCAGCAGCCGCTCAAGGAGCCCGCCACGGCCGGCCAGGAGAAGCTGGTTGATCTGGGTCAAAAGATCTGGCGCGGCGGTTTGCCTGATCGCAAGGTTCCGGCTTGCGCCTCGTGCCATTCTGCCAATGGCGCGGGCATTCCCAGCCAGTACCCCCGGCTATCGGGCCAGTTCCCCATGTACATTGAAGAGCAGCTGAAGCTGTTCCGCAGCGGCGACCGCAAGAACGACGTCATGTTCGCCATCGCGGACCGCATGTCGGACGCCGACATCAAGGCCGTGTCGGACTACGCCGCCGGTCTGCGGTAGGCGCCAGCCCGCCACGCGCGCGGCTGGTCCGCGTTCTGCAAACTCAGCGCAGCGGAACCTGCTTCCGCCGCGCGCTGTCTATGAGGGGGGTAGCCGATAGCGCGGCCCCCCTTTTTTCATGAATTCGACCCGTACACACTCCCGTCCTTCCCTGCGCAGCCTGCCCGGCGATTTCTTCGAATTGCTGGGTTCGATGCGTTTCGCCGTCAGCCTGCTGATGTTCATCTGCGTGGCGAGCCTGGTCGGGACCGTCCTGCAGCAGAACCGCTCGTCCAACAACTACATCGATCAATTCGGGCCGTTCTGGTTCGAAGTGTTCGACAAGTTCTCCATCTGGCACGTCTACAACAGCTGGTGGTTCCTGCTGATCATGGGGTTCCTGGTCGTGTCGACCTCGGTCTGCCTGATCCGCAACGCGCCAAAGATGCTGCGCGATGCGCGCTCGTTCCGCGAACATGTGCGCGCCAGCAGCTTGCGCGCCTTCCCGCATCGGGTGGAAACCGAGGAGCCCACCGACGTGCCGCAGACGGCTGCGGGCCTCAAATCCCTGCTGGGCCGGCTGGGTTATGCGGTGCGCGAACGCCAGGATGCGGATGGCGTGCTGCTGGCGGCCAAGAAGGGCAGCGCCAACCGCCTGGGCTACGTGTTCGCCCACGCCGCCATGGTCATCATCTGCATCGGCGGCCTGCTGGACAGCGAGTTGCCGGTGCGCCTGCAGGTCATGTTCGGTGGTAAGAAACCCATCGTCGAAAACATGCTGATCTCGGAAGTGCCGGAAAGCGGCCGCTTGTCGGTCGACAACCCGAGTTTCCGCGCCAGCGTCCTGGTGCCCGAGGGCGGCCAGGCCAGCACGGCGGTCGTGATGGTGGGCGACGGCGCCCTGGTGCAGCCCATGCCCTTCACGCTGAAGCTCAAGAAGTTCGTGGTCGACTATTACTCCACCGGCATGCCCAGCCGCTTCGCCAGCGAGGTCGAGGTCACCGACCCGGACACCGGGAAGAGTTTCGATTCCACCATCGAGGTCAACGAGCCGCTGCGCTTCAAGGGCATGACGGTCTACCAATCCAGCTTCGACGACGGCGGCAGCGCGGTGACGCTGAAAGGCTATCCGCTAGTAGGATCTGACGCCGCTACCTTCGCGGTTGACGGTACGGTGGGCAAGACCAGCGAAGTAACCGCTCACACTGCCCGCGGCGCGCGCAGCATGGGGATCGAGATCACGGCCCTGCGGCCCATCAACGTCGAGGATCTGACCGGCGGCGTGCCCAAGGGCGGCAACCAGAGCTTTGCCGACCATGTCGCGTCGGTGTCCGGCAGCGCCGCAGGCAAAAAGAACGAAAACCTGCGCAACGTCGGTCCCAGCGTCGAATACAAGCTGATCGACGATGCGGGCCAGGCCCACGAATTCCAGAATTACATGCTGCCCGTCGAGCTGGACGGCGCCGCCGTGTTCCTGGCCGGAGTGCGCAACAACGCCTCCGAGCCGTTCCGCTACCTGCGCATTCCGGCGGACGACGACAGCTCGATCGCCGAATTCATGCGCCTGCGCGCGACTCTGGCCGACCCCGCAGCGCGCCAGGAGGCCGCGCGCCGCTTCGCGGAACGCAACAGCCCGGCGGGGACGGATCGCCAGCCCCTGCAGACGGCCGCCGAGCGCGCCCTGGAAACCTTCGCCTCCGGCGGCTTGCAAGCCGTGGCGGCGTTCCTGCAGGCCAACACGCCGCCGCAGGACCTGGAGCGGGCAGCCGACGTGGTGATCCGCCTGATCGGCGCCAGCATGAACGAGTTGCGCGCCATCGAGCGCGAGCGCGCCGGCCTGCCCCCCGTGGCCACCGAAGGCCCGGAGGCCGAACGCGCCGCCGTCTGGTCGCGCCTGTCCGTGGCCGCGCTGTCGGACCTGACCGTCTATCCGGCGCCGGTGTTCCTGTCGCTCGCGGACTTCAAGCACGTGCAGGCCAGCGTGTTCCAGGTCAGCCGCACGCCCGGCAAGAACACCGTCTACCTGGGCAGCCTGCTGCTGGTCCTGGGCGTGTTCTCGATGTTCTATATTCGAGACCGCCGCATCTGGATCTGGATCAAGCCGCAAGGCGGCGGCAGCAGCGTCCTGGCGGCCATGACGTCCCAGAAGCGTACACTCGACTTCAACCAGGAGTTTGAACGCTTCAAGCAGGCGCTGCTGCGCCAGAAGAGGTCTTAAGGTTTCCTATGTCCACTACGACCACTACGCATCCCGCGCCGGCGCAAACGTTGGCTGCCTCGCCTGATCAACTTTGGCAGGACGCCCTGTCCGAAACCGGCGACGGCCGCGCGCAGCGCGGCAGGCCCGACTGGACCGACGTCGTCTTCTTCCTGTTGCTGGCGGTGGGTGCGGGATTCGCGCTGACCCGCTACAGCAACGCGATGGACTATTACGAGAAGATCATCCTGTGCGGCACCGTGCCGGTGCTGGCCTGGATGGGCTGGCTGTGGCGCCCGCTGCGCCACCTGATGGTCGCCTGTGCCATTGCGGCGGGGTTGGCGCTGATGCTGTACGGCAACGACCTGGCCCGGGCCGAGCAGGTGTTCTTCCTGAAGTACCTGTTCTCGTCGCAGTCGGCCATCCTGTGGATGTGCGCGCTGTTCGCGCTGGCCATGGTCTGCTACTGGATCGGCTTCTTCAGCCCTACCGCCGCCTGGCTGGGCACGGCGCTGAGCTGGGGCGCGGTGTTCGCCGGCGTCACGGGCCTACTGGTGCGCTGGCGCGAAGGGCACTTGATGGGCCCGGACCTGGGCCACATCCCGGTCAGCAACCTGTATGAAGTGTTCGTGCTGTTTGCGCTGATCACGGCGCTGTTCTACCTCTACTACGAACGCAAGTACGCCACGCGCGCGCTGGGCGGTTTCGTGATGCTGGTGGTGACGTCGGCCGTGGTGTTCCTGCTGTGGTACTCCTTCACGCGCGACGCCGGGCAGATCCAGCCGCTGGTGCCGGCGCTCAAGAGCTGGTGGATGAAGCTGCACGTTCCGGCCAATTTCATTGGCTACGGCACCTTCTCGCTGGCCGCCATGGTGGGCTTTGCCTACCTGGTGAAACAACATGGCCAGACCACGTCCTGGGCCAAGCTGGCGCCGCTGTTCGTGCTGGGCGTGCTGCTGTGCGCCGAGCCCATGGTGTTCCGTACCGATGGCCTGTCGGCCACCTGGATGCTGTACTTCGGCGTGGGCGCGGTGATCGTGGGCGCCATCCTGCTGGGACGCCGCCGCATCGCCGCGGCGCTGCCCTCGCTGGAAGTGCTGGACGACATCATGTATCGCGCCATCGCGATCGGCTTCGCGTTCTTCACCGTCGCCACCATCCTGGGCGCGCTGTGGGCGGCCGACGCCTGGGGCGCGTATTGGCAATGGGACCCCAAGGAAACCTGGGCGCTGATCGTCTGGCTCAACTACGCGGCCTGGTTGCACATGCGCCTGATCAAGGGCCTGCGCGGGACCATGGCGGCCTACTGGGCGCTGATGGGCCTGCTGATCACCGGCTTCGCCTTCCTGGGCGTGAACATGTTCCTGTCGGGCCTGCACTCCTACGGCGAACTGTAGGCGCTGACGGCCTGTTCAGGCCGTCAGCACAACCATCACCGGCTGGGGCGAGTACACCTTGACGCCAGGCGCATTGATGGTGTTCTGCAGGGTCAGGCTCGTCATGCGGACGATGGGCGCGCCGCGCACCAGCATGGTGAACGCGCCCGTCATGTAGCGCGACTGGCCCATGAAGGTCTGCGAGATCAGGCCGCCGCCCACGCCGGCGGTATCGCCCAGCGTGACCGGTATCACCGTCGCCATGTTGTGCACCGGCGCTGCCATCAGCCATACATTCCAGACCACGGGGATACCCATGGACGAGGTCGCCGTGTCGATGTGCGGCACCGGCGGCACCGGGGTCTTGCAGACGTCGGGAACGCCCACGGCCAGGCTGGGCAATTGGCAGACTGCGAGCATGTTGATCTCCTTAGGCGGCGAGGGGGCGGCGATGCCGCGTGGGGTCAAAGGGAGGCGCGTCCGGCCGACCAGAGTTCGGCTTCAAGCAGGGGCGCGTCGTTTTCGATGATGCCGCGGCGTTGCGTCCAACGCGTGCCCTGGGTCAACGCGCGATGCATGCGCGTGCGCAGGAAGGTGGCGTCGCGCAGGTCGGCCCCGCCCAGGTCGGCCAGCGAGAAGTCGGCGTCGGTCAGGTTGGCGCCGCGGAAATCGGTGTCGGCGCAACGCGCGCGCTGGAAGATGCACAGCGACAGGCTGGCGCCGCGCAAGGAGGCGCCGTCCAGCGTCGCCTCGGCCCAGATGGCGCCGTCGAAACGGCCGCCCTGCAGGTCGGCGCCGCTCAGGTCGGCCTGAGGGAACAAGCACTGCGGGGCCGACGCGCCAGCGAAGCGCGCGCCGCGCAGCGACGCGCCCTTGAAGCCGGCCTGACGCAGGTCGGCATTGCGGAAGTCCGCGCCGTCCAGCTGGCTGTCGGTGAAATGGCAGAGCGGGTAGGCTTGCGAGGAGAAGTCCTGCGCCGTCAGATCGCATTCGATGAACATGGTGCTTTCCGCGCCGGCGCCCGCCAGCACGATGCTGCGCAGGTCCAGCTGGTGGAACAGGGTGTAGCTCATCCGGGCCTGCGACAGGTCGGCGCGCGTCAGCACGCCGCGCGAGAACACCGAGCGTTCCACGCGGGCGGATCGCAAGGAGGCGCCTTCGAGCGAGGTGGAGTTGAACGCCGCTTCCTTCAGCTCGGCCCCTTCCAGGCTGGCCTGACCCAGATCGCATTCGGTGAAGCTGACGCCATGGGCATGGCTGCGGTCCAGCACCGCCCCGCGGGCCTGACAGCGGAACAGCCGGGCCATATCCAGATTGGCGTCCGCGGCGTCCACGCCAGTCAGCACGCAGTTGAGGAATTGGCTGTCCTGCAACTGGCAACCGCTCATCCTGGCGCCGCTCAAATCCACCTGGTCGAAGAACGCGCCCGCCAGGTCCAGGCCGCGCAGGTCCCGGCCCGCCAGGCTGCGGTGCGCTATCGGCTCGCCGTGGCGCACCTGGTCCAGCAACTGATCCAGGTTCATGCGGCGTTCTCCGGCTGCCGGGCCGGCCAGAGCTTGGCGCCTTGGGTATGGGCGTCGTCCAGCCCGGTGCTGCCGTCCATCTGCGCCTGCGCGACATCCGCGCGAAAGAGGTTGGCGCCGGTCAGGTCGGCGCGCAGCAGGATGGCCTTGCCGAGCAGGCTGTTGATCAGGTTGGCGTTGCGCAGGCGCGCGCCGGTGAAGTCGGCGCGCACGAAGTGGGTGTCGGGGGCGGCCATGCCGCTGAGGTCTGCTTCCCGCAGGCTGCAGTTCGAAAAGTCACTGGCGGCGACTTGCGCGCCACGCAAGTCGGCGCGATCGAGCATCGCGCCACGCATGCTGCCCACCTTGAACCGCATGCCGCGCAGGCAGGCGCCGGCAAGCGCTACGCGTCCCGCGTAGGCGCAGCCATCGAGCGTGGCGTTCTCCATGCTATGGCGGCCCGAGAACTCCACGTCCATGAAGCTGACGCGCAGCAAGTCCGCGCCGGAGAAGTCGGCGTTCGCCATCGTGCCCTGCATGAACACGCATTGATTCAAGCGCGCTTGGTGAAAGCGGCAATCCTCGAAGGCGGCCATCATCGCGGCCCATTGCTCGAAAGACGCGCCGCTCAGGTCGCAGCCGCGCAAGCGCGCCTGATGCAGGCGTCCCAGCAACCAGACGCTGCCGGCAAAGCTGCAATCTTCGCAGTTGGCATGGTCCCAGATGGTTTCCTTGATGCGGCTTTCGGTGAAGTCCGTCTGCACGCACTGCGTGCGGCCCAGGTTCGCGCGCGACATATCGGCGCCGCGCATACTGGTGCGCGCCAGGTCGGCGCCTGCCAGCACCGCGTCGGTGAGGTTGCAGCCGTCCAGCCGCGCGTCGGCGAGATTGGCGCCGGCCAGGATGGCGCGCTGGAAGTCGACGCCGGAAAGATCCATGCCGCTCAGGTCCGCGCCAGTCAGGTTCATGTCGCGGCAATCGCGATTGCCTTTCAGACGCGCTTCCAGCTTCGAACGCGTGCGCCGTGCGCGCAACGGCGGCATGGGCGGGGGCGGCGCGAACTGATGCGCCGATTGCTGATAGGCCTGATGCACCTGCGGACCCAGGGTCTGGCTGAGCGGGGGCGGCACGCCTGGTGCATCCGGCGCGCCGCGCTCGGCCTGCGTGTGCGGGTTGGCATCGAAGTCGGCGATGTGCCGCTTCACCTTGCGTGGGTCGAAGCCGGCGGGAAGCTTGCCGTCATCCTCCAGCTTGCGCAGTGCGTCCATGTCTACCCCGGAGACTGCGGCCATGGAGGGCAGGTTGGGATCGGCCAGCGCGCGCGCGCCGGGACCGCCCGACAGGCGTTTGGCCTCTTCCAGCTCCCGCTGCATGCGCAGGATGGTCTGCGGCAGATCGGCCAGGTTAGGCGCCTTTGGCGGCGGCTGCAGGGGAACCATGTACAGATCGGGATCCAGGCCCTGGGCGAGCAGCGATTCGCGCTCGCGGGCATGCCGCCGTGCGGCGCCGGCATGCAGGTTGCGGTTCGACGGCCGCTGGGCCGTGGCTTCCATGGCCGCCTGCGGCAGCTCGCCGCAGATGTCTTCCGGCACGAGCTGGGCATCCAGCAGGGCATGGACCGCGCCGAGCTCGGTATCGAGGCGCTGTCCCACCACAGTCTGGTAATGCGCCACGTCGCGCTCCTGGCCGGCGTGTTCCAGCGCGGGCATGATGTGCAGGATATCTGCCGCATCGTCTTCGCGTACCGGCAGCGCGCCATGCCAGATCAGCGCCAGCTGCGTGCGGTCGGGGAAGAACCAGGCCGTGGTCAGGCGCAACGCGACTTCCTCGAGCGCGCTGCCATCGGCCTGGCGGCTGAAGAAACAGCGGGCGCGCCAGTCGGGCAGGCGGCCGCGCAGCACCTCGCGTTCAGGGTGCATGTTCCACAGTTCATAGTCGGCGCCGCCGGCAAGCGCCGAATTGGCGGGCCCCCATTGGTCGGGCGGGGCGGCATTGAAGAAGCGCCAGTCCATGTCGGACGCGAAGCCCGGGAAGTCATGTTCCAGCCACTGCTGGCCATACTGGCGGCCCAGCAGCGCGGCCCGCTGCGGCCAGTCCATGGGCATGGCGGTGAAACCGGCGGGCGCGACGCGCTGGGAGGGCGATGCGACGCGTTCCTGCGGGTGTTCGATGTTGGGCAGCCGGCGCACGCGCACGCCGTTGACGTCCTCTTCCTGCGCGCCTATGCCCTGCGGGTTTTCTGCGCAGCCGGGGCCGCCGTAGGCGCGGCTCCAGTCCAGACGCATGCGCTCGAAGGGCTGGGGGGCGGTGGCCTTGCCATCGAGCCAGTAGCGGTCGCCGAAGACCAGCAATGATTTGTCGATCGCGCCCACCTTCAGGCGCACGGCGCAGGCGCCGGGACTCTTGGGATCATGCGGATAGGCGTGGCCGGCGACCAGCACTTCCGGACACAGCTTGGGCGTGGCCAGGTCCAGCAGGCCGCCAGCTTCGGCGCCTGCCAGCTTCCAAAGTTCCTGGTCCATGAGCAGCGTGGGCGCGTGCGCGATATCGACCAGCGCGAACACCGCCACGCCCAGCACGTCGCGGCCTTGCCAGCGGTAGGGGCGGGTAAGCAGGCCCAGGCGGAACGGCTTGATGGTCTTCATGGCTATCCGGTGGCCTGGTCCACGACGACCTCCCGGGTCGCGGGATCGACGCGCACCTGTATGGTCTTGCCGACGCCGAAATCGGCCAGGTGCAAGGGCGACAGGGGCACGCTGAGCGTGCGCGACAGCGCGGGCGTGGCGCTGGTGGCGGCCACGTCCAGGTCCAGCTCGATGACGAAGTACAAGGTATCGCCGATCCGGCGGCGCGTGTCGCGTGCCGCCGTCACCCGCGCGGTGCCGGGCAGTCCGCTGACGCGCAAACTGTCCTGCCGCTGCACTTCCTTGCGTCCCGCCGCGCGACGCTGGCGCTCGCGCCACAACATGTACGCCGCCTGCGCCAGGGACAGCAACAGGCCCAGCCATACCCACTTGGCCCAGCTGGGCCATGCATCGATGAAGTCGGACATGGCGGCCTTAGATGATGCTCCAGAGACCGACCATCGACGCGCCCAGGCCCACCTTTTCCGCAGTGACCGCGTCGAACTGGTAGCTGGCGCCGGTGGTGCGGTACGAGACCATCTGTCCGATGCTGCTGACCATGGCGTAGTTGGTGAACGAGAGGTTCAGCATGACCGTGGTGCGGAACAGCGCCAGGCGATGCATGCCGAATTCCGCCTTGGCCACTGCCAGGCCGATGGAAAATGGCGTGGCCTGAAGCCAGCTTTCCTTGGAAAGATCCTTGACGTTGGCAGCGTCCATCACGACATCGGCAGGGGTTTTCAGCGTGATGTTGCCGTCGGCCTTGACCAATACGGTGGATCCCGTCGACTCCATGTCTATCTTGCCCTTGGCCTTGAGATCCATGGTGGACGTTTCGGACTCCACGTGCATCGCGGTCTTGGCCTTGACGTCCATGTTCGCGTCGGTGGAAAGCACTTCGACCTTGCCCTTGGCCTTCTCGGTGAGCATGCCGGTCTTGACGTGATGCAGCGAGTCGCCTTCGTTCACGTAGACCTGCTCGCCGTTCTTCAAGGTTTCCTTGAAGAGACCCGTGATCTCGCGTTCCTCGCCCTTGGCTGCGACCGTCGTCTTCAGGCCGTTGTCGAACTTCTCGTCCATCAGGCCGTCTTTCACGTTGACCGTGCGCGATGCCTTGACGGTGTATTCCTCGTGCCCCTTCACGAAAACGTCGCGCGTCTTGTCGACATGCAGCTTGTCGGTGCCGGTGACCTTGATGTCGCGGTTGCCGCCGATCCTGGTGGTGTCGTTGTCGCCGATGGTGGTGCTGCGGTTCTCGTCGGTCGAATGGAATTCGTTGGCTTCCACCTCGGTGCAGAGTTCGCGTTCCGCATGCAGCCAGATGCGTTCGCTGCCGCTCTTGTCCTCGAACATGAGCGCGTTCGCCGTCGCGGGCGTGCCGCTCTTGGAGCGGCTCAGGAAGCCGCTTTGCGTGGCGTTGTCCGGCAGGTCCCAGGGCGGCAGGTTGTTGGCGTTGAAGACGCGGCCGATCACGATGGGGCGGTCGGGCTGGCCGCCGATGAAGTCGACGATCACTTCATCGCGCACGCGCGGCAGCTGGATGCCGCCAAAGCCGCCGCCGGCCCAAGGGCTGGACACGCGCACCCAGCACGAGCTGTTCTCGTCCTTCTTGCCATAGCGGTCCCAATGGAACTGCACCTTGATGCGGCCCATCTTGTCCGTCCAGATTTCCTCTCCTTCCTTGCCCACTACCGTGGCGGTCTGTGGGCCATGGGTGCGCGGAACGGGAGTCACGCGCGGCGCGCGGAATTGTGTGCTGGACGGCAGCACGACGAACTCCAGGTCGAAGTCGCCGGGATCGGGCTGGCCGCTGGCATAGCCTGTTTCACGGATCCGGTAGTAGGTGCTGACGACGAGGTACTCGCGGTTCTCGGCCTGGCGCGGATGATTGCGCAGCGTGAAGAGATGGCCCGTGGCCAGCCCGCGGGCGTTGGAGCCGCCGGCGCTTTGCTCCTTTCTGCATTGCAGGTCTTCGAGCCGCACGCGGGTGTAGTGCTCCGCGTCGTCAGGATTGGTGTAGCCCCCTTGCCATTCGTACATCTCCAGGTCGCCATGGTCGTGCGCGCCGGGGTTGTTGCGGCGCGCTTCCAGGCTGGCGGCGGGCGTGAGCGGATGGTAGTCCGTGGTGGCAAAGGCGCCGGGCGTGATCTGTTCGGCCACTTCCCATTTGTAGACGTGGTCTTCGCGCGGGATGGTGATGCGGTCCGGCCCGTAATAGGGAATCTGCTCGTAGCCCGAGACGGGCTCGTGCTGCGTGATGTCGTCGGTGAGGACCAGGGTGTGCTTGCCCTTGTCGTGCTTGAACCAGAAGTAGATGCCCTCGTGCTCCATCAGGCGGCTGATGAAGGCGTAGTCGGTTTCCTGGTACTGGACGCAGTATTCCCAATTGCGGTAGCTGTCCACCAGCTTGAACTCGATGGGATAGTCGTAGTCCTTCAGCACTTCCCGGATGACGTCGGGCACGCTCTTGTTCTGGAATATCTTGTTGTCCGAGGTCTGGGTCAGGTACCAGAGCCACGGCCGCACCGTGGCGCGGTAGATGGTGTAGCGCGAGGTGTTGTTCTCGCGGCCCACCAGCGCGCAACGCGTGATGTGCCCGCTGAGATAGCGCGGTGCGGCGGACCCGGTTTCGATCTCCAGCGTCAGCGGCTTGCCCAGCAGCGACTTCATATCCAGCGAATAGGATTCCGAGACCAGCTCGACCTCCAGTTCGTACAGCTGCGAAAGGCTCTCGGCGCCATGCATGGCGCGGAACTTCAGTTGCTCCGGCGGCAGGGGCGTATGCGCCTTGACGACACGTTCGCTGGGCACGTTGCGGTCCATCTCACCGTCTCCTTATGAGAATGCTTCGCCTGTTGCTGCGTGTGCTGCTTTCGATTTCTTCGCGGCCGCGCGCCAGGCGCGTCACGATGACTGCAATGGGATGTCCGGCCACGCGATGGGGCCGCTTGCATAGGCGGGCAGGGACTCGTCACGAACGGGTCTGCGCCGGGGAAATCTGTCTCTGGATCTGATGCGCGCCGGTCTTGCCGCCAGCGTGAGCGCCGATTGTAGGCAGGGGCGAAAGCGCCGGAGAAGCGCTCTCACATGCTTTTGTGTTTTTTACGCTTCGGTAACAGTCCTTCCGTGATGCGCCCGATTCCGTAAGGTCTGTGTCCAAAAATCAATGCAGCAGGGAGACAAGTGTTCAATTGTTTACTCGGGTGTTAGCTATCTGTAAGAAAAATCTGTAGTTGTTAGGTTGCCGTTGCATGCGGAAAGAGATGCCTAGAATTCACCCTTCCGTGAAGCAGCGCGGAGCGTAGTGGTTGTATCCAGGCAGCATCCCAGCAGGCATTTAACTGATGACTATGGAATTCGCCGACATCCTCAATACACTCGATTCACGTCTGCCCTGCGGGGAAGACCTCGAATACGACGCCGACTTCCTGCAACTGCAGCAAGCCGCGGCGGGGCGCGACGAACAGCAGTTCGGGTCGACCATCATTGCCGCGCAGCCACCTGACTGGCGCGAAGTCGAACGCCTGGCGCGCGCGCTGCTGGAACGCACCCGCGACCTGCGCATCATTGGCCTGTTGACCTCAGCCTGGACCGAAATCCGCGGCCTGCCCGGCTATGGCGATGGCCTGGCGCTGGCCGTCGATACCCTGGAACGCTATTGGGAGCCGGTGCATCCACGCCTGGACAGCGTGGGGGAAGACGATCCCATGCCGCGCATGAACGCATTGGCGGCCTTTGGCGACATGCAGGGCTGTGCGCGCAGCCTGCGTTCGGCCAGCCTGATCAGCGGCGTGCATGGACAACTCACCGTGCGCGATACCGAAGCGCTGCTGGACGGCAGCCGCCAGGATGCGGACGGCTATCCAGGCGGGCGTCCGCGCCTGGTCGAGCGCTTGCGCCAGGCATGGACGCAAGGCGATGCCGACGTGCAGGCGCTGGCCTCAGCCGCCGATGCGCTGCGGCGCATTCAGAAACTCGTGACGGACAAATTGGGCGCCGCGTGGGCGCCCGACTATGCGGCCATCCTGCGCACGCTGGACCTGGTGCTGGACGCGGCGCGCGATCCGCAATCCGCGAGGCCGACCGCGGCGCCGACCGACGAGGCGCGGACCGCGGCAGAGGCGCCAGCCACGCAGCCGGTCGCGAGCGCGGCGGATCACGCCGCACGCTGGCAGGACGCGACGATCCAGTCGCGCGACGAGGCCGTGGCGATGCTGTCCAAGGTCTGTGCGTACTTCGAGGCCAACGAGCCCGGCCATCCCGCGCCTTACCTCATCCGCAGGGCGCAGCAGCTCATCCCAATGAGTTTTCACGACATCATCAGGAATCTGGCGCCCCAGGGGCTGGAGCAGTTCGAGGCATGGCTGCCGCGGTCCGAGGCGAACCGGCAGGAACCGTAAGGCGGGCCAGCCGCCGCACCAACAAGAGGAGACGACATCATGGCGACCAGCCTGAAGGGAAGCGGCCAGAAGTTCATTGCAAGAAACCGCGCGCCGCGGGTGCAGATCGAATACGACGTGGAGATCTACGGCGCTGAACGCAAGATCCAGTTGCCGTTCGTGATGGGCGTGCTGGCGGACCTGGCCGGCAAGTCCGAAACGCCGCAGCCGGAAGTGGGCGAGCGCAAGTTCCTCGACATCGACATCGACAACTTCGATGAACGCATGCGTTCCATCCAGCCGCGCGTGGCGTTCCAGGTGCCCAACACGCTGACGGGCGAAGGCAACCTGAATGTGGACGTCACATTCGAGAGCATCGACGATTTTTCGCCGGCCACCGTCGCTCGCAAGGTTGGCGCGCTGAACGAATTGCTGAGCGCGCGCACCCAGCTGGCGAACCTGTTGACCTACATGGACGGCAAGACCGGCGCCGAGGAACTGATCGGCAGCGTGCTCAAGAATCCAGCGCTGATGAACGCGCTGGCGGCCGCGCCGAAGCCGCAAGAGGAGCCGCGCGCATCCGATGCCCCCGCGCCGGACCCGGCCGCCTGATTTCCGCTTGAATCGCTTTTCGGAGAATGCCATGACCGCAGTGGCCAAACGCGCCGACGCGCGTGCTGTCGAGACCCTGCAGGCGGACGATCTTTCCGCCCTGCTGAAGAAGGAATTCAAGCCCAAGACCGAGCAGGCGCAGGAGGCGGTGGAACACGCCGTGCGCACGCTGGCGCATCAGGCGCTTGAGAACAGCGGCGTCGGCCTGTCGTCGGACGCCTACCGCACCATCCAGGCCATCATCGCCGAGATCGACCGCAAGATGTCGGAGCAGATCAACCGCGTGATGCACCACCCCGACTTCCAGCAGCTGGAGGGCGCGTGGCGCGGCCTGCATTACCTGGTCACCAACACCGAGACCGACGAACTTCTGAAGATCCGCGTGATGTGCCTGTCCAAGTCGGAACTGGGCCGCACGCTCAAGCGGCACAAGGGCGTGGGCTGGGACCAGAGCCCGATCTTCAAGCGCGTGTACGAGGAAGAGTACGGCCAGTTCGGCGGGGAGCCCATCGGCTGCCTGGTCGGCGACTACTACTTTGACCACAGTCCGCCCGACGTGGAACTGCTGGGCGAGATCGCCAAGATCTCATCCGCCGCGCACTGCCCCTTCATTGCGGGGGCTTCGCCCAACGTGATGCAGATGGATTCGTGGCAGGAACTGGCCAACCCGCGTGACCTGACCAAGATCTTCACCAACACGGAATACGCCGCATGGCGCAGCCTGCGCGAATCCGAGGACTCGCGCTACATCGGGCTGGCGATGCCGCGCTTCCTGGCGCGGCTGCCCTACGGCGCGCGCACCAATCCCGTCGACGAATTCGACTTCGAGGAAGACACCGACGGCGCGAACCACGACCGCTACACCTGGACCAATTCCGCCTATGCCATGGCGGCCAACGTGAACCGCTCGTTCAAGCTGTACGGCTGGTGCACGTCCATCCGCGGCGTGGAGTCCGGCGGCGCGGTGGAGAACCTGCCGTGCCACAGCTTTCCCACCGATGACGGCGGCGTGGACCTGAAGTGCCCGACCGAGATCGCCATCAGCGACAGGCGGGAGGCCGAACTGGCCAAGAACGGCTTCATGCCGTTGGTGCATCGAAAGAACTCCGACTTCGCCGCCTTCATCGGCGCGCAGTCGCTGCAAAAGCCGCACGACTACTACGAGGCCGACGCCTCGGCCAATGCCAAGCTGGCCGCGCGCCTGCCGTATCTCTTCGCATGCTGCCGCTTCGCGCATTACCTGAAGTGCATCGTGCGCGACAAGATCGGCTCGTTCCGCGAACGCGACGACATGGAGCGCTGGCTGAACGACTGGATCATGAATTACGTCGATGGCGATCCGGTGAACTCCTCGCAGGAAACCAAGGCGCGCAAGCCCCTGGCCGCGGCCGAGGTGCAGGTGCAGGAGATCGAGGACAACCCGGGCTATTACTCCGCCAAGTTTTTCCTGCGGCCGCATTATCAGCTGGAAGGGCTGACGGTGTCGCTGCGGCTGGTTTCCAAGCTGCCTTCGCTCAAACAGAACGAAGGCTGAGTGGCGCTGACAAGTCGGGGCGCAACCGTGCCCCATAACTCCAGGAGACAGATGTGGCAGTGGATATGTTCATGAAGATCGATGGCGCCAACGGTGAATCCAAGGACGCCAACCACAAGGACTGGACCGATATCGTGTCCTTTTCATGGGGCGCAACCCAGCCAGGCAACCTGGCCAGCGGCGGCGGCCTGGGCGCGGGCAAGGCCAGCTTCAACGATCTGCACGTAGTGGCCCGCATCGACAAGGCCGCGCCAGCCGTGATGAAGCACTGCGCCAGCGGCAAGCACCTCAGCAAGATCGAGCTGTCCATGTGCAAGGCGGGCGGCGAGCAGATCGAGTACTCCAAGATCACGCTGGAGGACGTGCTGGTGTCGTCGGTGCAGATATCCGGGGACCGCAGTGCCGAAGGCGTGGTGGTGAACTTCGCGTTCCAGGCGGCCAAGGTCAAGCAGCAGTACTGGGAGCAGACCGACAAGGGCGGCAAGGGCGCGGAAAGCCTGGTGGCTTGGGACATCAAGCAGAACAAGGAAGTGGGCTAGGGCGGAGACACCCATGTCCATCGCTGCGGTTCCCTTCGGCGCGCTCAGCCTGGCTGGCCAATTGGACGAGCTGCAGGCGCAGGTGCGCCGGCAGCCCGCCGACGCGGACCTGCGCGCCCAGCTGTTCCAGCTGCTGGCGGTGCAGGGGGATTGGGCGCGCGCGGCCGAGCAGCTCAACGTCTGCGGGCATCTGAACGCGCAGGCGCGGCCGACGCAGGTGCTTTACGCCAGCGCCATCGCGGCGGAACGCGAGCGCGAGGCCGTGCTTGCCGGGCAAGGCGAACCCGCGCTGCTGGACGAGCCCGCTGATTGGCTGCGGGCCATGATATCGGCGCTGCGCCTGGACGGCACTGCGCCAGGCCAGGCGGCCGAGCTGCGCGGCAAGGCTTTCGAGGATGCCAGCGCGCGTGCCGGCCTGCTGGAACTGGCGGCGCAAGAGACGGCGCAGCCGTTCCAATGGATCTGCGATGGCGACAGCCGCCTTGGTCCGGTGTTCGAGTTCCTGGCGGGCGGGCGCTACGTGTGGCTGCCCTTCGCTGGGCTCAAGCGCGTGCGTCTGCTTGCGCCGGAAGGCCTGTGCGACCTGGTCTGGGCGCAGGCCGAGATCGAACTGGAAGACGGCCGGGTGCGGCAGGGCCTGGTGCCGGCGCGCTATCCGGCAGCGCCCGGCGCGCGCATGGTCGAACTGTCCGACTCGGCCAAGCTGGGCAGGACGACCGATTGGCGCGCCCTGCATGGCGACACCTACGCAGGCGTGGGGCAGAAGATGTGGCTGACGGATGCCGCGGAAGTCGCGCTGCTCGAGGTACGCAGCCTGGAGCTGGCGTGATGGGCCACGCCGATCGTCCGCGCGATTGGGAGCCGTTGTCGCGCGGCCAGCGCGCGGCGCGCGACCGGTTGCAGCCGTCGCTGCTGGATCGCCTGATGGACAACGAGCCCGCCAAGCGCGAAGAACCGCGCGAAAACGCCATGTTGACGCATGAGGCGCTGCGCGCGGCGGTGCTGCGGGACCTGCGCTGGCTGCTCAATACCGTCAACCTGCAGGCGTCCCAGGACCTGTCAGCGCACCGGCCGGTAGCGGCCTCGGCGCTGAACTTCGGCGTGCGCGCCATGGCGGGAAAGCGCATGTCGGAGATCGACTGGATCGACGTCGAAGAGTCGATCCGCGCAGCGATCTCCGCGTTCGAGCCGCGCATCCTGGACTCGTCGGTGGAAGTGCGCTGCGTGTCCGATGCCGGCACGCTGGAACACCACAATGTGCTGAGCCTGGAGATACGCGGCATGCTGTGGTGCGTGCCGCAGCCGCTCGAGTTCCTGTTCCGCACGGACATCGACCTGGAAAGCGGCCACATGGATCTGCGCGATCTGGGCGGTGCCTGATGGACGATCGCCTGCTGGATTACTACAACCGGGAACTGGTCTATCTGCGGGAGCTGGGCGCGGAGTTTGCGCAGGCCCATCCCAAGGTGGCGGCGCGGCTGGGCATGAATGCCACGGAGGTCGCCGATCCTTACGTCGAACGTCTGCTGGAGGGCTTCAGCTTTCTGACCGCCCGCATCCATATGAAGATGGATGCCGAGTTTCCGCGCTTCTCGCAGCGGCTGCTGGAGGTGGTCTATCCCAACTACCTGGCGCCCACGCCGGCGATGGCCATCGTGCAGTTCGCGCCCAGCATGAACGAAGGCACCTTGGCGGGCGGCTTTGAATTGCCGCGCGGCACGTTGCTGCGCGGCCGCGTGGCGCGCGGCGAGCAGACGCCTTGCGACTTCACCACCGGCCACGCCCTGCGCCTGTGGCCCTTGCAGGTCACGCAGGCGGAATTCACCGCCGCGCCGCAGGATCTGCCGCTGGCGCGGCTGGGCCTGGCCGGGCGCGCCGCTCGCGTGCTGAGCGCGCTGCGCATCCGGATAGAGGTTTGCGGCGGGCAGCGCCTGGAGGACCTGGAGCTCGATCAGCTGGTGTTCCACCTGAACGGCCAGGACCTGCAAATGCAGCGTCTGCTTGAAGTCGTGATGGGGCATACCGTGGCGGTGCTGGGCCATGACACCGCCAGGCCGGTGGCATGGATCAACCGACTGCCGCCGGACGCGGTGCGCCACGAAGGTTTTGCCGACGAACAGGCGTTGCTGCCGGGCGATGCCCGCGTGTTCCAGGGCTATCGCCTTCTGCAAGAGTATTTCGCATTCGCGCAGCGCTATCTGTTCTTCAGCATCAACGGATTGAAGCGGGGGCTGCGCACGCCCGCGATGCCCCAGGGCGCGCAGCGCGAAACCCGCGCATTCGATCTGACTCTGCTGTTCTCGATGGCGGCGCCGGAGCTGGAAGGCGCGATATCGGCCGCCAACCTGGCGCTGCATTGCGTGCCGGTGATCAACCTGTTCGCCAAGCGGGCGGACCGCGTGGCGGTTACGCCCAGGACTTCCGAGTACCACGTCGTCATCGACCGCAGCCGCCCGCTGGACTACGAGGTCTACGGGGTGACGCGCGTCGCGGGCCATGCCGCCGCGCAGCGGCAGGAGCAGGAATTCCGGCCGTTCTACGGTTCGCTGGGCAGCGATCCCGAAGAGCACGGCGCGTACTTTTCCATGCGCCGCGAGCCGCGGCTGGTGTCCGATAGCGCGCAACGCAACGGCACCCGTAGCGGCTACATCGGCAGCGAAGTGTTCCTGTCGCTGGTGGACCGGCGCGAGGCGCCGTTCTCGGGCGACCTGCGCCACCTGACCCTGGAAACCCTGTGCACGAACCGCGATCTGGCGCTGCTGTTGCCGCTGGGCGGCGATACCGACATGACCTTGCGTGTGTCGGCGCCGGTGCGCGCGGTCAAGGTGCTGCACGGACCCACGCGGCCCCGCGCGGCGCTGGCCGAAAACGCGGCCACCTGGCACCTGATCAGCCACCTGGGCCTGAACTACCTCAGCCTGACCGACCTGGACGCCGAGCAGGGCGCGCAGACCTTGCGCGAAATGCTGCACGTGTACGGCAACCTGGCCGAGCCGGGCGTGCGCCGGCACATCGCGGGCCTGCGGCACGTCAGCGCCACGCCTGTGCATCACCGTCTGCCCGTGCCCGGCCCCATCGTCCACGGGCGCGGCGTGCGCATCGCGCTGCAGGTGGACGAGACCGCGTTTTCGGGCATCAGCCCTTATCTGTTTGGCGCCGTGCTGGAGCAGTTCTTCGCGCGCCACGTATCGATCAACCTGATGTCGGAGCTGGTCCTCTCGACCCTGCAGCGCGGCGAGGTCGCCCGCTACAAGCCCCGCATGGGACGCCGGCCCGTGGTCTAGGGGCTGAGCACATTAAAAGGAGCGCGTGATGAAGTCCGCCGCACATCTGAACCGCATGGCTTACGACCCCGTCCATCTGCTGGGCGAGCTGCTGCGCCGCGAAGACGACGGCAGCTATGCCGTGGCCTGCGATGGCCGCGTTTGGACCGTGCGGCGCGCCGCCAGCTGCCTGCTGGAGCCGCAGCCGGGCGACGAAGTGCTGATCAGCGGGCCGGACCCCGCCCGCATCTACCTGATCGCCGTCACCGTGCAGGCCGATCCCGCACGCACCACGCTGCAGGCGGAGGGCGAATTGCTGCTGCGCTCGGGCAGCATCCGCATGGTGGCCAGGCAGCTGCATGCCACGGTGGGCGAAGTCCGTCTGGTGGGCCGCAGCTACGAGGCGGTGATGGACCGCATGACGCTGATGGCGCGGCTGTCGCAGCGCAGCGTCAGCGAGATGGACCAGGTGCGCGCCGGCGCCATCGATTTCCAGGCCGAGCAGAGCGCGCGGCTGCACGCGGCCTACACCGTGGTGACGGGCGGCGACCTGGTGAAGGTGGACGCCAAGCAGATACACATGGGGTAGGACGGTGGATATCGCCCAGCCCGTTGCCGATCCCGTCCATCCGTCCGCCGCGCCTGATGGCGCGCTGGCGCAATGGTGGCGCGCGGTCGAACGCGAACCGTACGCCCATGACCTGTTCCATGCCTTGCGCTGGATCGATGCGCTTTCTGGCGCGCGCAAGCCCTTGGGACGCGACACGGTCGCGCGCCACGAACCCGTGCGGCTGCGGCAGGAGCCGTCGATGGCGTTCGCGCCGTCCACCGTGGCCGCCGCGCGCGCCGCCACGGGCGGGCGGCCCGCGGAACTGTCGATTTACAGCTTCGGCCTGTTCGGCCCCAATGGACCCTTGCCCCTGCATCTGACGGAGCATGCCCGCGAGCGTCTGGCGCATCACGGGGACCGCACGCTGTCCGCATTTGCCGACGTGTTCCATCACCGGCTCATCCTGCTGTTCTACCGCGCCTGGGCGGACGCGCAGAGCACGGTCAGCCTGGACCGCAAGGATGAGCGCTTCACTCGCTACGTAGCCAGCCTGCTGCATATGGGCGAGCCGTCGATGCGCCGCCGCGACGCGGTGCTGGACCACGCCAAGTACCACATGGCGGGCCATCTGACGCGACAGACCCGCAACCCGGAAGGGCTCAAGCACATCTTGCAATCGTTCTTCGGCCTGCCCGTGCGCATCCGCGAGTTCGTGCCGCAATGGATCCGCCTGGAACCAGCCCAGCGGCTGGGCCTGGGCGGCTTTGCGGGGCTGGGGCGCGACACGGTGCTGGGCGTGGCGGTGCGCGATGCCCAGCACAAATTCCGCATCGAGATCGGCCCGCTGGCGCTGGAGGACTACCAGAGCTTTCTGCCGGGAGGCATACGCGCCCGCCAGCTGACGCATTGGGTCAGGCATTACATCGGCATGGAGCTGGCCTGGGACCTGAGACCGGTGCTACGCGCGGAGGACGCGCGTGGCGTGAACCTGGGCGCCGCGCGTCCGCTGGGCCTGTCCTCATGGCTGGGCAAGCGCCGGCCCGAGCAAGGCGAGGCGGGCGATCTTCTGCTGGACTACGAAAGCCGCGGCGCCAGGCCGCCACGTGGCCGTGCGCCGGCCTCAACCTCAACGACGACGCGCGCGTGACGCGCCACCCTGCCATGTCCGATATCGGCCGCATCGACCTCTTCGGCAAGCTCAATCCACTGCTCTACCAGACGCTGGAGGGCGCCACCGCGTTCTGCAAGCTGCGCGGCAACCCCTATGTGGAGCTGGTGCATTGGGTGCACCAGATCCTGCACGCGCAAGACAGCGACCTGCATCGCATCGCGCGCCGCTTCGAGCTGGACCTGGCCGCCTTGCAGGCCGACCTGACGGCGGAGCTGGACCGCCTGCCGTCTGGCGCGGGCTCGGTCTCCGACCTGTCTGAACACATCGACCATGCGGTCGAAAGGGCCTGGGTGCTGGGCTCGCTGCGCTATGGCGCGGCGGGCATCCGCAGCGGCCATCTGCTGGCGGGACTGGCGCGGACCTATGCGCTGCGTCACGTGCTGCTGGGCATGTCGGCCCAGTTCTCGCGCATCGCGCCGGACACGCTGTTGGAACAGCTGCAGGAGATTGTGCAGGGCTCGCCGGAAGACGCGGCTGAGACTGCGCCCGTTGCCGCTGCCGGGGCGCCGGACGCGGGCGGTTCCGCGCTGGTGCGGTTCGCCGTCGACCTGACGGCGCGCGCGCGCGCGGGCGAGATCGACCCGGTTTCGGGACGCGATGAGGAAATCCGCCAGCTCATCGACGTGCTGATGCGGAGGAGGCAGAACAATCCGCTGCTGGCCGGCGAGGCCGGCGTCGGCAAGACGGCCGTGGTGGAAGGGCTGGCGCTGCGCCTGGCCGCAGGCGAGGTGCCGCCGCAGCTGCGCGATGTGGCGCTGTACCTGCTGGATATTGGCCTGCTGCAGGCGGGCGCGGGCGTGAAGGGCGAATTCGAGCAGCGGCTGCGCGGTGTCATCGATGAGGTGCAGGCCAGCGAGAAGCCGGTGGTGTTGTTCATCGACGAGATCCACTCGCTGGTGGGCGCGGGCGGCGCGGCAGGGACCGGAGACGCGGCCAATCTGTTGAAGCCGGCGCTGGCGCGCGGCGAGCTGCGCACCATCGGCGCCACCACCTGGTCGGAATACAAGAAGTACATCGAGAAAGACCCCGCATTGAGCCGCCGCTTTCAGGTCATACAGGTGCACGAGCCCGACGAGGCGCGCGCATTCGGCATGTTGCGCGGACTGGCTGAAACGCTGCAGGCGCATCATGGCGTGCTGCTGCTGGACGAGGCGATCGAAGCGGCGGTGACACTGTCGCACCGCTACATTCCAGCGCGCCAGCTGCCCGACAAGGCCGTTGCGTTACTGGACACGGCCTGCGCGCGCGTCGCCGTCAGCCAGCATGCGGCGCCGCCCAGCCTGGAGGATGCGCGCAGGCGGGTACAGGCGCTGGAGCTGGCTCAACGCATCGCCGAACGCGAGCTGCGTCTGGGCGAGGGCGATGCGCAGCGGGTCGGACGCCTGGCGGCCGAGCAGGCCGTCGCCGCGAAAGAGGAGCAGGCGCTGGCGGAGCGCTGGGAGTCGGAACGCGCGCTGGCCGGAGAGGTGCTGAATTTGCGCCAGACGCTGGAGCTCGCCTCCTCCGATGCGCAGGAAGACCAGCGCCGCGCACTGGCGCAGGCGCGCATAGCGCTGGCGGCCAGTCAGGATGAATCCGCGATGGTGCATTGCGCGGTCGATGCCGCCGCCGTGGCCGCAGTGGTGGCCGACTGGACCGGCATTCCCGTGGGCCGCATGCTGCGGGACGAGGCGCGCGCGGTTCTGGACCTGGCGGACACGCTTTCGGCGCGTGTGATCGGCCAGCGAGATGCCCTGGAAGCGGTGGCGCGCCGCGTCCAGACTTCGCGGGCCGGCCTGACCGACCCGGACAAGCCGGTAGGCGTGTTCCTGCTCTGCGGCCCCAGCGGCGTCGGCAAGACGGAGACCGCGCTGGCGCTGGCCGAGGCGCTTTACGGCGGCGAGCAGAACCTGATCACCATCAACATGAGCGAGTTCCAGGAGTCGCACACGGTGTCCACGCTCAAGGGTGCGCCGCCGGGGTATGTGGGGTATGGCGAGGGCGGCGTGCTGACCGAGGCCGTGCGCCGGCGGCCCTACAGCGTGGTGTTGCTGGACGAGGTGGAGAAAGCGCATGCCGATGTGCACGAGATCTTCTTCCAGGTCTTTGACAAAGGTTGGATGGAGGACGGCGAGGGGCGCTATATCGATTTCCGCAATGCGGTGATCATCCTGACCTCCAACGTGGGCGCGGAACGGATCGCGGCGCTATGCCGCGATCCCGAGCTGCTGCCCGACGCCGCCGCGTTGGCCGCGGCATTGCGCGAACCGCTGCTGCAAGCCTTTCCAGCCGCGCTGTTGGGGCGGCTGGTGGCGGTGCCCTACCTGCCGCTGCCGGACGCCATGCTGGCGCGCATCGTGGACCTGCAGTTCGAGCGCGTGGGCCGCCGCCTGCTCGAGCAGCACGGCATCGTGCTGGAGGTGACGCCCGAGGCCACTGCGCTGGTGGTGGCGCGCTGCGCGGAAGTGGAGTCGGGGGCGCGCATGGTGGATGCCGTCCTGACCAATACCGTGCTGCCCCGGATCAGCCGGGAACTGCTGGGCGCCTCCATGCAGGACCGCAGGTTGAGCAAAGTAAGCCTGTCGGTCGCCGACGGGGAGTTCCGCTATGACTACGCCTGAGGCCTCAGCGGTTCTTGTCGCCGGGTCCTGGCTTGACGGGCGCGGGCCGCAGGTAGCCGCCGATCTCGCGCAGATGATCGGACGCGCTGCGGCCGTCTGCCGCGTCGCGCGGGCGGCCCAGCGCGTCGTCGACGGGATGGGCCCGGTGCTCGGCCAATGCGTCGTGCGCGGGCAGGGCGGACGGGGTGCCGTCCGAGAAGATGCTGGGTGTGTCGTCACCCGGCGCATCGAACAGCGCCAGGGGATCGGTGGGCGGGCGCGACACCGCGCCGTCGCCGGGCGGCAGGTGGCGCAGGGGATCTTCCGGGTTGCGCGCCTGCGCGGAGTCCAGATCGAAGGGGTGTGTGGAGACGTCCGGCGCGCTGCCCACGGGCAGGGTGCCGGGGCCGATCAGGTCGCTGAAGATGTCGTCGTCGACCACGGCGGCCGCGCTGGCCGCCGGAGTCTCCGGCGCGGCCGCTGCGGCGCGCAGCCGGTAGTCGCCGATCTGCAGCTCGTCGCCTGGATGCAGCGGCACTTCCTGGTCGCGCGCGAGCGCCTGGCCATTGACGCTGACGGTGCTCATGTCGCTCAGGTTGAGCAGAAAGCCGGCGTCATCGTCGTTGACGCGGATCGCCGCCTGCACGCGGCAGATGCCGCGCGTCGGATCGGGCAGGGCCAATTGGTTGTCGAGACTGCGGCCTACCGTGCCGCCGGGCGCCGTGAACACGGCGTGGATGGGTTCGAAGGCCGGATCGCCGGCACGCTGGAACACGGTGAGTTTCACGCCTGTCTCCTGGGCGCCGTCGGCGCGTTAACGGATCTGGGACGCTTGCGCCGCCTGGAATGCCGGTCCCCACTGGGGGTGTCCGGCCTCATTCGGCGCGAGCTGGAACGAGGGCTGCAGCTGCAGGATGCGCGCGAAGCTGTCCTCGCACAGTTGGCGATAGTTGGTCACGCAGTAGCTGAAGGCCTGCAGCTTGAGCGCTTCGACCCGCATGGGCGTGGGCGCGGTGGCAAGCGCGTCGGAAGTCGCCACCGTGCGCACGACGGCTCCGAAGCGGCTGGCGGCATATTCGTCGCGCACCTGCTGCAGCGCTTCCACGGCTTGCGGCGATGGGGTGGAAGCACAGGCTGCAAGCAGCGCGAGCATGGATATCAAGCAAATGCGTGCGGACTGTTTCATGGCGCGGGCGTGTCGTTCGGAGTGTGTAGGCCTGGTCATTCCGCCGATGATAGCGGCCCGCCGTGCAAGGTATGCGTCGCGGCGTAACAGACGTGTGTACTTTTATTTCCGAGGTCTTATGAACGGTCCATGCCTACGAGTGATTCCGACGGGACGGCGGCGCACCGCGGCGATTCTCGCGGCTGCGTTGACGGCGGCGATGCTCGCGGCATGCTCGTCGACGGCCAAGCGAGTGCCCGTGCCGTACGCGATCGAACTGCGCGCGGATCCGAAAGTGAACCAGAACGCCAGCGGCAGGCCCTCGCCGGTGCAGGTGACGATCTATGAACTGAAATCGGCCAGCATCTTCGAATCGCGCGACTTCTTCACCTTGCAGGGCGATGCGCATGCGGCGCTGGGCGCGGAGCTGCTCAATGTCGACCAGGTCATCCTGAAACCGGGTGAAACCAAGGTGGTGCAGTACCCAGGCAACGCCGAGGCGCGCGTGGTGGGCGTGGTGGCGGCCTATCGCGAACTGGAGCAAAGCAAGTGGCGGCTGCTGGTGTCGTTGCCCGAGGCGCAGAACACCAACATCTACAAGGTCTGGCAGTTTTCGCCGAACGAGGAGACGGTGAAGGTCGCGGTCAAGCGCGACGGGCTGGAAGAAGTGGATCGCAGCCGTTCGTGGTGGCCCTTTTAGAAGCGAAGAGAACCGCACATGGTGAGTAGAGACAAAGTGATCTGGTCGGAGGGCATGTTCCTGCGGCCGCAGCATTTCCAGCAGTTTGAACGCCATATGCTGCATACCGCGCAGCAGCGCGCAGCCACGCTCCAGGGATGCTTCTGGGGCTTTGGCCTGCTGTCGCTGGACCGCGACGCGCTGGCGATCGGCAAGGTGGCGCTGACCCGGGCGCAAGGCGTCATGCCCGACGGCACGCCTTTCGATTTCTCGCATCCGGACGCGGCGCCCGCGGCGTTCGAAGTACCGGCGCAGACGCGCGGCGCGCGCATCGTACTGGCCCTGCCGCGCGTGCGCGCCGGCGCCAGCGACGTCATCTACGAAGGCGAGGAAGACACGCTGGCGCGCTATCTGGTGCACGAGGCCGAAGTGGAAGACAGCGGCTCCGTGGCGCTGGAACCCGTCCTGATGCAGCTCGGACGCTTGCGGCTGCGGTTGATGCTGGAAGACGAACTCACCGACGACTGGCTGGGCCTGGGCGTGGCGCGCGTGCTGGAGCGGCGTTCAGACAACCGGGTGGTGCTGGACGAAGGCTATGTGGCGCCGTGGCTGGCGGCGGGCGAGCATCCGGTTCTGCGGGGCTTCGTCGATGAACTGCAGGGGCTGCTCGACGCGCGCAGCGAGGCGCTGGCCTCGCGCCTGTCGCAGCCCGGCCGCGGCGGCGTTTCCGAGGTGTCGGACTTCATGCTGCTGGAAACCGTCAACCGCTATATAGGTTCGATCTGGCATGCGCGGCAGCTTCCGGCGCAGCATCCCGAACGCCTGTTCCACGACTGGCTGTTGCTGGCCTGCGACCTGGCCACCTTCACGTCCGCCACGCGCCGGCCCGGTGTGCTGCCGGACTACGTGCACGATGATCTGCAGGGCAGCTTCACGCCTTTGATGAACGAGCTGCGCCGCTCCCTGTCGGCCGTACTGGAACAGCGCGCCTTGCAGATACCGCTGCAGGACCGCGGCCAGGGCGTGCGCGTGGCGCAGATCCAGGACGCGGAACTGTTGCAGTCGGCCGGCTTCGTGCTGGCGGTGCATGCGGACCTGGGCGTGGAGACCGTGCGGGCGCGCTTTCCGGCGCAGGTCAAGATCGGTCCGGTGGAACGCATCCGTGACCTGGTGCACCTGCAATTGCCGGGCGTCGCCGTGCGCGCGCTGCCCGTGGCGCCGCGACAGATTCCGTACAGCGCCGGACATGTCTATTTCGAACTGGATAAGAGCGGCGAATTCTGGAAGCAGCTGGAGCGCACCGGCGCGCTGGCGTTGCATCTGGCGGGCGATTTTCCCGGGCTGACGATGGAGTTCTGGGCGCTGCGCGACTGAGCGCGGCCAAACCAGGCGGAGACAACTATGCATGCTTCGGATCACACGCTGGCCGGCCCTCCGGGCGGCATCGGCGAAGGCGCTGCCAATACGGCGGGCAGGCTGCGTCCCCACGATTACGTCATCAGCGGCGCCAATCCGCTGGTGGCGGCGGCCAACCCGCTGCTGGACCTGATCCCGCAGATCCGCGCCACGGCGACGCATCCCTCGCCTGCGATGCTGCGCGAGCACCTGCTGGACGAAGTGCGGCAGTTCGAGCTGCGCGCGCAGCAGGCGGGCATCCCCAACGAAACCATACTGGGCGCGCGCTACTGCCTGTGCACGGCGCTGGACGAGGCCGCGGCGCTCACGCCATGGGGCGGGGGCGGCGTGTGGTCCGCGCACAGCCTGCTGGTCACGTTCCACAACGAGACCTGGGGCGGAGAAAAGTTCTTCCAGCTGCTGGCCAAGCTGTCGCAGAACCCCGGGCAGCACCTGGATCTGCTGGAGTTGCTGTATTACTGCCTGCTGCTGGGCTTCGAAGGGCGCTACCGCGTGATCGACAACGGCCGCTCGCAGCTGGAAACGCTGCGCCAGCGCCTCTTGCGCATCCTGCGCGGCGCGCGCGGCGATTATCCGCTGGCGCTGTCTCCGCATTGGCGCGACGAGCCGGCGCAGACGCCATTGCGCCGCCTGCCCGTGCCGCTGTGGGTGTTCGGCGCGTTGGCAGCCGTCCTGGCGCTGGCCCTGTACTGGGGCCTGGGCTGGCGTCTGGGCAGCGAGTCCGACGGCGTGTTCGCGTCCATCGCCAAGCTGCGTCCGCCCACGGTGCAGATCGCCCCGACCGCCGTGAAGCGGCCCGCGCCGGCGCCGCGGCTGGCGGTGTTCCTGGCGCCCGAGATCCGCGACCAGTTGGTCACCGTGCGCGATGAGGTGGACCGCAGCGTGGTGGTGCTGCGAGGCGACGGCGTATTCGAATCTGGCGCCAGTTCCGTGCGCGACCAGTACCTGCCGGTACTGTCGCGCGTGGCCGATGCCTTGCGCGAGACGCAGGGCAGCATCCTGGTGCGCGGCTACTCCGACAACACGCCGATGCGCAGCGCACGCTTTCCGTCCAACTGGCATTTGTCGCAGGCGCGCGCGGATGCGGTCAAGGACATGCTGGAGCAACGCCTGGGCCAGACGGCCCGCGTGCGCGCGGAAGGGCGCGGCGACGCTGATCCGGTGGCGCCCAATGACACGGCCGCGGGCCGCGCGCTGAACCGGCGGGTGGAGATCACGGTGCTGGTGCCGCCGGTGGCGCACGAGCAGGGAGGACAGGAATGATCTACAGGCTGTTCGGATGGTTCTTCAGCCGCCGCGTGTGGAACTTCCTGGGGCTGGTGGCCCTGGCGGTGCTGATCTGGATCGCGGGGCCGCTCATCGCCATCGGCACGGTGCGCCCGCTGGAAAGCGAAACGGTGCGCATCGCCGTCATCGTGGCGATGTTCGCGATCTGGCTGCTGCGGCTGTTGTGGCGCAAATGGCGCGAAGGGCGCTTGAACGCGCAGCTGCTGAGCCAGTTGCGGCGGCCCCGGCCCAAGGCGGAAAAGCCGCTGGAGGAAGCCGCCGGCAACGACGAGATACGCCAGCTGGAGGCGCGCTTTCACGAGGCCGTGGAACTGCTGCGCAAGACCCGCTTCGAGAGCCGCGGCAGGCGCGGCGCGCTGGACCGGTTCTCCAAGCAGTACCTGTATCAGCTGCCCTGGTACGTGATCATCGGCGCGCCGGGCGCGGGCAAGACCACCGCGCTGGTGAATTCAGGCTTGAACTTTCCTCTGGCCGAACGCTACGGCAAGGTGGCCTTGCGCGGCGTGGGCGGCACGCGCAATTGCGACTGGTGGTTCACTGACGATGCCGTGTTGCTGGACACGGCGGGGCGCTACACCACGCACGAAAGCGATCCGACCGGCGACGAAGAAGAGTGGCGCGGCTTTCTCGGCCTGCTGTCCAAGTACCGCGGCCGCCAGCCCATCAACGGCGCCATGCTCACTGTCAGCGTCGAAGACCTGCTGTCGGCGTCGGATGCGGAACGGGCGCAGCATGCGGCAGTGCTGCGACGCCGCCTGCAGGAATTGCGCGAGCAGCTGGGCATCGCATTCCCGGTGTATGTGCTGGTGACCAAGACGGATCTGCTGTCCGGTTTCGAAGAGTACTTCGCTTCCTTTACCCGAGAGGAGCTGGCGCAGATCTGGGGCTTTACCTTGCCGTATGCGCGCGCGCAGGAGCCGGGTTTCGACCTGTATGAAGCCTTTCACGAAGAGTATGCGCTGTTGCAGCGGCGGTTGGATGACGCCTTGCCTGAAGTGGTGGCGGCCGAGAGCGATCCTGCGCGGCGCGCGCTTGCCTACATGTTGCCGCAGCAGTTCGCGGGCCTGCAGGCCATCCTGGGCCATTTCCTGAGCGATGTGTTCGCGACTTCGAAGTTCGAGGCGCGGGTCATTCCGCGAGGCGTCTACTTCACCAGCGGCACGCAGGGCGGAGAGACCTTCGACCAGGTGACTGGCCATCTGAAGCGCTACCTGCGCATCGACGGCGGCGCCGCGCCCGCGGCCAGCGTGCCGGGCGAGGCGGAAGGACGCAGCTACTTCCTGAAGAACCTGCTGCAGGACGTCATCTTCCGCGAGGCCGGCCTGGCCAGCCGCAACCTGCGTTGGGAACGCCGCTATCGGCAGTTGCACTGGGCGGGGTACGGCCTGGTGACAGCGGCCTTCCTGGCCTTGGTCGCGGGTTGGACGATGAGCTATCGCAACAACGCCGATTACGTGGAAGAGGTGGCGCGGCGGGTGCCGGCGGTGGAGAAGCTGAGCCGCGACATCAAGATCACGCGCACCGGCGACCTGCTGGGGCTGATGCCCTTCCTGGACAGCCTCTGGTACCTGCCCCAGCACGAGGGCTTCGAGATCGACAATCCGCCCCTGAGCTATCGCTATGGCCTCTACCAGGGCCAGAAGCTGCGGGCGGCGGCGCAGGGCGTGTACGGCAACACGCTGGACCAGGTGCTGCTGCCGCAGGTGGCGCGGCGCGTCGAGACCGCCCTGCGCGACGCCTCGGCCAGCGACCTGGAGTATTCCTACGAGGCGCTGCGGGCCTATCTGATGCTGTACGAGGCCGAACGCTACGACGCGGAGTTCATGCATGCGTGGCTGCTCTCGGACATGCAGGCCACCCTGCCTGAAGGCTACACGCGGCGCCAGTATGAGCAGCTGTCGCTGCACCTGCGCAACCTGACGCAGAGCCACGTGCTTGCATCGCCGTTTCCCAAGGACGACGCGCTGGTGGCCCAGGCGCGCGAGAAGCTGGCGCGCTACACGCTGGCGCAACGCGCCTACAGCCGGCTGCGCCGCACCCTGGCCAACGCCGACGCGGCGCCCGAGATCACGGTGGTGACGCTGGGCGGCGCGCAGGCCAGCGCCGTCTTCGTGCGCAAGAGCGGTAAGCCGTTGAGCCAGGGCATTCCCGCGCTCTACAGCTATCGCGGCTATTGGGACGTGTTCAACAAGCGCGTGACCGGCGTGGCCGAGGTGCTGCGTTCGGATGATGCGTGGATCCTGAACATCCCGTTGCGCAGCCAGCTGGACCAGACGGCGCAACGCCAGCTGGTGGTCGACATCAAGCGCTTGTACATGAACGACTACGTGGCGCAGTGGGACGGCTATCTGAACGATATGCAGCTGGCGCCCAGCAAGTCGCTGCTGCAGAACATCCAGATGGCGCGCACCTTGTCCGCGCCGGAGTCTCCGCTGGTGCAGCTGGTGCGCGGCGTTGCGCGCGAGACCTCCTTGCTGCGCGATACCGGCAAGGATGACCGCTCGCTGGTGGACCAGGCGCGCGACCGCGTCAGCAGCACGCGCGAGGCGCTGGAGCAGATGTTCGGGCCAACCGGGCCCGGCGCGGCCATGCGGGCCGACGCCACCGACGAGAAGCTGGAGCGCATCGTGGACCAGCATTTCGAGCCGTACCGCCGGCTGGCCGAAGGCGAGGGCGCGGCGGCCGGCGCCACCTCGCCGATCGCAGCCACCACCGGCCTCATCAACGAGCTCTATACCTATCTGACGGCGGCGGATGCGGCCTTGCGCAGCGGCAGCCCCGCACCCAGCTCGGATTCCGTGACCAAGCTGAGGGCCGAGGCGGGCCGCTTGCCAGGGCCGCTGCGCGACGTGCTCAACTCGCTGTCGGTGAACGCGTCCGGCGAGGTGTCCGACGTGGCCCGCGCGCGCATGGGCGAGACCGTGTCCGCCACCATCGGCATGTTCTGCGGCCAGTCCGTGGCCGGACGCTATCCGTTTTCGAGCCGTTCGGCGCGCGACGTGGCGCCCAACGATATGGCGCGGCTGTTCGGGCCCAATGGCCTGATGGACGACTTCTTCCAGAAGAACCTGGCGAACCAGATCGACGTTTCCGGACAGCGCTGGCGCTTCAAGCCCGGCATCGACGGCAAGTCGGGGGAGAACTCCACCACGCTGGACGCGTTCCAGCGCGCGGGCGTGATCCGCGACGTGTATTTCATGGCGGGCAATCCCATGCCCTCGTATCGGGTGGCCATCAGGCCCGTGGAAATGGACGCGGGCATTACCCAGTTCGTGATGGACGTGGATGGCCAGGCGGTGCGCTACGCGCATGGTCCGCAGGTGGCGACCACGGTGCAGTGGCCCGGTCCGCGCGGCAGCAACCAGGTGCGCATCGAGCTCACGCCGCAGGTCGGCGCGGCTGGCATGACCACGTCGGGCCCCTGGGCGCTGAACCGCATGCTGGACCGCGCCCAGCTGCGACGGGGGGCCACGCCGGAGGTCACGCTGGCCACATTCGATCTGGGCGGGCGCAAGGTGGTGCTGGAGATCACCGCCAGCAGCGTCAAGAGCCCTTTCCATCTGGCCGAGATGCAGGCGTTCGCCTGCCCGGGCGCGTCGTGAACAGGACATGGACATGGAGCTAGCAGTGGAGCGTGGGCGTGTGGGCTGGTACGGCAAGATTCCGGCGGCGGGCGACTTCGTGCACCGACGCCTGCCGCGCGAGCTGATCACCTGGTGGGACCGCTGGCTGCAGTTCGGGCTGGCGGCGCTGAAGCAGGCGCCGGACGTCAATGCCGCGCGCGGCTTCGCGTCGGCGCCCATCTGGAATTTCGCGATTCCCGCAGGACCCGGCGCGGGTGTCGCACAGCTGGGCTGCATCACGCCCAGCCGCGACCGGGTGGGCCGGGGCTACCCGCTGTGCGTGGTCATGGCCGTACCGCCCGCGCAGTACCACAGCAGCATCCTGGATGGCGCCAGCGACTACTACCGGCAGATCGGCGCCAGCATGCTGGCGGCGGTGCGCCATGGCTGCCCGGCGGAGCAGTTCGACCGCAGCCTGCAGCAGGTGCGTACGCCTGCCGCAGCGCCGGGCGCCGCCGCGCCGGGCGCCGCCGCGCCGCGCGGCGGCAGCGACATCATGGACATCCTGAGCGCCGGCCGCGAGCAGGATTCCGCGCCGCTGGCGCGCCGTGCGCTGGGCGCCTGGCCCGACCTGCCGTTCTGCTTCAACCCCAGTTCCCACACCAGCTATTGGTGGACCAACCAGGCGGACGGCGCGGCCTTGCAGACCTACATCCATGGCGGCGCGCTGAACGCGACGCTGTTCGCCAGGCTGTTCTCATCCCTGCCGACCTGGCATCCCTGAATCTGCCGGAGGACCGCGCATGCTACGAACTTCAGCTGTGCCGCCTGGACCGGGCGCGGGGGGCTTCCCGGCCGCGCCAGATGTGGAGCGCCTGGACGATATCCTGCGCCTGCCGCCCGGGCGGCTGCGTGAACAGGAGATCCTGCGAGTGGTGGCCGGCCTGTCCGCGTCCCTGGCCGCCATGCACGAAGGCGGCCGGGCGCATGGCGGCATTTGCCCAGATGCCGTGGTCCGCGACGGGCAGGGTTTTGCCGTCCTGGCGCCGCCTTTCGATGTGGCGCCCGATGACGAAGACGCAGCGCGACATGCCGGTTACGCCGCGTTCGAACAGTACACGGACGATCCGGGGCATTCTTGCGGCCCCTGGACGGACGTGTACGGGCTGGCGGCGCTGGCGTACTTCCTGGCGACGGGCGCGGCCCCTCCAGGCGCGCTGGCGCGCCGTGTACGCGACGATTGCCCGCCTCTGGATGAGTGGCATCCGGGAGCCTATCGGGCGGCCTTCTGCGCCGCCGTGGACGAGGGCCTGGCGATGGAGGCGCAGGCGAGACCGCGGACAGCCGCGGCGCTTGCTGCGGCGATGGGCGTGATCCCGCCGGCGGTGCCGGCTCCTGCGGCGGTTTCTGTGGCCGCTCCTGTGGAGGATCCGGAGCCGGACATGACCGCGCCTTCCTTGATGATGGAGACGCCCGCCGGCGACTTTGCCGATCCGCCGCCGGCCGCCGCTCGCCTGACCGCGATGCGGCCGGAACACCCGACGCGCGCGCGGCGCATGCTGCCGCTTGCCGTGGCGGGCCTTTTGCTGCTCGCGGCGGGGGGATATGCATGGCTGCGGCCGGCACAGCCGCCGGTGGAGCTGGCTGGCGTGGCGCCGCCTCAAGCTCAGCCGCAACCCCAGCCCCAATCGGAGCCACCGTCCCAACCGCTGCCGCAACCCCTGCCGCCGTCGGAACCACAGCCGCCGTCGGAACCACAGCCGCAACCCGCGCCCGCGCCGACTCCACCGACCCTGCCGGATTCCTCCGCCGCGGCCCTACCAGCCTCGCCGCCGCAGGCCGCAGCCACTGGCTCCACCATGCCGTCCGCCAGCCCGAAGCCAGATAGCGCCCCTGAGCCTGAAGCCGCGGCAGCCCCCGCCGCGTCAGAGCCCGCCGCGCCCGCGACGCCGCCGCCTCAGGCGGCGCCTGTCACGGTGCGCGTGGCCGTGCGTCCGTGGGGAGAGGTGGTGGTCAATGGCCGCTCGCGCGGCGTCAGCCCGCCGCTGCGCGAACTGTCCCTGCCGCCAGGCCGTTACCAGGTGACGGTGCGCAACGCATCAGCGGGCGATTACCGCATGACCCTGACAGTAGCGCCGGGCCGGCCGGCTTCCATCACGCATGAGTTCGAGTGAAATGAGCGGCATCGCGCCCATATGCGGCGTGCGGTCCGCGCCGCGGATGGCGGCAGCCCCTCAGGGCAGCGTGGATTCGCCCTTGAGCAGGTCGTCCAGCGTTTCGCGCTGGCGCACGACGTAGTGCTTGTCACCGTCGACCATGGCTTCGGCCGCGCGGGGGCGGGCGTTGTAATTGCTGGCCATGGCCATGCTGTAGGCGCCCGCGGACTCCACCGCCAGCAGGTCGCCCTGTTGGAGAGCAAGCTTGCGCTGCCGGGCCAGCCAGTCGGCGCTTTCGCAGACCGGGCCGACGATGTCGTATAGGGTTTCGTCGCCCGCGCGCGGATGCACGGGGCGCACGCTGTGGAAGGCTTCGTATAGCGCGGGACGCAGCAGGTCGTTCATGGCGGCGTCGACGATGGCGAAGTTGCGCGCTTCCGAGTGCTTCAGGTACTGGACCCGCGTGAGCAGCACGCCGGCGTTGCCCACCAGCGAGCGGCCGGGCTCCAGCACCAGGTGCAGATGGCCGAAGCCGCGCGCGTTCAGGCGTTCGAAGACACGGTCCAGCAAGGCCTGGGGCGAGGGCGGGATCTCATCCGTATAGCGGATGCCCAGGCCGCCGCCCAGGTCCAGATGGACGATCCGGATGCCGGCCTGATCCAGCTTTTCGATCAGGTCCAGCAGCTTTTCCAGCGCGTCGAAATAGGGACTGATGTCGGTGAGCTGCGAACCGATGTGGCAGTCCACGCCCACGATTTCCAGGGCCGGCAGCGACTGGGCCAGGCGGTAGACGTCCAGCGCCGATTCGATGGCGATGCCGAACTTGTTTTCCTTCAGGCCGGTGGAGATGTATGGATGCGTCTGCGCATCCACGTCCGGATTCACCCGCAGCGAAACGGGCGCGCGCAGACCCATGTCATGCGCGATTTCCGACAGCCGGCGCAGTTCGGCTTCGGACTCGACGTTGAAGCACTTGACCTTGGCGGCCAGCGCGGCGCGCATTTCCCAGGCCTGCTTGCCCACACCGGAAAACACGATCCTGGACGGGTCCGCACCGGCCGCCAGGGCGCGCTTGAGCTCGCCGCCGGAAACGATGTCGAAGCCCGCGCCCAGGCGCGCGAATTCCTTCAGGACGGCCAGGTTGGAATTGGCCTTCATGCCGTAGCAGACCAGCACCGGATGCTGGCCGACGGCTTTGCGGTAGGATTCCCAGGCAGCCTTGAGCGCGGCGCGCGAGTAAACGTACAGCGGCGTGCCCAGCTTTTCGGCCAGGTGATCCAGCGGCACGTCCTCGGCGTACAGGACATTGTTGCGGAACTGGAAGTACGGATGACCGGCCAGTTCAGGCTGCGCGGGGAATCGGGGTGTCATGGAATGGACTGCACCGGCGGGATGGCCGTCGGTTGCGGCTGCGGCTGCGTGCGCGAGGGCGGCTTGCCGTCCGGCGTCGGCATGTACAAGGGGCCCTTATACCCGCAGGCGGCAACCATGCCGGTCGCCAGCAGCGTGGCTACAATGCGAAGGACCATGCGGCGAAATGCCAAGTGGAACACTGGGAACTCCTAAATCTTGCAGGCTCGATTATGACCGAAACCGAATTTCTTGCGTTGATCGACCAGGTGCTGAACAGCATCGAAAGCCAGGCCGATGACTGGGCGGCTTCGCTCGATGTCGACGTCGAAACCAGCCGCAGCGGCAATGTGCTGACGATGGTTTTCGAGGACAACACCCATGTGGTGGTGAACAGCCAGGCTGCCATGCAGGAGCTGTGGGTCGCGGCGCGCAGCGGCGGCTTTCACTACCGCTACGATGGCCAGCACTGGAACGATACCCGAGGCGGCCCGCAGTTGCCGGATGCCCTGTCGCAGATCTGTTCCGCGGCAGCCGGCGTACCCGTGACGATACGCCTGTAAAACGTCAGCTTCAGGCGAAAAAAAGGCCGGCCCCATGGGGCCGGCCTTGTCATTTGCGCGTCAGAACGGAATCTTCTGGGACCAGGGCGTGTTGCCTTGCGTACCTACGCCCGGCGCCACCTTGATCCGGGTTTCCTCGCTGGTGCTGCCGTTCAGGCCATTGAGGAACTCACCCAGCGTGTCGGCCTCGGGCAAGCCCAGGCGCGCCACCGCTTGTCCGGGCGGGAATTCGGAGAAGTAGAACTCGCCGTTTTCGACCAGCAGGCCATCGGGGCGGGGACGCGGCTTCTCTTCGGGCACGCCCTTGAGGACCGTCTGCATGTAATCGACCCAGATCGGCATGGCGACGCCGCCGCCGGTTTCGCGCGAACCCAGGGACTTGGGCTGGTCAAAGCCCAGCCACGCGGTGGCGACCAGCGACGGGGTGTAGCCGGAGAACCAGGCGTCCACCGATTCGTTGGTGGTGCCGGTCTTGCCTGCGATGTCGTTGCGCTTGAGCAGGACGCGGGCGCGCGCTGCGGTGCCGTAGGTGGCCACGCCGCGCAGGATGTCGTCCATGACCCAGGCCGTGCGCGGATCGATGGCGCGGGCCGCGGCGTCGCCGGCCACGACCGGCTTGGACTGCATGATGACCTTGCCGCTGCTGTCGGTGACGCGGTCGATCAGGTAGGGCGTGACGCGGTAGCCGCCATTGGCGAACACCGAGAAGGCGCCGGCCAGCTGCAAGGGCGTGACCGAGCCCGCGCCCAGCGCCAGCGGCAACACGGCGGGCTGGCGGGCCTTGTCGAAGCCGAAGCGGGTCAGGTAGTCCTGCGCGTACTGCGGGCCGATGGCCTGCAGGATACGGATCGACACCATGTTCTTGGACTTGTACAGGCCCTGGCGCAGGGTCAGCATGGGTTCGTACTGGTTGCCGTAGTTCTTCGGGTTCCAGGCCTTGGAGCCGGTCTGCGCGGCCGTCAGTTCGAAGGGCTGGTCCGAGATCTGCGTGCCCGGGGTCAGGCCGCGTTCCAGCGAAGCGGCGTAGATGAAGGGCTTGATGTTCGAACCCGGCTGGCGCCAGGCTTGCGTCACCCGGTTGAAGTTGCCGCGGTAGAAGTCAAAGCCGCCGACCATGGCGCGGATGGCGCCATCTTGCGGCGACAGCGCCACGAAGGCCGCCTGCACCGAAGGCAGGTTGATGATTTCCCAGTTGTCGCCGAACTTGCGGATGTAGACCACGGAGCCGCGCTTGATGCGCTGCTCGGGCTTGGCCTTGTCGTTCAGCGCGCGCGCCACGACGCCCAGCACCTTCTTGTCGGTGACGGTGATGATCTCGCGCGAGCTGCGCGCCAGCTTCACTTCGGTGGGGCTGGCCGACAGCACCAGCGCCGTCAGCAGGTCGCCGCTGTCGCTGAACTTGTCGAACACGCCGTCCAGGAATTCGTCCAGCGCCTGCGGGTTGTTCTCGGTGCCCGGCGGCAGGTCGAGCTGTTCCTCGGGGCCGGGGTAGGGCGCGCGGCGCGTGTATTCCAGCACGCCTTCGCGCACGGCGCGGTAGGCCGCTTCCTGGTCCTTGGACTGCACGGTGGTGTAGATATTGATGCCGCGCGAATAGACGTTGTCCTGGTACACGTTGAACAACAGCTGGCGTGCCAGTTCCGCCACGTACTCGCCATGGATGGAATAGCCGCCGGCCGGCGTGCCTTCCGCGGACTTCATGACGATGGGCTGGGCCAGCGCCTGCTGGTATTCCGGTTCGGTCAGGTAGCCCAGCGAGTGCATGCGGCCCAGCACGTAGCGCTGGCGCAGCTCGGCGCGCGGGCGGTTGGCGATAGGGTTGAAACGCGAGGGCGCCTTGGGGATGCCGGCCAGCATGGCGGCTTCCGCAGGCGTGACTTCGGACAGGGGCTTGCCGAAGTAGGTGCGCGAGGCGGCCGCGAAACCATAGGCGCGGTGGCCCAGGTAGATCTGGTTCATGTAGAGCTCGAGGATCTGGTCCTTGGTGAGCTCCGACTCGATCTTGAAGGTCAGCAGCAGTTCATAGAACTTGCGCGAATAAGTCTTTTCCGACGACAGGTAGAAGTTGCGCGCCACCTGCATCGTGATGGTGCTGGCGCCCTGCGACTTCGACATGCTGACCAGGTTGGTCAGGCCGGCGCGCGCCACGCCCATCCAGTCGATCCCGCCGTGCTGGTAGAAGCGGTCGTCCTCGGCCGCCAGCACCGCGGACTTCATGACGTCCGGGATTTCGTTGAAGCGCAGCACGTTGCGGCGCTCTTCGCCGAATTCGCCGATCAGGACGCGGTCCGCCGTAAAGACGCGCAGCGGCACCCGGGGGCGGTAGTCCGTCATGGCGTTCAGGTCGGGCAGGTTGGGCCAGGCCAGCGCCAACGCCATCCCAGCCAGCAGCACGCCGCACAGGAACAGGCCGGCAAAGAAAATGCCGGTTTTTACGAAGAATCGCAGTATCGGGGAACCGCTCTTGGCGGGCTTGTCTTTCTTGGAGGAATTCTGGGGCTTGCTCATCGCGGCGATTTTACGGGTATCTCCGGGTCCGTCTTGGCACGGGGCACCGGTTTCTGTAACAAAATCGTTCAGTGTGGTAGGCGGGCAACTGGCGGCTGATGTGATAATGCCGTCATGAACTTTTCCGCTAACTCATGTCCGGAGGCTGACCCGGACCCGGCGTCCTCCTGCGAGACGCCCGAAAACCAGCCTTGCGCGATCGAGTGCACAGGCAAGGCCGCCACGCTGCCGCATGACCTGCCGGTTTTCCTGGTCGGGATGATGGGCGCGGGCAAGACCACCATAGGGCGTGGCCTGGCGCGTGCCCTGGGGCGCGAGTTTATGGACTTGGATCATGAGCTCGAGGCGCGTTGCGGCGTGCGGGTGCCGGTAATCTTCGAAATCGAGGGCGAAGCCGGTTTTCGTCGCCGGGAATCTGCCGCCTTGGAAGAGTGTACCCAACGGCGCAACATAATTCTTGCGACCGGCGGCGGCGCGATCCTGGCGCCGGAAAACCGTCAGCGCCTGCGCGAGCGCGGCATCGTGGTCTACCTGCGCGCCAGCGTGGACGAACTGTTCCGCCGCACCTGCCGCGACCGCAACCGTCCCCTGTTGGCCACGGCCGACCCGCGCGGCACGCTGCGCGACCTCATGACCCTGCGGGAACCCCTCTATAAGGAAGTAGCCGACCTGGTGGTGGAGACGGGCGCCATGCCCATACACACCCTGGTCAAGGCGCTGCTGCCGCAACTGCAAGCCTTCGAGAAGCGCATATGAACGTAGTACACGTGGACACCCCGGGCGGAGCCTACCCGATCCACATCGGCCCCGGCCGCCTGGACGCCCTGGACCAGTGCATCCCCGCCGACGCCACCGCGATCGCCGTGGTGACCAACCCGACCGTCGCCGCCCTGTACGGCGAGCGCGCCGAAGCCGCGCTGGCCCGGACCGGCAAGCGGGTGCTGCGCATCGAATTGCCCGACGGCGAGGCCTATAAGGACTGGCAGTCGCTGAACCTGATCTTCGACGCGCTGCTGGGCAACCGCCTGGACCGCCGCTGCGTGCTGGTGGCGCTGGGCGGCGGCGTCATCGGCGACATGACCGGTTTCGCGGCCGCGGTCTACATGCGCGGCGTGCGCTTCCTGCAGGTGCCCACGACGCTGCTGTCGCAGGTCGATTCGTCGGTGGGCGGCAAGACCGCCGTCAACCATCCGCTGGGCAAGAACATGATCGGCGCGTTCTACCAGCCGGTCGCAGTCGAAATAGACACCGACGTGCTGAACACGCTGCCGGCGCGCGAGGTGTCCGCGGGCCTGGCCGAAGTGATCAAGTACGGCCTGATCCTGGACCCGGAATTCTGGTCCTGGTGCGAGGACAATGCGCAGAAGCTGCGCGAACTGGACCCCGAGGCGGTCGCCTACGCCATCCGCCGCTCCTGCGAACTCAAGGCGCAAGTGGTGGGCAAGGACGAGCGCGAGTCCGGCCTGCGCGCCATCCTCAACCTGGGCCACACCTTCGGCCACGCCATCGAATCCGGCCTGGGCTACGGCGCCTGGCTGCATGGCGAAGCCGTCGGTTGCGGCATGGTGCAGGCTGCCGAGCTGTCGGCCGACGTCGCCGGCTTTGACCGTGCCGACGTGGAGCGCGTGCGCGCGCTGGTGAGCGCCATCGGCTGTCCCGTCGTGGCCCCCGACCTGGGCGCCGACCGCTGGCTGGACCTGATGCAGGTCGACAAGAAGACCGAAGGCGGCTCGATCCGCTACGTGCTCATGACCCGCATCGGCGAGGCCATGATGCGCGCGGCCCCCGACGACGCCGTGCGCGCCGTGCTGGCCCGCACCACCCAATAGCCGTGATGGAGACGGTGTTGCAGATGAAAGAACTGGCTTCCTATGCATCCCATCCGTCTCAATCGCGCGGGCGGACCTATGCCGAGCCGCCGCCGGAAAACCGGACGGAGTTCCAGCGCGACCGCGATCGCATCGTCCATTCCAGCGCCTTCCGGCGCCTGGAATACAAGACCCAGGTCTTCGTGAACCACGAGGGCGACCTGTTCCGCACCCGCCTGACCCACAGCCTGGAAGTGGCCCAGATTGCGCGCACGCTGGCGCGCAGCCTGGGCCTGTCCGAAGACCTGACCGAAGCCATCTCGCTGGCGCACGACCTGGGCCACACGCCGTTCGGTCATGCGGGCCAGGACGAACTCAACGCCTGCATGCGCGAATTGGCGCCGGAGGCGGGCGGCTTCGAGCACAATCTGCAAAGCCTGCGGGTGGTGGACGAACTGGAAGAACGCTACGCGGACTTCAACGGCCTGAACCTGTGCTTCGAAACGCGCGAAGGCATCCTCAAGCATTGTTCGGCCGCGCATGCGCGGCAGCTGGGCGACGTGGGCCAGCGCTTCCTGGACCGCACCCAACCCTCGCTGGAGGCGCAGTTGGCCAACCTGGCGGACGAGGTCGCCTACAACAACCACGACATCGACGACGGCCTGCGCTCGGGCCTGATCACGCTGGAACAGCTGAAGGAAGTGTCGATCTTCGAGCGCCACCACGCCCACGTGCTGGAAAGCTATCCGGGGCTGGCTGCGCGTCGCGCGGTGGCCGAGACCATACGCCGCATGATCAATACGCTGATCGTCGACCTGACGCGGACCTCGTTGGCGCGCATCCGCGAGTTCGCGCCCGCCACTGCCGACGACGTGCGCCGCGCGCCGCCGCTGGCGACCTTTTCGCCCGAGATCCGGAGCGAGGCCGACGCGCTGAAGAAATTCCTGTTCGACAACCTGTACCGCCACTACCGCGTGTTGCGCATGACGACCAAGGCGCGGCGCATCGTGCGCGAGCTGTTCGCGGCTTTCCTGGACGATCCGCGGCTGTTGCCGCCCGACTATCGCCGGCCGGCTTTCAACGAGCAGGCCCGCGCCATCGCCGACTACATCGCGGGCATGACGGACCGCTACGCCATCCGCGAGCACAAGCGCCTGTTCGAGATGGCCTGAGGCCCGCGGGCCTCAGGCTTGCGCCGCGGCCTCAGCCCGCCAGATAGCGCTGCGTCAGCAGCACCCAGTAGGCCGCGCCCACGGGCAGGCTGTGGTCGTTGAAGTCATAGCCCGGGTTGTGCACCATGCAGGCCCCATGCCCGCTGTTGAAGCCTTCCGCCGAGCCATCGCCATTGCCCACCAGCAGGTAGGACCCTGGCACTTCCTCCAGCATGAAGGCGAAGTCCTCGCTGCCGGTCAGCGCGCGGGTCTGGAGTTCCACCTGGTCGGCGCCTACCAGTTCCACCGCCACCTGGCGCGCGAAATCGGTTTCTTCGCGGGTGTTGACCAGCACGGGATAACCGCGGCCGTAGTCGATGGTGGCGCGCACCTGATAGCTGGCCGCCTGGCTGTGGACCAGTTCCGTGATGCGGGCTTGCAGCGTGTCGCGCACGCCGCGGTCCAGCGCGCGCACGCTGAGTTTCAGCGTGGCGGTCTGGGGGATGACGTTGTTGGCTTTGCCCGCGTTGAATGCGCCGACCGTGATCACCGCCATGTGCAGGGGATCGATATTGCGGGCGACGATGCTTTGCAGGCCCAGCACGATGGCCGCGCCAGCCACCACCGGATCGGCGGCGCAATGCGGCATCGCGCCGTGTCCGCCCACGCCTTCCAGCACGATGGTGACATTGTCGGACGAAGCCATCGCGGCGCCGTCGCGCAGCAGCAGGCGGCCTTGCGGATGGCCCGGCATGTTGTGCATGGCGAAGATGGCGTCGCAGGGATACTTGCTGAACAGTCCGTCTTCCATCATGCGCTTGGCGCCGCCCAGGCCTTCCTCGGCGGGCTGGAAGATCAGGTTGAGCGTGCCGTCGAAGTCGCCATGCCTGGCCAGGTGGTGCGCGGCCGCCAGCAGCATGGCGGTGTGGCCGTCGTGGCCGCAGGCGTGCATGACGCCTTCGTTGCAGCTGGCATGTTCCAGGCCCGTCGCTTCCTGGATGGGCAGGGCGTCCATGTCGGCGCGCAGGCCCAGGCGCTTGCCGCCGCTGCCGCGGCGCAACTGCCCCACCACGCCGGTGCCGCCCAGGCCGCGTTCCACTTCATAGCCCCATTGCGTCAGGCACTGCGCCACCAGGTCGCTGGTGCGGAACTCCTGGAAGCCGAGTTCGGGGTGGCGGTGGATGTCGCGGCGGATCGAGACGAATTCGTCGGCCTGGGAGGTCATCGCCTGCAGGATGGGATGCATGTCGGAGAGGTCCTGGAATCGGGTCACTGGTTGCCTGCCAGTTTCACGTGGCTGGAGATTTCGCGGAAGCGCTCGGTCTCGGCGCGGTACATGGCGTCGGCCTGTTCCGCGCTCATGGGGGCGGAGACTTCGATGTTCTGGTGCGCCAGGCTGTCCTTCACCGCCGCATCCTGCATGGCGGCGTTGAGCGCTGCGTTCAGGCGCGCCACCACGTCTTGCGGCGTGTCGCGCTTGACGAAGTAGCCAGTCCAGGTGGTGAAGTTGAAGCCCTTGAGCAGTTGGCCTTCGTTGACCGACGGCACGGTCTTGAGCGCGGGCAACTGGCTGCGCTGCGGGTCCAGGCTGGCCAGCAGCTTGATGCGGCCCTGCTCGGCCAGCGCCACCTGCTGCTGCGACAGCGGCAGGATGGCCAGGTCCACCTGGCCGCCGCCGATGTCCTGCATCAACGGCGCGCCGCCCTTGTAGGGCACATGCATCATGTTGGCGCCGATGGTGCGCGCCATGTGCTCGCCCAGCACGTGGTACAGCGAACCCACGCCCACGCTGCCGAACGTCAGCGGCTGGGTGGCCGAGCGCGAGCGCGCCAGCGTGACCAGCTCGTCGGCATTGTTGGCGGGCAGGTCGGCGCGCGCCACGATCACCAATGGGGCCATGCCGATCATCTGCACCAGGCGGAAATCCTCGCTCTTGAGCTTGACCGCGGGATTGGCAATGGGGGACAGGATCAGCTCGTTGGGCGAGCCCTGGAACAGGTAATAGCCGTCAGCCTTGGCGCCCAGCACCTTCTGCGCGCCCAGCGCGCCGCTCACGCCGCCCAGGTTCTCCACCAGCACGGGCTGGCCCAGCTGCTTGGAGACGGGCGGGGCCACCACGCGGGCGATGGAATCGGACGCGCCGCCGGCCGGGTAGGGCACCATCATCATGACGGGCCGGTCGGGATAGTCTGCGGCCCGGGCGCCCTGGGCCAGCAGCGCCGCGCCCAGCGCCAGTGCACAGCCGGCCAGGCGCAGGCCATTGGAAAGCATGCTCACGAAATTCCCCTTGGAATGATCTAGTCGTGATCCGCATGCTAGGGACAGGCCTCGCTAGTTGTCTAACGAATTGTTATTCTGGAAGCTAGAAAAAAAACTCATACTTAATCGGAACCCGGGCATGAATCTCAAGCAGCTCGAACATCTGCTGGCCGTGGCCGAGGCGGGTTCCTTCAGCCGTGCGGCCGAACGCCTGTACCTGACCCAGTCGGCGCTCAGCCGCAGCATCCGCCTGCTGGAAGAAGACCTGGGCGCGCGCCTGCTGGACCGCATGGGCAAGCGCACGGAGCTGACCCCGCTGGGCCTGACCGTCGCCGGCCGCGCGCGGCGCATCCTGTTCGAATCGGGCGAGCTGCGCCGCAGCGCGGAACTGCTGACCCAGGGCTACCGGGGCAGCATCAGCATCGGATTGGGTTCAGGGCCGGGCGTCATGCTCATGACGCCGCTGCTGGCGCACGTGGCGCAGCACTATCCGCAGTTGCGGCTGGACGTGATGCGCGGCTCGCCCGAGGCCCATCTGGCGCTGTTGCGCCAGCGGCGCCTGGATGCGCTGGTGGTCGATACGCGCGGCATCGTGCCGGCGGCCGACCTGCGCATCGAACCCATCTCGGAAATGCGCGCCGGATTCATCTGCCGCCGCGGCCATCCGCTGGCCCAGGCCGGGCGGCCGGCGCGCTTCGCGGAGGTTGCGGCCTATCCGCTGGCGTCCACGTTTCTCGCAGCGGATACCGTGCGCATCGTGGTCGACCATTTCGGCGTCGAGGCGGATCCGCAGACCGCGATGCGCCTGCGCTGCGATGAAATCGGCAGCGTGCTGGAAGCGGTGCGCGTGTCGGACGCGGTATTCCTGGGCATCGTGGGCGCGGCGCGGGTCGGCATCGCCGCGGGCGAACTGACGGAACTGCCTACCGACCCGCCGCTGCGCAGCCACGCGCTGTTTGCAATGGTGACGCTGACGGGCCGCACCGAGGCGCCGGCGATGGCGCTGGTGCGTGAATTCGTGGCCCAGCGCCTGCGCGATTGAACGCGCCGATTGACGTGCTTCAGCGCTGCTTGCGGTAGGGCTCGTCCTCGGGCACGAAGGTGGCTTCCGCGAGCGCGTCGCGGGTCCATTCCTGCATGGCGGGCAGCGCCAGCACGGCGTCCATGTAGTCGCGCACCGGGCCGGACGCCGCGATGCCATAGGTCGTGAAGCGCGAGACCACCGGCGCGAAGAAGGCGTCGGCGATCGAGAACTCGCCGAACAGGAACGGCCCGCCCTGGCCGAATGCCGCGCGCGTGTCGCGCCAGATCGCTTGCAGGCGCTCGATGTCCTGTTGCGCGGCCGCAGGAAAGTCGATGCCGGGCAGGTGCGCTTCGACGTTCATGGGCAGCGCCTGGCGCATCGCGCCAAAGCCGCTGTGCATCTGCGCGGTGAGCGACCGCGCGCGGGCCCGGGCGCGCGCGTCCTGGGGCCACAGGCGGGCTTCGGGATGGCGTTCGGCCAGGTACTCGCAGATCGCCAGCGTGTCCCAGATCGCGAACTCGCCATCCAGCAGCACCGGAACCAGCCCCGCGGGCGACACCGCGCCCACGCGGCGCGAGAATTCCTCGGTGAAGAAGCCGAGCTTCTGCTCGGTAAAGGGTATGCCTGCGGCGCGCAAGGCGATCCACGGCCGCAGGGACCAGGACGAGTAGTTCTTGTTGCCGATGATCAAGGTGTACATGCCGCGATCCTTCCTAGCCGTTGATGTGATGGTTCAGGCGCCGGTTCAGCGGCGCAGCAGTTTGCCCAGGTATTGTCCGGTGTGGCTGGCGGACGTGCCGGCCACGTCTTCGGGCGTGCCCTGCGCCACCACGCGCCCGCCGCCGTCGCCGCCTTCGGGACCCATGTCGACCACCCAGTCCGCGGTCTTGATGACGTCCAGGTTGTGTTCGATGATCAGCACCGTGTTGCCGCTGTCGACCAGCTGGTTCAGCACCTGCAGCAGCAGCTCGATGTCGCGGAAATGCAGGCCCGTGGTGGGCTCGTCCAGGATGTAGAGCGTGCGGCCGGTGCTGCGCCGCGACAGTTCCTGCGACAGCTTCACGCGCTGCGCTTCACCGCCCGACAGGGTGGTCGCGCTCTGGCCCAGCCGGATATACGACAGGCCCACGTCGATCAGCGTGTGCAGCTTGCGGGCGATGGCCGGCACGGACTCGAAGTATTCCAGCGCCTGCTCGACCGTCAGGTCCAGCACTTCGCTGATGTTGCGGCCGCGATAGCGGATTTCCAGCGTTTCGCGGTTGTAGCGCTTGCCGTGGCAGACGTCGCAAGGCACGTACATGTCGGGCAGGAAATGCATTTCGACCTTGACCACGCCGTCGCCCTGGCAGGCCTCGCAGCGCCCGCCCTTGACGTTGAAGCTGAAGCGCCCCGGGTCGTAGCCGCGGGTGCGCGCTTCCGGCACGCCCGCGAAGAGTTCGCGGATGGGCGTGAACAGGCCCGTGTAGGTCGCGGGGTTGCTGCGCGGCGTGCGGCCGATGGGGCTCTGGTCCACGCTGATGATCTTGTCGAAGTTCTCCAGTCCCTGCATCGACACGTAAGGAGCGGGTTCGCTCTGCGCATGATGCAGCTGGCGCGACACGGCGACCGCCAGCGTGTCGTTGACCAGCGTGGACTTGCCCGAACCGGACACGCCGGTCACGCACACCAGCCGGCCCGCGGGGATGCGCAGGTCCACGTTCTTCAGGTTGTTGCCGCTGGCGCCCGTCAGGGTGAGCCAGGACAGTTCGTCGTTGACGGGGCGTCGCTTCGGGATGGCGATGGCGCGCGCGCCGCTCAGGTACTGGCCGGTCAGCGACTGGGGGTCGCGCTGCACGGTTTCCGGGTCGCCCTGCGCCACCACCTGGCCGCCGTGCTCGCCCGCGCCCGGTCCCATGTCCACGACCCAGTCGGCCATGCGGATCATGTCTTCGTCGTGCTCCACGACGATGACGCTATTGCCTAGGTCGCGCAGGTGCTGCAGGGTGCCGATGAGGCGGTCGTTGTCGCGCTGGTGCAGGCCGATGGAGGGCTCGTCCAGCACGTACATCACGCCGGTCAGGCCCGAGCCGATCTGGCTGGCCAGGCGGATGCGCTGCGCCTCGCCGCCCGAGATGGTATCGGCGCTGCGGTCCAGCGACAGATAGTTCAGGCCGACGTTGTTCAGGAAGCTCAGGCGCGCCTCGATCTCGCGCACGATGCGTTGCGCGATCTCCTGCTTGGCGCCCGTCAGGCTCAGGTCGCGGAACCAGGTAAGGCAGGTCGACAGCGGCATGGCCTCGACCTCGTAGATGGCCTGGCCGTGGCGTTCGCCGCCGCGCGGATCCTGGCCGATCAGCACGTTGCGGGCCTCGGGCCGCAGGCGCGAGCCGCCGCAGTCCGGGCAGGTCTTGATGTTGCGGTACTTGCCGAGCTCTTCGCGCACGGTGGCCGAATCGGTTTCGCGCCAGCGGCGCTCCAGGTTCGGGATCACGCCTTCGAATGTATGGCGCTTGACCGTGCTGCGGCCTTTTTCGTTCAGGTAGAGGAACGAGATCTCTTCGTCGCCGGAGCCGTACAGCACCTTGTCGCGCAACGCCTCGGGCAGTTCCTCGAAGGGCGCTTCGATGTCGAATTCATAGTGCGCCGCCAGGCTGGTCAAGAGCGAATGCGTGAAGGCGTTGCGGCGGTCCCAGCCGCGGATGGCGCCGGCCGCCAGGCTCAGCTCCGGGAAGGCGACCACGCGCTTGGGGTCGAAGAAGCCGACCTGGCCGATGCCATCGCAACTGGGGCAGGCGCCCATGGGATTGTTGAAGCTGAACAAGCGCGGCTCCAGCTCGGGCAGGCTGTGGCTGCACACCGGGCAGGCGTAGCGGCTGGAGAAGACCTGTTCGCGGCCGCTGTCCATGTCCAGCGCCAGGGCGCGGCCCTCGGCCAGCTGCAACGCGGTCTCGAAGCTTTCCGCCAGGCGCTGCTTGCTTTCAGGCTTGATGCGCAGCCGGTCGATGACGACGTCGATGTCGTGCTTCTCGGTCTTCTTCAGCGGCGCCATGCCGTCGATTTCGGTCAGCTGGCCGTCCACGCGCAGACGCACGTAGCCCTGCGCCTGCAGGCTGGCGCATTCGTCCTCGAAACTGCCTTTCTTGCCGCGGGCTATGGGCGCCAGTACCGCCAGCCGGGTTTCGGGCGTCCAGGACAGCACCGCGTCCACCATCTGGCTGACGCTTTGCGCCTGTAATGGCAGGCCGTGGTCAGGGCAATAGGGCGTACCGACCCGCGCGTACAGGAGGCGCAGGTAGTCGTGGATCTCGGTGATGGTGCCGACGGTGGAGCGGGGGTTGTGGCCCGCGGCCTTCTGTTCGATGGAGATGGCCGGGGACAGGCCCTCGATCAGGTCCACGTCCGGCTTGTCCATCAGCTGCAGGAACTGGCGGGCGTAGGCGGACAGGCTTTCCACGTAGCGGCGTTGGCCTTCCGCGTACAGCGTGTCGAAGGCCAGCGACGATTTGCCCGAGCCGGACAAGCCGGTGACGACCACCAGCTTGTGGCGTGGCAGGTCGAGCGAGACGTTCTTGAGATTGTGGGTGCGCGCACCCCGAATGCGTATTGTCACGTCCATCGGGCTCTTTTAAGCGGTTTCAAAGGCCAACTTGGTACTATAGCGCGCCGAATCCCCCTGCGTTCGGGGCAGTACTCCAGCCTGGATAGACCCGGGGGGCGGCGCCGCACCGCCAGATCAGACCGTGAGCGTGTGACATCCACGCGCGCGGGCGAGTCCTAGTCATCGTTGAATTTTTCGCATGCAGGCAGATAAAAAACTGAAATTGACCCCGTCCGAACGCCGCGCCAGCGTGGCGCTGGCCGGACTGTTCGCCGCGCGGATGCTGGGGCTGTTCCTGTTGCTGCCCGTCTTCGCCGTGGCCGCCGCCGGCATGCCGGGCGGGGACGATCCGGCCCGCGTCGGCCTGGCGCTGGGCATGTACGGCCTGACCCAGGCCTTCATGCAGATTCCCTTCGGCCTGGCGTCCGACCGCTGGGGCCGGCGCCCCGTGGTGCTGTTCGGCCTGCTGCTGTTCGTGGCGGGCAGCATCGTCTGTGCACAGGCGTCCGACGTGTACTGGATCACCATCGGCCGCGCCATCCAGGGCGCCGGGGCGATTTCCGCGGCCGTCACTGCCTGGCTGGCGGATTCCACCCGCGACGAGGTCCGCACCCGGGCCATGGCCATGGTAGGCGGGTCGATCGGCCTGTCCTTCGCCGTGTCGCTGGTGCTGTCGCCCGTGCTGGTGGGCTGGTGGGGCCTGTCCGGCCTGTTCTGGACCATCGCCTGTCTGGGCGTGATCTGCCTGGCCGTGGCCGGCTGGGTGGTGCCCGTGGTGCCGCTGACCCAGGCCCGCACCATGCAGGCCGCCCGGCCGCGCGAAGTCCTGACCCACAGCGACCTGCTGCGCCTGAATTTCGGCGTTTTTGTCCTGCACCTGATCCAGGTGGCGCTGTTTGTCGTGGTGCCGGCCCTGCTGGCGAAGGTGGGCGGCCTGGACGCGCGCGAGCTCTGGAAGGTCTATCTGCCGGTCATCCTGGTTTCCTTCGTGCTGATGGTGCCGGTGGTGTTCGTCGCCGAAAAGCGCCGCGCCCATCGCGGCGCCCTGCGCGCCGCCGTGGCCGGGCTGGCGCTGGTGTGCGCCTTGCTGCCCGCGGCCAGCCATGGCTTCTACACCCTGGCAGCCGCCCTGACGGGCTTCTTCGTGGCCTTCAATGTGCTGGAAGCCCTGCAGCCGTCGCTGGTGTCGCGGGTCGCGCCGCAGGCCTACAAGGGCTTGGCGCTGGGCTTCTACAACACCGCCCAGGCCGCCGGCCTGTTCGCGGGCGGCGCGCTGGGCGGCTGGCTGGCCTCGCATTCCGGTTCCAGCGCCGTTTTCATCGCCGCCGCCGCCCTGTCGGCGATCTGGCTGGCGGTGACCTGGGCGCTGCGGCCGCTGCCCGAACCGGACCGCCAGGCATCGGCGCGGGCCGGCTGAAAAGTCGGGATCCCACCCCGAAAAGCGCCCAACAGACGCGAAAATTCCATGGCTGGGGTGGACGGCTTTGTCACATCCTGGTTTGGCGCGGCGGGCGCTTTTCGTCGATAATACGCATCAAATCAGGGCTTCACTCAGGGTTCAACCCGGCGTCGCCGGTCATCGTTGCGGTGACCGGCGTGTTTCATGAAGCCGGTCTTCAACATCATCGCTTTTATGTTGTTGCCGGCGCGTCCGCGGCAACGCACACGCAGGCTGTCAACAACAGAGGGACAACGGCATGGCATCGGTTAACAAAGTCATACTCGTGGGCAATCTGGGACGCGACCCGGAAGTCCGCTACAGCCCCGAAGGGGCGGCAATCTGCAATATGTCCATTGCCACCACCTCCACCTGGAAAGACAAGGCTTCGGGCGAACGCCGCGAAGAAACGGAATGGCACCGCGTCGTCATGTACAACCGCCTGGCTGAAATCGCCGGCGAGTACCTGAAGAAGGGCCGCTCGGTCTACATCGAAGGCCGCCTGAAGACGCGCAAGTGGCAAGACAAGGACACCGGCGCTGACCGCTACAGCACCGAAATCGTTGCCGACCAGATGCAGATGCTGGGCGGCCGCGAAGACGGCGGCGGCGGTGGCGCAAGCTTCGGCGGCGGTGGCGGCTACGACGACGCGCCTTCGCGCCCGCAGCAGCAGCGCGCCCCGGCCCAACGCCCGGCCCCGCAACAGCGCCCGGCTCCCGCCGCGGCTCCGGCCAGCAGCGGCGCTAATCTGGCGGATATGGACGACGATATTCCGTTCTAAGCCACAGCCCGGCATCAGACTTCAACAAGAACCCGGTAAATTCCTGATTTACCGGGTTTTTTGTTGCCCCTGGCGGTAGTGTGGGCCGACGCGTTCGAGAGGCCGACTCGCGGATGGGGCGCCATTCCGGCATAGGTGAGGCGAAGTCCTGGTGTTGCTGGAATTATTTTGTTTCACAAAACCCCCTTGCGCTATCTACCTAGTAGTAGATAAGATTCATCCATCGACGCAGCAAACCAAACACCCGCCGACGTCGAAACCAGAAATACAGTAGGACCGCTTTTTTTATTTCCCTTCTTGTCTACCTATAAGTAGATAGTTTTTCGAACCGCTACGCAATCGTTATCTGGAGATCAACCATGAAGACCCTCGTATCCGCCCTGATCCTGTCCGCTTCCTTCATTGGCGCCGCCCAAGCCGGCGAGCTGGACTATCCGCCTGCCCTGAACACCGAAAGCACGGTGACCCGCGCCCAAGTGCAGCAAGAGCTGGCCCAGGCCCGCGCCAATGGCGAACTGGTGTCTGGCGAAGAAGGCTACGCCGCCACGATCTTTGCCGCCTCTGGCGACAAGAGCCGCGCCCAGGTCCAGAAGGAACTGGCCGCCGCCCGCGCCCAAGGCCTGACCGACAGCGCCGAACTGGCTTACCCGCCCGTGCAAGGCTGAGTTTTTTTCCCTCGATATCTATCTATAAGTAGATAGCTCCATCGAAACCCTGATGCAGCACCTGATCCTTACTGGAGATCAACCATGAAGACCCTCGTATCCGCCCTGATCCTGTCCGCTTCCTTCATCGGCGCCGCCCAAGCCGGCGAACTGGACTATCCGCCTCCCCTGAACACGGAAAGCACGGTGACCCGCGCCCAGGTGCAGCAGGAACTGGCCGAAGCGCGCGCCAATGGCGAGCTGGTGTCGGGCGAAGAAGGCTACGCCGCCACGATGTTTGCCTCGGTCGGCGACAAGAGCCGCAAGCAAGTGCAGCAGGAATTGGCCGCCGCCCGCGCGCATGGCCTGACCGACAGCGGTGAGCTGGACTACCCGCCCGTGCAAGGCTGAGTTTCATGCCGGTACATGCGGATCCCGGGGGGCGGGATGATTCCCGGCCGGGGTCCGCAAGGGTTTTGGAGCAGTGGCAACGCTGCCGGAACCGATGACGAATCAACCTATTAGTAGGTAATATTCAGCCATGGACACTCCTACTTCCAACACCACTCGCGAACAGCTTCTGGCGCACGCCGAGAAGCTGATCCGCACGCGCGGATGCAACGGCTTCAGCTACCGCGACCTGGCTGAGCACGTGGGCGTAAAGACGTCCAGCATCCACTATTACTTTCCGGGCAAGGACGACTTGCTCTACGAGGCGGTCGAAGCCTACAGCGCGCGCGCGCTGGCCGCGATGCGCGGGATCGACACGTCGCTGCCGGCGCAAGCGCAGCTCGACCAATATCTGTCGATGATGGAATCGCGCGCCTGCGGGTCGGGCGAGCTCTGTCTGGCCGGCATGCTGGCGGCCGAGGTCAATTCGCTGCCCGAACGCGTGCGTGGCGCATTGCAAGGATTCTTCCGCGCGCACGAAGCCTGGTTGGCACGCGTGCTGGCCGAAGGGGCGGCGCAGGGCACGATGAAGTTCTCTGGCACGCCGGAGGCGGCTGGCCGCGCGGTGTTCGCCACGGTGCAAGGTTGCATACTGGTGGCGCGCCTGTTCCAACAGCCCGCGGCATTGTGCGAGGCCATCGGCGCGCTGTACGTGGAGTGCGACGGCAAGCACGGCGGCGGCGCCTGAGCGTTCCCGCTCCACGCAGCCCATCAACCACGGCCGCCATGCGCAAGCAGGCGGCCGTTGTGTTTTGCGCGGCGGGATCAGGCCGCGAGCAGCGCCCGCGCCATGTCGACGCTGGTGCGCGCCTGGATACCCAGGTCGCGCATGCGTTGCTGGAAGGTTGCCTGTGCGTCTTCGAAGCCCGCAACGGGGCTCATGCAGTCCGTCAGCAACACCAGGCGCGACAGGTCGCGGCCGGGCAGGTGCTCGGCCAGGTGTTCGACAGTGGCCTTGACGCAATGGCTGCCGGCCTGGCCGGCGATCAGGATGAGTTCGGCGCGGTCCAGCGAATCGAGCAGGCTGCGGTTGAGCTGGCTGCGCGGATCGTCGGCATCAGGGACTTCGGCCATCAGCGCGCTGTAGTGTTCGGTCCAGGGGTTCATGCCCTTGGGCACCTTGCGCACGATGAACTGGCGCTCGTCTTCCCAACGGCTGTAGGCCGCGCGCACGTCCGCATGCACGTTATGGCCCCAGGTGCCGATTTCGCAATGCAGCGGCCACACCATCAGCGTGTAGCGGCCGCGCGCCTCGAGTTCGTCCAGGTACGACAGGGTACGCGGCAGGTCGTCGTCGTGGCGGGGCCGGAAATCGCCCGCGCGCAGCTGTGCCGCCGTGATCTGCGTGTACGGCGCCACGGGCTGGCCGTCGCCGGTGGACCAGAAGGTCGGATGGGCGATGTCCAGGCGGTGGTGCGAATCCAGCGTCACCGTGATCGAGGTAAGCGCGGGCGCGGTCGTGTCGATGAAGTGCGCGAGCCGCTGCATGTCGGCGTGGGCGCCGGCCACAGGCAGGGCGGGCGCGTGCGCGGCGCCCGTCACGGGATCCGTGGGCAGGTACGACTCGGGCAGGTCGCAGAAGTCATTCTGCGGATCGATGATCAGTAGATGATTGGAGCGCGGCATGACGACGTTCGGGACAGGCGAACTCGAAATATAGAACGGGATGGCCATGTCTTTCTAGAAAAGTACCAGATGCTCGGCGCGGTCTGGTAACTGCTTGAGCAGCTCGCGCCACTGCAGCCAGACGCTGCCCCCGGCTGAAACGGCGATCACTGCGATAACGATCCACATGTCAGGCTCCTGGAAAATTTCGCACGGCCGTGCGAAATTAAAGTAAAGAATTGCCGGCACGGGCCGGCGCTGGAAATACGGCTACTCGAGGTACTTGAAACTGCGGTAGGTGGAAATCAATCGTTCATAGGCCGCCCGCACGCGCTGGGGAGCCTTGGGATCCCGCAGGAAGCGGGCATCGTGCATCAGCCCGATCATCAGGCTGTAGACCTCGAATACGAGCTGCTCGGGATCCGTGTCCGGCCTGACGTGGCCGGCTTCGAGCGCCTGGTTGACCGTGCGCAACATGGCGCCGCGCCAGCGCCGTAGATTGCCCTCCAGCACCGAGCGCAGCGGCGATTCCACGTCGTCATATTCGAAGGCGCCGGCCACGTAGATGCAGCCCGTCAGCGTTTCGACATTGCTGGCGCGCTCGATCCAGAGCGAGACCAGGGCGTTGAGCCGCGGCAGGCCGCGGGGATGGGCCAGGGCCGGGGTGAACACGGCTTCAAGGAAGCGCCGGTCGTATTCGTCCAGCACCGCCTGCTGCAGGGCTTCCAGCGAGCCCACGCGCGAGAACACGCCGCTCTTGCTGATGCCCAGGCGCTTGGCCACCTGGCCGAGCGACAGGCTCTCCATGCCTTGCGCCGCAGCCATGTCCAGGGCCGCGTCCACAATGGCCGCGAAGGTCAGCTCGCTTTTCTCGGTTTTGGCAGTCATGCGGCAAATTTAGCACGACCGTGCGAAATTGATCTGGCTTTTTTCAGGGTCGCGCCCCGAAAAAAAACCGGACAGCCAGGCTGTCCGGTCTTGTTGCGGCAAAAGCGCGCCGGGATCAGGCCTGGTTGGCCTTGAACTCCAGGCGGTACTTGTGCAGCAGCGGCTCGGTGTAGCCGTTGGGCTGGGTCAGGCCTTCGAACACCAGCGCGCAGGCAGCCTTGAATGCCAGCGAGGTGTCGAAGTTGCCGGCCATCGGGCGGTAGAGCGTATCGCCCGCGTTTTGGCCGTCGACCACCTTGGCCATGCGCTTGAAGGTTTCCATGACCTGCTCGCGGTTGGTCACGCCGTGGCGCAGCCAGTTGGCGATGTGCTGGCTGGAGATGCGCAGCGTGGCGCGGTCTTCCATCAGGCCGACGTTGTGGATGTCCGGCACCTTGGAGCAGCCCACGCCCTGGTCGATCCAGCGCACCACGTAGCCCAGGATGCCCTGCACGTTGTTGTCGAGCTCCTGCTGGATGTCCTGCGCGGACCACTTGGACGGATCGCCGACCGGCACCGTCAGCAGGCCGCCCAGCAGGTCATCGCGCACGCTGTCGAGCTTGGTGCGTTCCAGCTCCTGCTGCACCGCCTGCACGTCGATCTGGTGGTAGTGCAACGCGTGCAGCGTGGCTGCGGTGGGCGAAGGCACCCAGGCGGTGTTGGCACCGGCCTTGGGATGGGCGATCTTCTGTTCCAGCATGGCGGCCATCAGGTCCGGCATGGCCCACATGCCCTTGCCGATCTGGGCGCGGCCGCGCAGGCCGGCATCCAGGCCGACCAGCACGTTGTTGCGCTCGTAGGCGGTGATCCAGGCGGTGGACTTCATGTCGCCCTTGCGCAGCATCGGGCCGGCTTCCATGCTGGAGTGCATTTCGTCGCCGGTGCGGTCCAGGAAGCCGGTGTTGATGAAGGCCACGCGCGCGGCGGCGGCCTCGATGCACGCCTTGAGGTTGATGCTGGTGCGGCGCTCTTCGTCCATGATGCCCATTTTCAGGGTGTTGCGCGGCAGCTTGAGCAGGTCTTCGACGCGGTCGAACAGTTCGCTGGCGAAGGCGGCTTCGACGGGGCCGTGCATCTTCGGCTTCACGATGTAGACGGAACCGGTGCGCGAATTCAGCTTGTGCTTGCGGTCCTGCAGCGCGGCCAGGCTGGTGACCACGGCGTCCAGGATGCCTTCGGGGATTTCGCGGCCCTCGCGGTCCAGGATGGCCGGGTTGGTCATCAGGTGGCCGACGTTGCGCACGAACATGAGCGAACGGCCATGCAGGGTCAGCGGCGAACCGTCGGGACGCGTGTAGTCGCGGTCGGCGTTGAGCTTGCGGGTGAAGGTCTTGCCGCCCTTGGTGACCTCTTCGGTCAGGTCGCCCTTCATCAGGCCGAGCCAGTTGCGGTAGATATGGACCTTGTCCTCGGCATCCACGGCGGCGACGGAATCCTCGCAGTCCATGATGGTGGTGAGCGCGGCTTCCACCAGCACGTCCTTGACGCCTGCGGCGTCGGTGGCGCCGATGCTGTGGCTGCGGTCGATCTGGATTTCGAAGTGCAGGCCGTTGTTCTTGAGCAGGATGGCCGTAGGCGCGGAGGCCTCGCCCTGGTAGCCGGCCAATTGCGCGGGATTCTTCAGGCCGGTCGAGCCATTGGCCAGCGCCACGCGCAGTTGACCGCTTTCCACGGTGTAGCCGCGGGCGTCGGCATGCGAGCCCTGGGCCAGCGGGGCGGCGGTGTCCAGGAAGGCGCGGGCGCGGGCGATGACGGCGGCGCCGCGTTCCGGGTTGTAGCCGCGGCCCGTGTCGCCGGGCGTGGCGGGGATGGCGTCGGTGCCGTAGAGCGCGTCGTACAGGCTGCCCCAGCGCGCGTTGGCGGCGTTCAGCGCGTAGCGCGAGTTGGACATGGGCACGACCAGCTGCGGGCCGGCCTGCTGCGAAATCTCGGTGTCGACGTTGTCGGTGGTGGCGCGCACACTGGCCGGCTGCGGCAGCAGGTAGCCGATGCCTTCCAGGAATTTGCGGTAGGCGGCCGGATCGGCGATGGGGCCGGGGTGGGCGCGGTGCCATGCGTCGAGCTCGGCCTGCAGGCGGTCGCGTTCGGCCAGCAACGCGCGGTTCTTCGGAGCCAGGTCGTCCACCAGGGCCGCGAAGCCTTGCCAGAAGCCTTCGGCATCCAGGCCGGTGCCGGGCAGGGCTTCCTGTTCGATGAATTGATTGAGATTGGCCGCCACTTGCAGGCCGTGGTGCTGGATGCGTTGAGTCATGCGGTTCTCTAGCGGTAAGGGACTGGCCGACGCCGCGCGCCGGGCGTATCTGGTCTCGACATCATCGTTCGCGCCTGCCGCAATGTCCATATCAAAACCCACTGGTCATACCAGTTTGTGCACTGCCGTATGGGCAAAGCCGTAATTTTTATGGTTTTATATCAGCTACTTACGGGGGTGTGATGCAAGAGGTCCGATCGGGGATGCGCTTGGTCATACCACTGGTGCGGAGAGTGCATGTACGCGGAAACTGAAGAAAAGCCTCGCCAGGTGGCGGACGAGGTCGCCGAACGGATCGAACGCCTGATCCTGGACGGCGTGCTGAAGGCCGGCCAGGCGCTGCCTTCCGAACGGCGTCTGACCGAGAAGCTGGGCGTGTCGCGCACGGCCCTACGCGAAGGGCTCAAGCTCTTGCGCGCGCGCGAGATCATCCACACCGCGCAAGGCAAGGGTTCGTATGTGGCGCACATATCCAAGGTGGATGCCGGTCCGCTGATGCACCTGTTCAATTCGCAGCCGCGCACGCTCTACGACCTGCTGGAAGTGCGTTCGCTGCTGGAAGCCGAGTCTGCCCGGCTGGCGGCCATACGCGGCACCGAGGCGGATTTCATCATGATCCGCCGCCGTTATGACGAAATGGTGGCGGCGCAGGGCACGGCCACCGACACGGCGACGCACGCGCATCTGGACCATGCCTTTCACCTGGCCATCTGCGAGGCTTCGCACAATTCGGTGCTGGTGCACACGCTGCAATCGCTGACGGACTTGCTGCTGGGCTCGGTCTTCGCCTGCGTCAACAACCTGTACCACCGCCAACCCGAGAAACGCCAGATCGACCGGCAGCACACGCGGCTGTTCAACGCCGTGACGGCGCGCCAGCCGGAGCAGGCGCGCAAGGCGGCCGCGGACCACGTGGACAGCGTGCGCCAGAGCCTGGCCGATATCGAGCAGGAAGAGCAGCGCCTGGTGCGCGCGACGCTGCGGCTGGAAGGCTGGAGCTAGCGTCCTGCGCTCTCGCGGGGCAGGACGCATGAGGGCGCGTCGTGGTTCAGCGGTCGGCCATGGCGCCGCTGCCCGCCAGCGCCAGCGGCTTGCCCGCGTACACGCGGCCAAAGCGGTTGTTGATGAACGCATCCAGATCGATGGCTTCCTGCCCGACGAACCCGCGTTGCGGCAATGCGCCCTGCGCCACCAGATCCAGCGCGGCGCAGATGCCGGCGGCGGTGGACAGCTGGATCGCGCTCAGGCGATGGCCGTCGACGTCCGCGCCGAAGATGCGGATGGGGTAGGACTCCTCTTCCAGCCGGCCATGGCGGCGGCCCGATGCCGAAGCCTGGATCACGATTACGTCCTGTTCGGTCGTGGGAATGGCGGCTTCGAAAATTTCCTTGAGCAGGTCGCGGCGGTCCCGCAAGCGCAAGTCGTTGAGCAGCAATTTCATGATGCTGCAGTGGCCCGGGTAGCGCACCGATTTGTAGTCCACGTTGCGGGCGCGGCCACGCAAGGTGGCGGGCAGGGTGCCCAGTCCGCCGGACGTGTTGAAGGCTTCGTACTCCACGCCGTCCAGCGCGAAGGTCTCGTAGCCTTCCAGCGCGGGCACGCTGGTCAGTTGGCCGTCGACGATGGCCTCGCAGGGATTGCAGTACTCGTTGATCAGTCCCTCGGTGCTCCAGGTCAGGTTGTAGCGCAGGCTGTTGGAGGGATAGCGCGGCAGGGCGCCCACGCGCATGCGCAGATCCAGCAGGGTATCGAAGCGGCGCGCCAGCGCGTTGCCGACCACGCCGATGAAACCCGGGGCCAGGCCGCATTGCGGCATCAGCACGCTGCGGGCGTCTTCCGCCAGCGCCTGGATGGCGTGCGTGCTGGCCACGTCTTCGGTCAGGTCGAAGTAGTGCACCCCCGCCTTGGCGCACAGGCCGGCCACCGCGGCGGCGCGGTGAAAAGGCAGCGCGTTGATGACCGCGTAACGCCCCTCGATGCATTGCGCCACGGAGTCGTCGCCGGAAATCTGACGGGTTTCACAACCCAGTTCGGCCACGATGCGCAGCCGTTCGGGATCCTGGTCGGCTACCAGTACCGAATAGCCGCCGCTGCGTTCCAGCATCAGGGCAATGGCGAAACCGATTTTTCCGGCGCCCAGAAGTACGACGGGCCGGGGAGAGGCGGTGGTCATGGTGCGGCTCCTGCATGGATGGGGGAGAGGGTGAGCTCATCCTATGCGCGGTCGCTGTCGATGTGTAGAGACTAAATAGTCGAATCGGCCGTATGTAACGTCAATTCGACTTAATTAAATATCGAAACGTCAAAAACAAAGCCCTCCGGTTTGGGGCCGGAGGGCTTTGGGGCGCTGCCTGGCCGGGGAGGCCAGGCAGCGCCCCAAAGCCTGTCTCTTATACACATCT